>NZ_BAABIA010000001.1:0-300000 GCF_039542385.1 Prosthecobacter algae | reverse complement strand
CTTAAGATCGAAAAATTCCGCGCCAAAGCTGCCGCGCATGGACGTGATCCAGCGACCATCACCCCTGAAACCCTAAAGGCAGAGTTCGATCCTGTCGCCACTTGGATCGAATACGTGAACCGCCTCACCAGCATGCCTGTTGGAATAGCGATGCTCTGCCTTCTCATCGCCTCCTTCGGCCAGATCCGGCTTCATCGGCAGCGCGTCTTTTGGGCTTCCTCCGCCTCTTTCATTCTGGTCCTGGTGAACGCATGGCTGGGCATGCGGGTGGTCTTAAGCGGGCTCAAGCCGGGCATCATCACTCTCCACATGGCCCTGGCCATCCTGCTGCAATGCGTCCTGGTCTATACCGCTTGGCGCGCCAATGACAGCCCTTGGAGGCTCCCGTGGAAATGCCAACCCTCCCCTGCCCTGCGCCGGATCGCCTGGGTACTTTTTGCCCTCATCGTCATCGAAGGCATCATGGGATCGCAGGTGCGCGAACTCACGGACCATCTCGCCCACACCCACGCCGGGCATCCTCGCAGCGAGTGGGTGACAGAACTGGAGCAAAGCTGGGTTTACCTCCTGCATCGCAGTTTCTCCTGGCTCATCCTCTTCGCCGGTGCCGCCTTTTTGCACCTCAGCCGCCGTCACCTCACCCGCACTGGTTGGCTGGAGTGGAGCGTCTTTGGCCTGATCTTCAGTCAAATGATTCTCGGTGTGGTCTTGGCCCACGTAGGGATTGTTGGCATCGCCCAGGTGCTGCACATTGGCCTCTCCTCTTTACTCGTCAGTGCCCTCTTCCTCTGGCTTCTGGGTTCTTCCGGAAAGGTTGTCAGTGTTTCTGGCGCATTGTCGCCAGCGCGTTAAGTTGCCCTCCCCATGTCCGAAAGCGCCAGCCCCTCCCCCGAGCCTGCCTCCAAAACCTGGAGCATGAATGACCTGCTTGTGCTCACCAAGTTCCGTCTCAGCGCCCTGGTCATCGTCACCACCTTTGTCGGCTTCTGGCTACGGGCTGGCACCTCGCTCGATGGCTGGCTGCTTTTCCACACCATCCTCGGCAGCAGCCTTGCCGCCTTTGGTGCGGGTGTTTTCAATCAGCTCATGGAGATCGAGCCAGACTCCCGGATGACCCGCACAGCCGACCGTCCCCTGCCCGCGGGCCGCATCAGTCCCAGCGCTGCCTTTGGCATCGGCTGGCTGCTCAGTGCCTTCGCCCTCATTCACCTCGTCGCCAAGGTGAACTTCGAAGCTGCCGCCCTCACGGCCCTCACCCTGGCCACCTACCTTTTTATCTATACGCCGCTAAAAAGGCAGTCCCCGACCAATACCCTTGTCGGGGCCGTTTCCGGAGCCCTGCCGCCCCTCATTGGTTGGGCCGGGGCCGCTGGGCAACTTCCACGGGACGAGGCCTACGTTCGCTGGCAGCTTCTCTTGGAGCCCGGGGCCATCTATCTCTTCGCCCTGCTCTTCCTCTGGCAGCTCCCCCATTTCCTGGCCATCAACTGGATGTATCGGGATGAGTACCGCCGGGGTGGTTTTATCATGCTGGCCAATGATGACGATGAAGGTGTGCGGACGTCCAAACACGCCCTGGCCTACTCCATCGCCACACTGCTGCTCATGTTTTATCCCGTGCAGCAGGGCCTCGTCGTCACCTGGATTTTCCTGCCCCTGTCCCTGGCCCTCGCTGGCTGGCTGTGCAAACTGGCCCTCGATTTCCAAAAGAATCCCGAGCGCGCCTCTGCCCGTAAGCTTTTCTTCTGCACCCTCATGTATCTGCCCGGCATCCTCATCATTTCCTCCATTGCCTGGAAGCGGGCCTGATGCCTCCCGATTTTTAAAAGCTACCTTTCCCAACCATGTCCCAGCCCGCCTCCGACCCCAAACCCTCGCTCACTCCCTGGGCCATCTGGATCCCCATCATTTTCGCCGTGCTCGGCGTGGTGGTGTTCTACAACTACCTGATCGCGATGCAGGACCAGGCGAAGAGCGAGGATAAAAACCGCCCTGCCATCCTGGGCCGCCTGGAGCGCGACCTGGAGCTGACGGAGCGCGACGGTCGCAAAGTCCACCTCGATGAATTGCGCGGCAAGGTCCTGCTAACGTCCTGGGTTTACACTCGCTGCCCGCGCGGCTGCGCTGGCGTCATCGCCAAGCTGAAGAAACTCCAGGAAGAGTACAAGGACAACCCGAACGTCCACTTCATCTCCTTCACCCTGGATCCTGAAGACACCCCAGAAATGATGCAGAAATTTGCCCGTGGCATCAACGTCCAAGACACCGACCCCTGGTGGTTCGTGAATGGAGCCAAGGATGAAGTGCGCAACTACATGACCCAGTTCATGAAATTCCGCCCCGTGCAGGACCTACCCGAGGCTGACCGCCTGTCTCCGGATGACAAGTACATCCACGACCTTCGAGTCGCCCTGGTGGATCACAAAGGCCACGTGCGCGGCACTCAGTACGATCTCATGAATGCCGACCCCCAGTTCGGTGACTACTTCGAAGCCCAGCTACGCAAAGACCTGAACTTCATCCTCAAGGAAAAGGAACAGGGCAAATAACAGCCTCGCTTTTCAACCCACGCACCTCACTATGACTGTTTACGACTTGCCACCGATCAATGCCACCCTGAACGCCTGTGCCACGGTTTTCATTATTCTGGGCCTCATCTTCATCAAGGTCGGCAACAAAAAGGCACATATCGTCTGCATGGCCACAGCGCTGACTTTCTCAGCCGTGTTCCTGGGCTGCTACCTGTATTATCACTTCCATGTGCTGCATGTGAAGTTCGCCGGTACAGGGAACATCAAGACCTTCTATTATGGGTTGCTGATCACCCATGTCTTTTTGGCCATCGTCAACCTGCCCATGATCATCATGACGGTCATCCCGGCACTTCGGCAGCGCTTTGACAAGCACAAGCGACTCGCCAAATGGACCGCCCCCATCTGGCTCTATGTCTCCATCACAGGCGTCATCGTTTACATGATGTGCTATCAGTGGTACGGCCCGCCGCTCCGTTCCTGAATGGGCATGAGGTTGGACACGGAAACCAGCCGCCATTCAAGCGAATGACACGATAATATCTCTTGCGTGCCCCTAGGTCGCACGCTGGACTCAGGGGCATGGCTCAAAACCTCGATGCCCTCCGTCTGGCCCTGCAACATTCTCCCGACAATGTGCCCCTGCTCCTGATCTACGCCGCAGGCTGCATGGAAGAATTGCTGCATGACGAGGCCGAGGCTGCCTTTAACAGCGTCCTCAAACTAGACGCGGACAATGCGGAAGCTCGCACCGGGCTAGCCCAGGTGGCCCTGCTACAGGGGCGTCATTCCGAAGCCGCCGTGCGTGCTGAACAATTGATCGCCAACAAGCCTGACTTTGCCCCCGGTTATCTCCTGCTGGCGCGCATCCTGGTCACCGAAGGCGAACTCGGCCGCGCCCGCAGCCTCTATGACAAAGCCTTGGCCCTGAACCCTTCCCTTTCCGATCCGGGTCTGGAGAAGGATCTTAGCAACATCAAGCCCAGCGACGATGAAACCGGTAGCCGCAAACGCGCCGGCCTCGCCTCCAATGGCGACTACGTGGAGGCTGATGAGGAAGAAGACGAGGATGAAGAAGACAGCCAGCCACGTGGCGGCTCCGCCTCTGACCTGGGCCTCGCCGACTTTGAAAAACCCAAGCTGAACTTCAGCAGCGTGGGTGGCATGGAGGCGCTGAAAGAGGAGATCCGCATGAAGATCATGTACCCGCTTCAGCATGCGGAACTGTTCAAAGCCTACGATAAAAAAGTCGGCGGTGGAGTCCTCCTCTATGGCCCTCCGGGCTGCGGCAAGACCCTCATCAGCAAAGCCACCGCTGGTGAGATCAAGGCCAACTTCATCGCCCTCGGCCTGCATCAAATCCTCGACATGTGGATCGGAAACTCCGAGAAAAACATGCATGAAGTCTTTGAGCTGGCGCGCAAGAACGCACCCTGCGTGCTTTTCTTTGATGAAGTGGATGCCCTGGCCGCTGACCGCCGGGATCTGCGCCAAAGTGCAGGGCGAAATCTCATCAACCAGTTCCTCTCCGAGATGGATGGAGCCGACTCCCAAAACGATGGTGTCCTGATTCTCGGTGCGACCAATGCCCCCTGGCACATTGACCCCGCCTTCCGCCGTCCGGGCCGCTTTGACCGCACGCTGTTTGTGCCGCCACCGGATGAACCGGGCCGCGCCTCCATCATTGAGGTGATGGCCGAGAAAAAGCCTATCGGCGAATTGGATCCGCGTGCCCTGGCCAAGAAGACCCCTGACTTTTCCGGGGCCGATCTGAAGGCTGTCTTCGACCTCGCCACCGAGGAAGTTTTGACCGAAGTCATGCGCACTGGCAAGGTGGTGCCCCTGACCACCAAGGAACTGATCAAGGCCGCAGGCCGCCATAAACCGACCACGAAGGCCTGGTTTGAGAGCGCCAAAAACTACGCCATGTACTCGAATCAAAGCGGGTTCTATGACGATGTGCTGAAGTACCTCGGGCTCCTCAAACGCTAGCACCTCATGTCCGATTACGAAGCCACCAACGCCAGCACGCATTTCGCCCGCGGCCGCCTTTTGCAGACGCAGCACCGCTTCACGGATGCCGTGAAATGCTACCAGCAGGCGCTGGAGCTGGATCCCAATCACTCTCCCAGTTATGTCATGCTGGCGCTGTGCTGGCTGAACGATAACAGCACCGTGGCGAATGCCGTGGATGCTGCCCAGCGCGCGGTGGGACTGGAGCCTGAAGATCCCTTCGCCCATGGAGTCTTGGCCCTAACTTTGAATGCCAAGGCCAAAGATGGCCAGACAAGCGCCATTCAAGACGCGCTGAAGCATGCCGAAGCAGCCACCTCCATTGATCCCGACAGTGACTTCGCCCATGCGGTCACCGCCCGCATCCATCTGCGGCTACGCGACTACCCGCAGGCGGAAGCCTCAGCACGCAAAGCCCTGCAACTGGATACGGAGAACACCATGGCCGCCGAGGTCCTCTCGGCAGCTCTGCTCATGCAGAAGAAGGACCAGGATCATCAAAGCCTGATTGATTACCAGCTCCAACGTGACCCCGATGATGACAGCGCCCACACGAGCGCTGGCTGGCATGCGCTGATGCAGGGAGATCACAAGCGTGCCAACCAGCATTTCATGGAAGCCCTGAGGCTCAGCCCCATGAACGAAAGCGCTCGCATGGGCCTGGTGGAATCCTTCCGTGCACGTTCATCCGTCTATCGGCTGCAGCTTCGCTTTGCCCACTTCATGAACCAGTTCACCGAAGGCCGGCAGAACATGATCATGATCGGTGGTTTCGTGGCCTACAAGGTGGTCAGCACCCTGCTCCAAGATGTGTCTCCAATCCTCAGTTCGATCATGATTGGGGCTTGGCTTTTGTTCGCACTCTGGTCGCATCTAGCGCGTGGGTTCAGCTCCTTCTTCCTTGTTATGGACCGCTTTGCCCGGCAGGCTCTACGGCCTCGAGAATACTGGGAAGGAGTCGTCGTTGGTGGGCTGATCTTTGCCTCGCTGGGTGCGCTAGTGATGGGTTATGTCTGGCAGATTGAGGCGGGCAGCTACTCCGCCCTGATCTTCCTTCTGGCCGCCGTCGCCAATGCGGCAGCCTTCACCAATGACCACCACCTGGGCCGCTACCTTTATGCTATCGCAGCGGGCATCGCCGGCTTTGGCGCTCTTTACATCGCAACTGCCATCTTCGGTAGAGTTGCCCTGCCCTCAGCCGAATTGTTTGGTGTTACCGCCCTGCTCATCGGCGTAGTGGTAAGCTGGCTGAGACCCTTCCGC
Organism: Prosthecobacter algae; assembly: GCF_039542385.1. NCBI lineage: Bacteria > Pseudomonadati > Verrucomicrobiota > Verrucomicrobiia > Verrucomicrobiales > Verrucomicrobiaceae > Prosthecobacter > Prosthecobacter algae. The sequence continues at coordinate 294,193 of NZ_BAABIA010000001.1, read as the reverse complement.
GTGCTGTATGCATGAGCGACCTAACTATTGATTTGGCAAAATAGCTCACGGCAGCTTCATCAGATAGGCGAAGAAGTCCTTCAGGTCGGCATCGCTCATGCCGATGGTGAGGGACTCGGGCATGAGAGAGACAGGGGAGGCTTCGAGTTTCTCGATTTCGGGCTGCTTCACGGGAGTCTTGTTACCCGCGATGTCCTTCAGCACGATGCCGCTGGCATCCTGGGCATCCATGATGCCGGTGAGCATCTGGCCGTTCTTCAGCTTGACGATGTAGTTGCCGAAACCTTCGCGGATTTCGAGACTGGGGTTGAAGATGTTATCGAGCCAGAAGTCCGGGTTGGCGCGGTCATAACCGGTGAGTTCCGGGCCGATGATGTTGCCTTCACCGAAGAGCTTGTGGCAGATGGCGCAGCGGGCCATGAACTGAAGCTTGCCTTTGTCGGCATCGCCCAGACCCGTTTTGATGACGGCCTTGATGCGGGCCATCTCCTTTTCCTTGGCTTCGGTAGGCCCAGTCATAAGGAGCCCCTTCCAATGCTTCTCGATGGCCGCATCCATCTCAGGATCCTTGTAAAGGCTGAGCTGCCGAGCAGTATCAATGGTGATGTGTTTGGGCTGCACTTTGCCATCGTTGACAAAGTTGACCAGCAGGAGTGCCCATTCCTTGCGGCCCGCCAGCGTGCGCAGGGCATCCTCGCGCAGGGCTTTGTCCCCGGCGATTTGGGCCTCATAACCGGTGAGCAGGGCTTCGGGAATGCGGCGGTCGTCAAACTTCGCCGCCGCCTGCAGGATGCCGCGTTTCAGGCTCGGTGCATTGGCTCCGCCTTTCAAGATGGCCACCATCGGGGCGACGGATTCCTGTTTGCCCAGCTCCGCCAGGGTCTTGGCGATGGAGATACGCTGGGCGTTCGAGGCTTTGGAGTCCGAGAGGAGCTTGAGCGCGTCCTTGAGGGCAGCGGCACTGCCTGTGCGTAGGGCCAGGGCCAGATTGCCTCCGGACTGTTTGGCCATGTAGTCGTTCAGGGCCTTGGACAGGCTGTCCGGCAGCGGAGGCATTTCAGCGCCTTCAAAAGCCGCCGCGATTCCTGCGATGATCTTACCGCGAACGGCATCACCCGGAGCCAAAGTGAGGAGATCCGAACAGGATTGCAGATTCTCCTCACCACCTGCGAGGGCATAACGCTTGGCCAATTTCTCTGCGAGGTGATCTCGGAAAGCGGCGGTTTTTACCATCGCTGCATCGGTTTTCAGGAAGGCGAAAACGGCTTCCTTCTCTTTCTCAGCTTTGGATTCCAGGGCCCACCAAGCCAGCAAAGGAAGGTGACCGCTGATGTCTTCTTCGCCTTCAGCAGCCCAGAGCAAGGGCAGTGCGTCAGAAGCTTTCAGGCGTTTGGCGGACGCGAGGATTTGCGCCCGCACCTCCAGGTTCTTCTCGGTTTTGGCGAGGCTGGCCAGGGCTTCGGATCCACGACGTTGTTCGCCCAGGATCTTCACCGCCCAGCGGCGGATGCAAGGGTCTTTATTGCCTAACAAGGAATCCACCAAGGCCTCATTAGCAGCACCTAGCATGTCCAGCGTCCACAAGGCATCGAGAGCATACGCATCCGATGTTTTGACCTGGGTGACGAGGCGGTCTTTCAGTTCGACTAACCCGCGCCAGCCGATCTCCAGGGCAGCCTGTTTGCGGAACCATTCGTTGGTGTGGCTGAGGTGGCCGAGCAGTTCCTCAGGGGAAGCCTTGGCCAGATCAAAGGGCTTCAGCTTGGGGGCACCTGCCGCTGGGCGCACACGATAGATGCGGCCGCTGGTCTTGTGCCAGTCATCCACTGGGCTGACGTGGCTGAGGCGGGTGTCATACCAATCGGCCATGTAAAAACCACCATCGGGGCCAACGCCTGCCCAGACCGGGCGGAACCAACGGTCGGGGGAGCTCATCAGATTTTCCTCGTCCTTGCTGCGAAAGGTGGAGCCATCGGGAAAACGCTCGCTGACATAGACGACATTGGCCAAGGAGTTGGGGGCGATGATCTTGCCTTCATAACCGCTGCCGAGCAGACCGCCTTCATAGATCGCGAAGGCCTGGGGGAAACGTTTGTTGTCCCCTTCATGCTTCATGTGCTCGAACCAGCCGAAGGCGTAGGGGTTGGTCAGAGGACCGTGCTTGCCCCAGCCTTTGATGCCGTAGCTGCCCTGCTCGTAGTGCATGCCACGGGTGCTGCCGTTGTTGGTGCCGGAGAAGACACGGCCCTTGCTGTCGATGTCCAGGCTGAAGGTGTTGCCACCGCCCTCGGCGTAGATTTCGAAGAGCTTTTTGTTAGGATGATAACGCCAGATGCACTGGCCTTCCCACTTCACATTTTTGGTATTGGCGCTGCTGACGTTACCTGTAGTGGTGCTGCCATTGGCCCCATAAAGCCAGCCATCCAGGCCCCACTGGAGATTGGTGGCCACGGCGTGGGTATCTTCCAAGCCGAATCCGGTGAGTTCCACTTCAGGATCGCCATCGGGCAGGCCATCCTGGTTGGCATCAGGATAACTGAGCAGGTAAGGCGGATTCAGCACCCAGATGCGGCTCATGCCGGGCAGGGCGGCGCTGGCGATATTCAGGCCGGTGATTACATCCGTATGCTTGTCGAAAGCGCCGTCGCCATCGGTGTCTTCAAAGACGGTGATTTTGTCCCCGCCCTTTTCACCACGTGGCGGTGGCAGCGGTGCCTTGTCAAACTTGGCGCGCAGGTGCTGGTCGTAACTGACGATCTTCAGCCCCGCCGGAAACTGATACTGGCGATACTGCGTGACCCACATGCGGCCTTTGGAATCCCAACTGGCGTAGAGCGGTTGCTCCACGGCAGGTTCCGAGGCCATGAGATCCACCGCCACATCGCTGCGGGTGATGAATTTTTTCACGGCATTCAGAGGAGGGGTCGGCGGGGTGTCATCCGCCATCACGCCACGACCTTTGCGCGTCTCCATGATCTTTTTGACCTCTTCATTGCCGGCCACGGCCCCGAGCTGCTGCGCAGACACGGGCAGGCTAAGGCCAAGCAAGGCGGGGAGGAGAATACGGGCGGATGTCATTAAAGATAGAACAGCAGAGGAGATGAGGTTTCCGGCGGGCTTGTGGCGGGTTGGCGTATTCCTGTGACTTTGGGCGTTGGCGGAAGATGGAACGAAGCAAGGGAGCAAGGTAGATGTTGCACCCGGAGAGTGCAGGATACTGTACTATTCGCGTGAGCCTGGAGTGATCTTCAGTTCGACCTCCTTGCCTTCGCGGATGACGGTGATGGAGGTTTCTTTACCGATCTTCAGTTCGCCCATGAGGGAGGTGTAATCATAGATGTTGAGAACGTCCTTCCCGGCGAGCTTGACGATGATGTCGCCGCCTTTGACACCCGCTTTGCCCGCAGGACCAATGGGGGACACGCCGCTGAGTTTCACGCCTTTGACGTCGCCCTGGGCATAGTCCGGGATGGTGCCAAGGTAAGCGCGCAGGCCGCCACGGCTGTCTTTGTTTTTCGGGGCCTCCATGGCCACGAAGTCGGGATTGGTATCCGCTGTGGCAACACCGCGTGCAATGAGGCCCATGAGTTTGGTGATCTTGGCGGCATTGACGTAGTCAATCTTGTCCGCTGTATCGCTGGGTTTGTGATAGTCCTCATGGCTGCCCGTGAAGGCATTCAGCGTGGGGATGCCACGCTGGTAAAAGATGGTGCTATCGGTCGGCAGGTAGGCATCGGTCTGCGTGGTGATGGGCAGGCCGATGGGGGCATTGCGTTTCTCGATTTCCTTCGGCCACCAGGTGCTGGAGCCGACCCCCTGAAGCACGAGCGTTTTCTGGAAACGGCCGATCATGTCCATGTTCAGGCAGGCGGCGAACATGCCGGTGAGCTTGCCATTCGGATCGCCCTTGAACATCTTGGCCAACGCCTCAACGTAGTGACTGCTGCCTAACAAACCGAGTTCTTCACCGGACCAGGTGGCGAAGATGACGTCACGGGTGAGCTTCACCTTGCCCTGCTTCTTTTGCTCGGCCAGCCATTGGGCGATTTCGATCACGCCGGCCACGCCGCTGGCATTGTCATCTGCACCATGGTGGATCTTGTTGGACTCATCCCCTTTGGCGCGTGAATTGCTGCCACCTTTGCTGCCCAGGTGGTCAATGTGGGCGCAAACGATGAGCGGGGCGACATGCGGGTCCGGTTTGTCCCGGGCAGGCAAAACGCTGATGACATTGCGTCCGGTTTTCTTTTCCTGACGAATGTCAATCTGGGCGCTGAACTTCAGGCCCTTGCAGTCAATGCCACCCATGAGATCGCCCGTATCCAGCTTGTCCTGAAGTTCCTTCAGGGTCTTGCCAGCAGGTTTCAGGAGGTCATTGGCCACGGCATCGGTGATGCTGATGGCGGCGAGGCCCGAGCTGGCCAGGGAGGCATCAAAGGACATGGGCACGAGCTGCTCCACCACCTTGCTATTCGGCCCGCTGACGATGATGAGGCCGCGCGCGCCTTTCTGGCGGGCGACGAGGGCTTTGTGGCGCAGGCTGGCGTAGCGAGTGAGTTCATTGCGCCGTTCCTGGGTGATTCCTTCCGGCAGGTAACGCAACACGAGCACCCATTTGTCCTTCACCTCCAAGTGAGCGTAGCTGCTGTAAGTCTCCATCTTTTTCCCGTTCTCGCTGGTGGCTTCATCGGGAGTTTCGATGCCGTAACCTGCAAAGACAATATCGCTGGCCGCCACTTCTCCTAACTGAGAGAATGACAAGGGACGCCAGTCTTTGTCGGTGACGAGGCTTTTGCCTTCAGGCTGGAGGGTCAAACGGTTACCATCGCCCAAGGCGACGCCAGCGGTGAATTCGAAGGGCTCGAACCATTCCTCGTCTCCATAGGGCACAAGGCCGATGCCTTTAAACACATCCGCCACATACTGGGTGGCCAGCTTTTCGCCAGGAGTGCCGGTGAGGCGGCCATCCATCGCATCGCTGGCGAGGTAGGTCACATGCTGGCGCAGGTCGGCCTCGGTCACCTCGCCCTGAGTGATGGCGAAATCGGGCTGTTCAGCCGGTTTGGCGATGTTGACCGTTGGCTCATCCTTGGCCAATCCCAGGGCTTTCCTCGCCGCTTCATGGTTCCAGTCGGCCAGGAAAATCTGGCTCTGGCCATTGCTGGTGCGGCCGGTGGTCCAGGAGAGTTTTTTGCCATCGGGCGTGAAGACTGGCAGACCGTCAAAACCATCCGTAGTGGTTACACGAACGGGGTCGTGCTTGCCTGCGGCATCCACGATGTAGAGCTCGAAATTGGCGAAACCATTGAGGTTGGTGGTGAAGATGAGGTAGTCGCCGCTGGGGTGAAAATATGGAGCCCAGCTCATGGCGCCCAGCTTGGTGATGGGGCGTGCATCGCTGCCATCGGTGTTCATTGTCCACACTTCCGCCACATCGCCCTTCGGGGTGAACCGGCGCCAGCAGATGCGTTTGCCATCGGCACTGAAAAAAGGTCCACCATCGTAACCGGGCACGTCGGTCAGCCGCTTCACGTTCTGGCCATCGGCATCACTCACGTAGATGTCCATGAAGTACTGCTTGTCCACCTTCAGGCGCTCCGCGTCTTCTTTGGACAGTTCCTTTTCATAGGCCGAGCGGTTGCTGGCAAAGACCAGTTGTTTGCCATCTGGAGACCAGCCGCCTTCGGCATCGTAACCGCGTGTCTTTGTCAGGTTTTTCAGGCTTTTGTCCGCCAGGGTGTACTCCCAGAGGTCGTAGTTTTCATCGTAGTCCCAGGAGTATTTGCGCACGCGGCTGGTGGCGCGGTCCTTGATTTCAGCCTCCTGCAGTTCCTTGGATTTCGGATCTGTGTGCGTGCTGGCGAAGAGGACCCGTTTGCCATCGGGATGGATCCATGCGCAGGTGGTCTTGCCCATACCAGGAGAGATGCGTTCCTGATCGCCCGTCTCCAGGTCCATGAGGTAGATCTGGTAAAAGGGATTGCCCTCCTCGCGCTCCGATTGGAAGACCATCTTTGTCCCATCGGCGCTGAAGTACCCTTCCCCGGCCCGGCGTCCTTCAAAGGTGAGCTGGCGGATGTTCGTGAGGTAATCGGCCTCCGTCTGGGCGAAGGCGGTGGTGAGGGTGAGGCAAAGTGAGACGAGCAGGCGCATGGCAGATAGGTCAGAACATACGCACGACGGGGCGTATTGCAGTCAAGGCAACGGCGGAGAATGAAATGCCATTGGAGCGAGATGGGGAAAAAGGCGAAAAAATCCCCATTTGGGGAAGAATCCTCATCAAGCCCCTGACAATCAACAAACTAGGATGGGGATTTTGATCCCCATGGCATCCCCAAAGATTCCCCATGCGATCCCCATGGGGAATGAACGATGTCAGCGCGTGCATTGAGGAAGGAAAGGAGGAGAACCTCCGGTGAACTGACAATATCCGGGAGGCACAAAGGGTGTGCAAGCCTGGGAAAGGCGACTTTGGGGGCGGGGTATTAGCCCGCTACTTGGGGCATGTACAAGCTGACGAAGTACTGCATCGAATCCGAAAGGGGATTTCGCCGAGCTAAAGCTCTGGAGTACTTTGGCTCCACCTGTTTCCAGCCTTGGCTAGAAATCCGTGTCTGGCGTGGCGAGGTCGAGTTCCTTGATCCAGGCGTTGCGGTAGCGGACGTCGTGGCCTTCGCACTGGAGCTTCAGGCCCTGGGGGGTATCGGTGATGCCTTTGCCACCGTCGTTGCCGCCATCCACACCGGAGTTGGGGCCGCCCCAGACTTGTTGGATCTCGACATTGGTGTGTACTTTCTGGCCATTGAAGTACATGGAGACGCGGGGTTTTTCGACCATGACACCGTCTTTGAAACGAGCGGCGCGGAAGGTGATGTCGTAGGCGTTCCATTTGCCGAGGCCCGCGAAGGCGTGGTAGGGCGAGTCGGTTTCATTAATCACAGCGCCCATGCCATGCTTGGTGCGGTCGCCTTCCTGGATCTGGATTTCGTAACGGTTTTGCAGATAGACGCCGCTGTTGCCACGAGGGTTCATAACGAGAAACTCGATGTGCAGACGGAAGTCGCGATAGGCCTTGTTGGTGACGATGTCCGCAGCGCCGTACTTGCCACCATCGGCAGCGCGATCATCGGTCATGATGCAGGTGCCGCCATTGATGGGATCTTCGACGACCTTCCACTTGATGGGCAGGGCGGAGGCAAAACGGGGGCCTTTCCAGTAGGTCCACTTGCTGTCCAGAGTTTCGCGGGTGCCGTCGAGGATGACCTCGGCTCCTTCAACGGGTTTGGCCCCGAGGCCGATGGGCTTGTCTTCAGCGTGGAGGGCTGTGACGAGGAGGAGGCAGGCGGAAAAGGTGCTTTTGAGCATGGTTGTCTCTACCAACGCTGTTCAGAGTCCTGAAATTCAGACGAACTCAGGCTCGGCCAAAACGTCTCTGCATGGCGCGGACTGCCCACACGGTGCTGAGCCCCACTAATACGCCGAGGGCCATGGAGGGAGGGATGTCCGAGGGCCAATGGGCGGCGACGTAGAGGCGGGAATAGGCCACCAGTGCGGCTAGGCCATACAGAAGGACGCCCCAACGGCGGTGGAAAAGCGCGACCACGGTGGCGAGGGCAAACATATTAACGGTGTGGCTGCTGGGGAAGGACTTGCCGCGAGTTTCCTTGCGAGGCTTGCTGGGGTGTTGCTCGGGCGCTTTGAACAGCCGCAGGATGTCGGGTTTGCCAGGTGCGAGGTCGCGGACAACGAGGCCTTCCACGGCATCGCGGGCACGGACGCGGCCGATGGTTTTCTTGAGCGTATTGGAGACGATGCCATCGCCGATGCCGATGGCCAGGGCGATGCAGAGGAGTAGCCAGCGGCCCTGTTTCCCACCACGCCAGAGAACGAGCATGGCCACGATGGCGAAGAGGGGAATCCAGGCATTGATGGCGGAAACAGCGGGCATCAGCCAATCCAGCACTGGATGGGTCCAGTCGAGATTGATGCGCTGCAGAAGCTGGAGGTCCCAGGGGAACATCAGGGGGCGGGAGCCGTGGGGGTGGCGGGGGCTTTGCCGGGTTTCACCCACTTGTGGAGTCTGTGGCCGAGGAAGACGTCAAAGATGCGGGGGTCGCCTTTGCCCAGAGTGACATTGACCTGGCCGAGGAACTCGATTTTTTCAAAGCAGGTGGAGATGGCGGGAAAAACGTTGCCGGGCTTTTCGCGGCCATTTTGGAAGATGAGGGCATCGTCTCCCAGGCGTTCCTCGGGTCCGGGCCAGACTTCATACTGGGACAGGACCTGGCCGGAGCGCTCCCACCGATAGACGCGCGGGTGCTGCGGCATGGTAAAGGCAAGTTGGGCGGCATCGGTCCGCAGATTGCTGGTAAGGACGAAGGTGTTTTGCGGGCGTGGGACGCGATCCAGGAAGGCTCCAGCTTGGCGGCCAGTTTCCGTCCAGCCGCACATCTCATGAAGTTTTTTGAGCTTCTTGTTCCCTTTCAGATCGGTGAGGAGGACCGCGCCCACGGCGAGATGGGCGAGGACAAAAAAGGCGATGCCGACGCGCAGGGGCCAGGTCTTCCAAAACGGGCGGGCCGTGAAGGGCAGCTTTCCAGTCAACCATGCGGCGAGAAGGATGAAGGCGGGCACATAAAAGACGGCAGGCCAGTTGGGATTGATCTCCTGCCGCAGGGACAGGCCCAGGATGGCGAGCAGGGCAGGCACGGAACAGAGCAGGAGGTAATGCGAGCGGCGATCCAACAAACGGCAAGATTTGACCGAGAGGAAGAGGACTGTCATCAACCCGGCAAAGGTTAAGGGAGAATACACCAAGGTTTGCAGCGCCGGATACTGAAGGGTGCGGCCGAGCCAGTCAACGAAGTCGAGCTTGTCTCCCTGAAAGTGGTGCTTGGTATGCTCCAGGGTGATCCAGTCGTGCTGGGTGTTCCACCAGAGGACGGGGGTGATAAAACCGGTACCGATGATGACGGTGAGCCAGAGGCGCGGGTTCCGCAGCAGGGCGCGATCCTGCCTGGACACGATGGCAAAGACGACCATGAGCAGAGGGAAAACGAGCATCATCTGCTTGCTCAAGGTGCCCAGGCCGATGGTCAGCGTGAGGGCTGCCCAGCGCCAGAGACAGGTGGGTTTTTCCATGGCCAGCCAGAACAGCAGCAGGGCCAGCGACCAGAAAAACAGGAGGGGGGCATCAATGGTGAAGAACAGATTCAGCCCGATGTTTCCCGGAGTAAATAGGATGAGCAGTGCGGCTAGGAAAGCGGTGGCGGAGCCAAAGAGGCGACGACTCAGCGCAAAAAGGGTGGCCAGGGTGGCCGTGCCGAAAAGCAGCGGTGCCAGGCGGATGCCCCATTCCGCATCGCCTGTGAGGCGACCGATGAGGCCCATGAGCCAGCCAATCATGGGTGGCTTGCTGAAGTAACCCCAGTCCAGGCGGCGGCCCCAGTCCCAGTAGTAGGCTTCGTCGCCAGCCAGATCGGCCTGGGAGGTGAAAAACAGCATGAAACCCAGGCGAAAGACCAAAACGCCCGCCAGCAGCCAGGCAAAACGGCGGTTCCAGAGAGCATCGGGGGAGGAGTCGGTCAAAGAGGTCAAGAGGGCAGGCTAGGCGGGGATTGGGCGCTGGCAAGATGTGGCATGTTCCGGTGCCGATGAATTTCCATGCAAAAGTGCAACGTTGGCCTTACCTGTGCGGTCAGAATCCACATCATGCCGACCACCCCCGACGCGCCGCCCCTCACCGGGAATCTGCTGCTGGCTGTGCCCTCCATGCAGGACCCGAATTTCAAACGCACGGTCATCTTTGTGGCTGCGCACAACCACGAGGACGGGGCCTTTGGCTATGTGCTGAACCGTCCACTGGACCAGCGTGTGGCCGACCTGCTGCCCGACCAGGACCTAGGCGCACTCGGCCAGGTGCCCGTGTACATTGGCGGCCCCGTGGCTACTGACAAGCTGGCGTTTGCCTCCCTGCAATGGAACCGGAAAAAGAGCACCCTCCGCTGCCAGACCCACCTTTCCGTGGCGGATGCCATCCATGAACTGAGCATGGGACATGAGGTGCGTGGATTTGTCGGTTACTCCGGCTGGTCGAGCGGCCAGATCGAGGGTGAGATCGAGCGCAAATCCTGGATCATTTCGCCTGCGAAAAAAGTCATTCTGGACGTCGAGCAACCTGCGGCCATGTGGGGTGCTGTTTTGGATGAGATGGGCCCTATCTACCAGCTCATGGCGAACACGCCTGAGCGAGTGGAGCTGAATTAAGGCATATCAAGTGATGCGGGCACTCTTGCCTGCAAAACCTGGGGCCAAGAGAGGCCATTATAGGAATGAGCACCGTCAAAGCAGTGCAGGCAGGAGTGCCCGCATCACTTATTTTTGCCTGAATGAAGGTCATTACACGAGCTGACTTCACGCCTTTTGATTGGGAGGCTGTCATGATTTCTCGACGCAGGAGACTCCCACATGTGACTTTACCAGGAGCCATTTATTTCGTGACATTTCGACTCGGCGATGCAGTACCTTTGGAAGTGCCACAGCAGTGGAAACAAGCACGCACGGCATGGTTGGAGCAAAATCCGCCGCCCTGGTCCGAAGAGACCGAAAAGGAATATCACCGCCGTTTTACGATGCGAATGGAAAAGTATCTGGACGCTGGGTACGGGGCTTGTGATCTACGCACAGAAAATCTACGTGAAGAGGTGCTGGCGAGCTTGTACCACGATGATGGTCGCCACTATGATCTAGGCGATGTGGTGATCATGCCTAACCATGTGCATGTTTTATTAAAACCGCTTTCGCCAACACCCGTCTCGAAGTTGATGGGGCCTGCCAAAGGAGCGAGTGCGAGACGGATCAACCAGATGACCGGCAGGTCAGGTGTGCTATGGATGGACGAGTCCTTTGACCACATCGTGCGCAGCCTGGAATCACTGAAAAAATTTCAGCGCTATGTGGCAGACAATCCCACCAAGGCAGGTCTGCCGAAAGGAGCTTATTTCTATGAACAACGATGGGAGATTCGGGACGAGTGAGGTTACATTTTTCCGACGCCGGGCTTTGAGAAGTGATGCGGGCACTCTTGCCTGCAAAACGAGGGGCCAAGAAAGACACTTTGGGAAATGAGCGCCGTCAAAGCAGTGCAGGCAGGAGTGCCCGCATCACTTTTGCTGAATTAACCTTCTTTTACAAACAGGAGGCGCAGGCTGTTGAGGCACACGATGACGGTGCTGCCCTCATGGGTGAGCACACCGAGCGTCAAGGGGACGAGGCCGAACAAGGAGGCGACGGCCATGATGATGACGGAGCCCAGGGAGATGGCCAGATTTTGCCGGATGATGCGGCGGGCCTGTTGGCTGATGTGGCGGGCAGACAGGAGCTTTTCGATCTTGTCCTGCATCAGGACGACATCCGCCTGCTCCAGCGCGGCATCACTGCCACGAGCGCCCATGGCGATGCTGACGTAGGCGGCAGCCAGACTGGGGGCGTCGTTCACGCCATCGCCCACCATGGCCACCTTTTTCCCCTCGAGAGTCAGCTCGCGGATGGCTTTCACTTTGTCTTCGGGGTGCAGACCGGCGCGTACATCGGCCACGCCCAATTCCTCCGCCACCTGCACCGCGGCGGCGCGGCGGTCCCCGGTGAGCATGATGGTGCGCACGTTTTCAGCCGCCAAGGTGGCGAGCACGGCCTTGCTGCCGCTGCGGATTTCATCCTTCAGCAGCACCCGGCCCATGGTCTGGGCATTCAGAACCCAGACTTCGGAGAAGCCCAGGGGCGCATCCGGCACATCTTTTAACCAGCGGGCAAAGTCGCCCTGGTTCATCAGCTCGCGCCGGCCCACGTAGGTGACGCCATCTTTGGTTAGGCCACGAAGACCCTGGCCAGGGATGGACTGGAACTCCTGCAACTCGCCCGGCTCGATCCCCTGCTCTTTGGCATGACGTGTGATGGCATGGGCGATGGGGTGATTGGAATTGGCATCCAGCGTCACGCACAGGCGCAACACATCCGTCTCACGTCCCGGAGGAAAGCTTTCCACGAGGGCTACCTTCAAATTACCCTCCGTCAGTGTGCCCGTTTTATCCATGGCGATGACGTCCACCTCGGCCAGTTTTTCGATAGCGGCACCGCCACGGAAGAGAATGCCACGCCGCGCCCCCCAGGCGATGGCCGCCAAGATGGCGGAGGGAATGGAGAGCACCAGGGCACAGGGGCTCATGACCACCAGCAACGTCATGGCACGGTAGAAAGCCGACTTTGAGGCCTCCGTATTTTCAAAGGGAGGTATGCCCAAGGCCAGCCACCAAACCAGGAACATGATCGCGACGGTTGCGAGGGTGAGCAGTGTGTAGTTGGTGCCAAAGCGATCCGTGAAACGCTGACTGGGAGCCCGCAGATGCTGGGCGGTCTGGATCATGGTGATGATCTTCGCCAAGGCGCTTTGGGTGGCGAGACGGTCCACACGCATCTGGATGAGCCCCCAGAGATTCAGGGTACCCCCGAAGACCTCGGCCCCCACAGCTTTATCAATCGGCACAGCCTCACCAGTAAGGGTGGATTCATCGGCGGCCGACTCCCCCAGTGTGATGGTGCCATCCACAGGGAAAAGTTCGGCTGGGCGGACCTGCAGTACATCGCCAATGCGCAAAGCGGAAACTGCACGCTCTTCGGTTTTGCCATCGGGCAACAACACGCGAGCATGCTTGGGAGCTGCCTTGGTCAGGGCATTGATCTCTCGATGGGTGCGATGAAGTACATAATGCTCAAGAGCACCGGAGGTGGAGAAAAGGAAGAGCAGCAAGGCCCCCTCTTCCCAGGCACCAATGGCCACAGTGCCCGCCGCCACAGCCAGCATGAGGAAATGCACGTCCAGGCGCTTCTCTTTGAGGTTTTCCCACGCATCCTTGGCCGCATCCCAGCCGCCACTGATAAGGGCGACACCGAACAAACTTTGCACCAACCAAGCAGGCGAAGAAAAAACCTTTTCGGCAAGCAAGCCACTCACGAGCGCCACCCCACAGATGGCAGCCTGAACGGCCATCTCCTTCCATTCCTCCTCGCTTTGACGCTCGATTTCCTCGGCCTCGGGCCACTCGAAATCACGCCATTTCCAAAAACGCGGTGCTGTGATGCAGCTCGGTTTTTGCAGGGTCAGCTCGCCCTTTTTGCTGGTCAGCGTCAGACCGCTGACCGTCGCATTGGAGGTAGTGACCAGTATTTTCGCATCCAGAGCCCGAAGAACTTCATTGAGCTGTGCCTGGAGCAACGCCGCATCAACGTGCCCCAGCGTGGCGATCTGGACACTGCGCTCTTCGGGGTTTAGGCGAATGGCCTCCACCCCTTGCTGTTCGAGAAGGAAATCCGCCAGAGCGTCTGTCCACGAGGTGTCTAGCGAGGTCAAATCAGCCATGGGCTGGAAAATACGCGGGATCGGGCATATTGCTACCTGGCTTATTGGCCGAAAACTTGCGCCCTTTTGCGACGTAGTATCTGTATCCCCCCAATGAAAAGCTCTTCCCAGTTCTCCCGTCGCCAGTTTTTACGTGGTGCCGGCATCATGCTCGGCCTGCCGTGGTTTGAGTCGGTGTCGTCCTTTGGCGCTCCGGTGGTCAAAGGCACGCCACAAGCCCCCCGGCGTCTGGGCATCTGCTTTTTCGGCAATGGGGTGAACCCTCATCACTGGGGTGCTTCGAACAGCCCCGGCGGCCTAGAGTTTCTGCAAACGCTGAAGCCGCTGGAGCCCGTAAAGACCAAGGTGATGGTCTTCAAGGGACTGTGGAATCCCTCCACAGTGGCGGGCCCAGGTGGCCACTACCCGAAGATGAACATCCTTTCTGGCCTGAAGGTGAAGCAAACCACCACGGACGTGGAAGTGGGGCTGACCATGGATCAGATCATCGCTAACAAGATCGGCCAGCAAACGCCGGTGGCCAGCCTAGCTATTGGCACGGAAGGCCCTAAGTACAGCACCGACAGCGGTTACACTTCCCTTTACTCCGCCTACCTTTCCTGGAGCAGTCCCACGACACCGGCCCCCAAGGAAATCTATCCGCAACAGGCCTTTGACCAACTCTTTGACGACGGCAGTAAACGTGCCCGTGACAAGAGCGTACTGGACCTGGTGATGCAGGATGCCAGCAGCCTCCGGGGCAAGCTGAGCCGTCGCGATGGCCAGAAGCTGGACGAGTATCTCACCTCCGTCCGGGATCTGGAGCAGCGCATCGAACGTTCCGAAAAACTCAGCACGGCTGAGGCCACGACCCGAGGCTGGCAACCAAGCGTGAAGACACCCTGGCTAGCCCGCCCTGCTTCGGGCATTCCTGCCCAGCAGGAGGAGCATGTGAAACTCATGCTCGATATCATGGTGTTGGCATTCCAGATGGATCGCACTCGCGTGGTGACGAACATGCTGACGAACGATCTTTCTAACATGAACTTCGGCTTCCTAGGCGTAAAAGGCGGTCAGCATGAGCTGTCTCACCATGCCAATGATGCTGATCGTCTGGCCTCCTACCAAAAGGGCAATGAATACATGGTGAAGGTGTGGTCCGAGGCCCTGCAGAAAATGGAAGCGACCAATGAAGGTGAACGAACCCTGCTGGATAACAGCATGATCATGCTGACCTCGAGCCTTTACGATGGCAATGCCCACGACTCCACCCAGCTTCCCCTCATCCTTGCCGGTGGTGGTGGCGGCACCCTGCGCGGAGGCCGGTACTTCGATTACAGCAAGGATCCGAACCGCAAGCTCTGCCGCCTGCATTTGGCCATGATGGAACGTATGGGCGTGAAGACGGATCACTTTGGCGATGCCGACAATCCACTGCCTGATCTGGCGTGATCTGGGAGCTCTGCCCGAGGGTGGGATTTACACCCGCTGGCCTATGGTTTTGAGCTTCGCCTCGGCCTCTTTCCACTCTACCTCGTGGGGTAGGCGCTTGGACACGGCGGCCAGTGCTGCGGTGACGCCAGCGGCTTCGCCCATGGCGACGGCATTGCCCGTGACACGGTAGCTGGCGTGAGCCACGAAATCGCCACTGATGCAGCGGCCTGCCATCATGAGGCCGTCCACATCCTTGGCAATGAGCGCACGCAGAGGAATGTCATAGGGGGTGAATTTCTTCACTCCACCCCGCTCGATGGTAAGCTGGTCATTGTCTTTCTTGGACTTCGCGTGGATATCCACACCGAAGGTCACCCGGGCGACGCCGTCTTCATGGCGAGCTCCATTAACGAGATCGTCCTTCACCACGGTGTAACGGCCATGGATACGCTTGCCATCCCGCACGCCGATCTGCTCCGCCGTGGCGATGACCTGGAAACCGTCCCACACACCACCCAACTTCCGCAGGGCACGGGTGATGGCAAAGATCTCTTTGCGCGCACGAACGGTAGCGGCCGTGAGGGCATCGGCATCATCTGGCCGGATGCCATACTCATGGTTAGCCATGATGAGCACCACATTGTCCCGCACATGGAAAATAGTAGGCATGCCATAGGAGGGATCAATGCCTGCCTTTTGAATGTCGGCCTTGAAGTTTTTGGTGGCCTCCACATGCCATTTCAGGTCACCTTCATAAAAGGAGATGTACTTCTGCATCTGCGTGACGTCTTTCACCACGGCCAGGGCATTCATGGTGAGCGGCTGGCACAGGCACTGGCTGGATTTGTCCTGCCCCATGTCCCCCAGATCCCAGGAGCAGCCGGCCAAGGCCCCGAGCACCCCATCGCCCGTGGTATCGATAAAGACGGGCGCGCGCCAAGCCTCGCGGCCTGAGGGAGATTCCGTGATGACGGTGCTGAGGCGTTTGCCCTCTTTGTAGGCGGCCACAGCCCGTGTTTGCAGGCGGAATTTCACCCCGGCGTCCACGCAGAGATCTTCCAGCAACAGCTTCATTTCATCGGGCTCATACACAAAGCGGCCATTGTCACTGCCGCGTCGGGCACCACGCTCATCCAGCTTGGCGATGATCTCGCGAGTGAGGCCCGGTTTATCAAAGTCAAAGATCCAGGTCAGCAGCCCGGCGGTCCATACACCGCCCAGGCAACCATGCACCTCAAACAAGCGCACCTTAGCCCCTGCACGCGCCGCCGTGATGGCAGCCGCCACACCCGCTGGCCCGGCACCACAAACAATGACATCCGCATCCTGCACACAGGCCAGATCATGCCCTGGTTCTGCAAAGCGTGAAGGGTCCACGTGCGTCGCCGCTGCAGCTTGGCCGAGTGCGGGAGCCGCAAGAACACCTCCCAAAGCGGTTTGAAAAAAATGGCGGCGATTGAGGTCGGTCTTAGCAGGCATGGCAAATAAATACTGAGCCGACATGGGGGCTCTTGCCAAGAACGATTGAGAGCAAGAGAAGGACTTCACAAAGACAGCAAAGGGCCTTCATAAAGAAGGACGTTTTCTTTCTTGGCGACTCGTGTCAGCTCCGCCGTAAAACCAGATTTTGAAAACAAGACAAAGTGCTTCTTCCACTTTTTGAGACGCGGGAAGCTCTCCGCCTTGGCCAGCAATTCCGTCAGTGTGGATATGTCCATTTTGCGGGTGTTCCAGCGGCACTCACCAAACAAGGCCGTTTGCGATTTGCGGCTGATGGCAAAAACATCCACGTCAGCACGTGGGGTCCAGGCACGCCCCACGGTGTCCGGTTTGAAAGGCAGTTTCCCAGCCAAACCAAGAGCCTCCAAATGACGGCGTGCCAACTCCTCATAACCCGTTTTACCCACGTAAGCATCAAAGCGCTGGGTTATTTTTTCCATGTGCTCCGTCATCCGGTTTCTCTCTACCAGATCTGGATGAGGATGAATGAATTCAAAATGAAAGCGCATGAAGGGATCGCGGATCTCATATCGACTGAGGCGAGTCTGCGCCACATTGGGAGCCTCGGCTGACTGCACCCGGCGCACCAGTTTGAGAGCCAGGAGATGATGCAGGTATTTGCCCACATGCGTGATTGGCAGCCCTGTGATTTTAGCAATGGTCACAGGTGTGCGTAACCCACCGCCAATGGCCTCCAGCAAGCCCAAATAAGTACGCGGCTCGGCGATTTCATCATGAATCAAAAACAAGGCCTCATGCCTGAACAAAGTAGCCGGAGACAGCAACAGTTCGCGAATGTTAGTTAGCACAGGCGACCGGTCATCCCACATCTCCAGGTACTTTGGCACCCCACCCAGCACGCTGTAGGTTTCGACAATCTGGGATGCACTGTAGTGCGGTAGAAATTGACTGAGATGGGCCGGCGAAACCTCATCAAGCAACAGCGAAGCCGTGGCGCGACCATAGAGCGGCTGCTTGGGAGTAAAAAACTGCTCATGCATCATGTGATACTGGGAGCCGCACAAAATCAGTTTGAGCTGAGATCCTTGTTTATGCCCATCCCAGATTTTTTGCAGCAATGATGCGAGACCAGGGACACTTTCCAGCAGGTACGGAAACTCATCAATCCCCGCCACCAAAGCCTCCGTTTTGGCGAGAGCAAACATCTGCTTAAAGGCATCCTCCCAGGTGGCAAAGCTAAGCCGAGCCGCAATTTCAGCCTCAAGACAAGAAGCTAAGGCTTCAGAAAAACTGCGCAGCAGGATCTCGGGCGTACTGCGATGAGCCACCCAGTAAAAACCACGAATTTTCGTCCGGGGACGCCCAGACATCCAGTGGGTGATCAACGCGGTCTTGCCTATCCGCCGCCTTCCATAGACCACCATGAACTGTGCACCAGCCTTACGGCGAAAGGCATCCAACAAACCAATCTCCTCCTGACGATTCACAAAAACCGGGCGGTCCAGCATTGGATATTCTTCAAGTGACATAATTTTTAATATACTCACAATGTCACTTGTTCAAGACCTCATTCTTAGCTTATTTTTACCCAACAATTACTACATTGTGTAATATACTCATGTTGTCACTTGTTGTAAAAGTCGTTTTATGACTGCATTCGCTTCTTGTGCGATGAAAAATCTGCGGCCAGTTTTAAGGCTCGTCTCCCCACTCCATGAATCGCATTGACCGCCTCACGGGCATGATCCTGCTGCTGCAAAGCCACCGCGTCATCACGGCGGAGCAGATTGCCGAGCACTATGAAATGAGCGTGCGCACGGTGTATCGGGATCTCGCGGCGCTGGGTGAGGCAGGGGTGCCCATCGTGGCAGAGGCGGGGGTGGGCTACAGCCTCATGCGCGGCTATCACATGCCGCCCGTGATGTTCACTGAGCATGAGGCCAGTGCCCTGTTCATGAGTGGTGAGGTGACGGAACAGGTAGCGGATGATTCTCTGCGAGGCTCCCTGCGCTCCGCCTTGCTCAAGATCCGGGCCGTCCTGCCCAAGGAACGTCAAGATCAACTGAATCGGCTCAAGAATGCGGTGGGCGTGTGGATCTCCTCGCCTCGCAAGGATGATGAACAGCGTTCCATCATGCCGCTGCAGCAGGCGGTTATCCACCGCCGCTGTGTGAGCCTGGGCTACAATGCCGGAGGACGTGGCGAGATCACCAGCCGCACGGTGGAGCCGCTGGGCATGATGTTTTACGCGCGGGAGTGGCACCTCATCGCCTACTGCCGCCTGCGAGGTGATTTTCGCGACTTTCGGCTAGACCGGATGGTACGCTGGGAAGTGCTTACCGAAGGCTTCCAGGGGCATGAGGGCTTCTCTGTGAAGACCTTTCTTGCCAACACTCTGGACGAGCATGAAATCGTGCCGACCACGGTCCTTTTCAGCCCCGCCATCATGGATCGGGTGCGGCGTGAGATGCCCTGCACGTGTGCCCCGGAGCAGGTGCAGCCCGATGGGCGTACGCGGATTGAGCTGCTGGCCTGGTCTCAGGAATGGCTGATCGGCTGGCTTATGAGCCTGGGCCCACAGGCAGTGGTGGAGCATCCGCCCGCGATGCGGCAGCAGATGCGGGAGGCAGCGCTGAAGATGGCAGCCTTGCATACCTGAAGTTTTTTCAGTCATTCAGAATCACTCCTGACATAGGGTTGTCAGTCGCCCCTGCTTTCATGTGGGTGTCCTGCAAAAACAGCAGGCCTGAACTCCAATCCCACACACCATGAAAAACAACGCCATCAACTGGTTCGAAATCTTCGTCGCCGATCTCAGCCGCGCCCGCGCTTTTTACGAAACCATCCTGAACGCCAAGCTCCAAGACGCTGGCATGGACTGCTGCGAGATGGCCATCTTCCCCTATGACAACATGCAGGGCATCGGCGGTGCCCTGACCAAAATGGAAGGCTGCAATCCCGGCCCTGGTGGCTCCATGGTTTACCTCAATGTCGAAGGCGACCTCGACGGAGTGCTCTCGCGCATCTCAGCGGCCGGAGGCAAGGTGATCCGCGACCGTTTCGCCATCCCTCCCCATGGTTTCATTGGCATCCTTGAAGACACCGAAGGCAACGTGCTGGGGCTGCACAGCATGGTTTAAACTTACCCGGTCAATGTTCACGGTCTGAGGGATATTGATCACCTCAGGCTGCTGAATATCTAGGCTAACGCCTCATCACAGCCAAAGACTATGCTACCACTAGATAATCTGCGAGGGAGCGCCCCGCACAAGAAGCTGGATGGTAAGTTGTGCAGAAAACCCATTCCCTCACCTCTTGATCATCAATCATAATTCGAGGCTTGGGTAAGAAGGCGACGAAACAATCCGTTATCCCGAGCTCAGCAGCAGTCTCCTTGCAATATTCGGCTCCACCTGCACTCCAAAGGTACAATTCAGCTCCATCCGCTTTAAGTCGCCTCACATGCTCGACCATTGCGACCATGGGTATCCGCTTCGTTCCCACACTGCGAATCAGGGTGTCATCAACATCAATGTAAACAACCATGGGGTAGAGGTCTGCTGATGGCTAAAAGTCTAATCTCAAACGCGCTGATTCATCTCGCGTAGCTTGGCCTCCCCCTCAGCCCACGTCACCTCATGGGGCAGGCGCTTTGACGTGGCAGCAATTGCGGCTACCACGCCTGCACCTTCTCCCATGCCCACGGCATTGCCGGTCACCCGATAGCTGGAGTGGGAAATGAAGTCACCGCTGATGCAGCGCCCTGCCATCATGAGGCCATCCACGTCGGCGGCGATCATGGCGCGCAGAGGGATGTCATAGGGCTTCACTTTGATTTTGGTGGCATGAATGGGTGCCTGCTTATTGTGATCCGCCGTGGTGGCATGGACATCCACCCCAAAGCTGGCCCGGGTGACCCCATCTTCATGGCGGGCACCCACAATCAAGTCGTCCTGCTTCACCGCATAACGGCCCACGATGCGGCGACCATCCCGCACGCCGATTTGTTCCGCCGTGGCGACGATTTGAACGCCCTCCCATGCTCCCCCGAGGCTGCGCAGTCCGTTGATCATCTTGTGCATCTCCGCGCGAGCCCGCACCGTGGCGGCAGTGATCTCCGCCGCATCCCAGGGCTTAATCCCATACTCATGATTAAACATGGCAAACACCAGATTGCCATGCACATGCCACAGCGTGGCCCCTGCATAGGAAGGGAAATGCCCCGTGCTGGCGATGGTTTCCTTGATGAGCTTTTTCTTATCCGCATCTTTGTTCTCATCAGGCTTAGGCACACCGAAGCGGACAAACTCCCGCATCTGCTCGACATCCTTCACCATCAGCAGAGCATTCAGCGACATGGGCTGGCAGGGACACTCGGCGGCCTCGCCGATTTCAAACTGGCAGCCAGCCTGTGCTCCCAGGTCGCCATCACCGGTGGCATCAATGAAAATGGGGGCGGTCCAGGCTTGGCGACCGGATTTGGACTCTGTCACAATCGTGGTTAGGCGACGACCTTCTTTAAAAGCGGCTGCCACGCGGGTATGGAGCTGGAATTTCACGCCCGCCTCCACACAAAGTTCCTCCAGCAGTTGCTTCAAAGCCTCGGGATCATAACAGAACCGGGAGGTGCTGGTGGAATTCGCTCGAGCTCCTCGTGCGTCCAGTTTATCGCGCAATTCCTTAGCGAAACCCGGTTTGTTAAAGTCGAGAAAATAACCCAGCAGCCCCGCTGTCCACACCCCGCCCAGGCAGCCACGCCATTCAAACAGGCGCACACGTGCTCCCGCCCGTGCAGCCGTAATGGCCGCCGTCACCCCAGCAGGCCCTGCACCGCAGACGATGACATCTGCATCCTGCACCAGAGGCAGTTCATGGGCAGGCTCCTGAAAAACGCCCGGTTTGGCTTCCCCCTCCTCTGCGGCCAGCGTCAGTCCAGTCGGCAGAATGGCCCCGGAAAGGGCAGCACGAAGAAAGGCGCGACGTTTAAAATCGGAGGAGGAAGTGAGGTCAGACATGGCAGGATATGACAAACGCTGCCACGCACCTGCGTTTTACCAAAGGTTTTCCTCGCCTGGGCATGCCCTAAACCACAGGCAGTTTCCAATCGCCACGCAATTCACGGCACTGCATCAGTCGATTGGCCTCTTGATCGGCACCAAAGTCTTCCTTCTCCGGATTCCACGTCAACTTGCGCTGCGTCTTGAGACAGATGGAGGCGAGCTGAGGCAGGGTGTCACTACGTAGAGCGGTTTCGATGTCGCAGATGGTCTTGGTCTTCCCCTGGATGGCATCCACAAAATTGCGAGTGTGCTCCAGGCTCACGGGCAGTTTGATCGGCATGGCACCCACTTTGTTGGCGGGGTCTCGAAGTAGCTCGGGATTACTGGCCGTGATGACGCCTCGTTTTACATGGACCCAGCCTTTTTCACCGATGAATCGCGCCCCATGCGCCACTTCCGCGCTTTCATTGGCAAAGAGGATGGGAGCCGCAGCGGCGTATTCAAAACGCACCTGCCAGGAGAGTGCGGTATCGCACCCGCCTGACTCCGGATAAAGGGCGCTGCCTTCAACGCTGACTGGCCCGGAATGATCTGTGCCATTGCCCCACTGGGCGATGTCCAGATGGTGGATGCCCCAACAGGAAATCATGCCCAGGGAAAAGGCACGGATGTTTTCGTGATTGTCACGCTTCAGTTTTTCTTCATGGAAGGATGACATCGGTGCCGGGCCTACCCAGCGATCCCAGTCCACATGCTCAGGCACGGGTTGCTCGGACCAAACTGGAGCCGTTTTTCCACCGGGTACGCCTACCTGAATCTCGCGCAATTTGCCCAATCGGCCATTTTGAGCCAGCTCCGCCGCCCAGCGGAATTTTAAATCCGAACGCTGCTGGGTCCCGAACTGAAAGGTCACCCCCATCTTCTTCACGGCCGCGCGCACCAGCTTGGACTCCTGCAAGGACAAGGCCATGGGTTTTTCATGGTAGATGTGCTTACCGTTCAGAACGGCATCCGCCGAGGGAATGCTGTGCCAGTGCACTGGCAGCGCCATCAGCACCGCATCCACCCCGGGATCTCGATTGAGTTCCCGGAAGTCTGAATACACGCGGGCATCGGCCTTGCCATATTTTTCCTTGAGGTAGTAGCCATTGGCTTTCTCGATGTTCTTGCGGTTCACGTCGCAGAGCGCCACCACGCGTACATCGTCGTGGTTTAAGAAGGCGCGCAGGTCCACCATGCCCTGAGACCCGCAACCGATGACCCCCAGGGTGATTTTGTTCGAAGGAGCAGTCTGCGAACGCAGCACATGCGCGGGTACAATCCAGGGGGCGATGCCCGTAGCGAGGATGGTCTTAAGCGAGGAGCGACGATTCATGGAGACTTTATACCGAAAATCGTCTGCTGTTTGTCGGTCAACTTTTAGGCCCGATCGGACATGCCTAACAGAGGCTCTGAGGCTCGAAGATACTGGCAAACCTGGCATTCCCTGTGTAGGAATGCTACACCTCCACTGTGCCTGCTTACTTCGACTACAACGCTACCACGCCCCTGTCCCCGGCGGCCCGCGCGGCCTGGTTGCGGGCCAGTGATCAGCATTGGCACAATGCCTCCAGTCTTTATCGTGAGGCAGGTCTCACCAGTCAGGCTCTGGAAGCAGCACGCGAACAGTTCGCCGATCTCCTGGGCGTGGAGCCTGAGCGCGTGGTCTTCACCTCCGGCGCGACCGAGTCTAACAACACCTTATTTGCCGGGCTTTCGAAATGCCTCCCTGCGGATGGGGTCGTGGCCATTTCTGCGATTGAACACCCCAGCGTCCGCGAGGCCGCGCGTGCTTGGCTTGGCCGGGGACGCGTGATCGAAATCCCCGTGGATGATCAGGGCGTGGTCCAACCAGAAGTGTTGCAAGGAATTCTTCAGCAGCATTCCCCTGCCCTGGTTTCCCTGATGGCTGCCAACAATGAAAGCGGCGTGCTCCAGCCCTGGGAGGAACTGTTGGAAATCTGCCGCGAATCCGGCGCGCGCTTCCACAGTGATGCCGCCCAGTGGATCGGCAAGCAGCCCGCAGGCCAGATCGGCACTTGTGATTACCTCACCGGCAGCGCCCATAAATTTGGTGGGCCCAAAGGCATCGGCTTTCTCATCCTGGCTGATGCGGAAGAAAGCTTTCCCCTCCTGCACGGTGGCCCGCAGGAAAACAGCCGCCGCGCAGGGACTGAAAACTACCCCGCCATCGCTGCCATGGTCGCTGCCCTTGAGACTGCTACTGAGAATATCAAAGCCGCTCAACAGGCTCAAAGCCAGCACCGCGGCAGCTTTGAGGCTGAAATGAAAGCTGCCTTTCCTGGGCTGCGCGTGATCTCTGAAAAGGCTTCCCGCCTTAGCAACACTTCGTTGTTGGTGATGCCCCGACACGACAACCTCAAATGGCTCACCCGCCTTACCCGGCGTGGTTTCGCCATCTCCACTGGATCCGCCTGCAGCTCTGGCAAAGAAGGATCCTCCGTCGTGGTTCAGGCCCTCGGGGCCAGTTGGGAGGAGTTGAAGCGAGTCGTTCGGGTCAGCAGCGGCCCCGACACCTCGGCGGAGGACTGGCAGGCACTTACTGCCGCCTTTTCAGAAGTCGGGGCGGAGCTGGATGCGGGTGGCAGGCCGCAATGATAGCCTTTCCCGTGAGGGCTAAAGATCAATCCAACCGGCTAACAATATTCAAAACAAAGAACCAAGAAGCTTTCCGATGCTGTTAGCACCGTGGAGAAAGACTTCTTGGTCTTGAGTGACTTTTTTCTGGGGCGCAGGCCAGCGACTCACGCCGCGTTCACCAACAGGTCCTTCGCGGCTTTTTCGATGCCGGGGAGGAGTTCATCTGGCAGCTCAGTGAGCAGAGGCAGGACGGGGCCGGTTTTGGCGATGCCTGCGAGGGCGACGGCGTGGTGCAGGACCAGAATGGGACTGTGGGCATTGCGCTGGTCTTCCAGAGGCAGGAAGATCTCGCGGATCTGCTCGGCGCGGTCGTAGTCCTTGGCGTCAATGGCGCGGAGGAGATCCATGCTGAGGCGTGGAGCGACGCAGACGCAGCCTGCGGTGAAGCCGGTAATGCCGAAATCGCGCAGATGGATGATGGCAGGCTGCTCGCCAATGCCGCTGACGATCAGGTCTGGGTTCACCAGGGAGACCAGCTTGGTGAGGTAAAGGTCATCGGCCGGGTTAGGCTTCACCACGGCGTATTTGATCCAGGAAATGAGGCCATCATTGACGAGCTCTGCCGCGTGTTCCGGGGTGATGTAGGATTCGTCCTTGATGTAGAGCACCAGCTTCATGCCTGCTTTTTCCACCAGATGGCGGATGGCCGTGGCCACACCCGCAGGCTTGGAAGGGAAAAGAGTCGGCAGCAGCATGGCTGTCGGGAACTTGTGATCCTTCAGGATGGCTGCCTGGTCCATCGCCGTGCCGTACATCGGCCCGATGCTAGGCACCATCCAGAGATCGGCCGGGGCGAGATCTGTGAGCATGGAGAGCAGAGCGTCGTATTCGGAGATGGCGATGTTGTAGAGATTCGCATTGCCGCCATAAAGCAGGGTGCGGATGCCACCCGCGTACATGTGGTCGATCAGCTTTTTGTTCTCCTCACGGCTGAGACTGAGGTCCGCATTCCGGCACAGCGGCGGGACGGCGATGACGGAGCTGCGGAGGTCGGCGGTGGTGACAGGCGTGGTCTTCATGAAGTGTCGCGCAGGAAAGAGGTGGCAGGCCAGAGGTCAACTAGAATCACCCGAGGTTGCAGAATCGGTGATTCTGACGGATGAGAAGGAATTCTTATGGCCAAAAAACCTGTTGTTCTGATTATCCGTGATGGCTGGGGCATCAATCCCGGCGGCAAAGCGCAAGCTGAAGCGAATGGCGATGCTACCCTGCTGGCACGCACTCCGTTTCACGATCACCTCTACGCCACCTACCCGCGCGGCACCGTGAGCGCCAGTGGCGAAGATGTGGGCCTGCCGGACGGCCAGATGGGCAACAGCGAAGTCGGCCACCTGAATCTGGGTGCCGGGCGCGTGGTGTACCAGGACCTGACCCGAATCAACAAAAGCATCCGCGATGGCGAGCTGGCCACCATGCCAGCCTTGGTAGAAGCCTTCCATAAAGCCAAAGGTAAGCGTCTGCATTTCATGGGGCTCATCAGCGATGGAGGGGTACACTCCCACCAGGAGCACCTCGTCGCCCTGTGCAACTCCGCCAAAATGGCGGGCGTGGATGACATCATGGTACACGCCATCACCGATGGCCGCGATACCGACCCGAAAGGCGGCGCCGCCTATGTGGCCAAGCTGGAAACGGACCTGACCTTTAGCGGGGCCAAGATCGCCACTGTGATCGGTCGTTACTACGCCATGGACCGCGACACCCGCTGGGACCGCAACAAGCTGGCCTGGGACGCCATCGTGCTGGGCCGGGGTGAAAAACGCAGCGATGCGCCCCACACCGCCATTCGCGCGGCCTATGATCTGGACCCACGCGGCGATGAGTTCCTGCTGCCCATGATTTTCTCCCATGCCGATGAGCAGCGTATCCGCGATGGGGACGTCATCGTCTGGTTCAACTTCCGCGCCGACCGTGCCCGCCAGTTGAGCGACGCCTTTTTGAAGACTGGGTTTGAGGGCTTTGACCGCGAAGTCCACCCGCTGGTGAATTACTACACCCTGACGGAATATGACGCGACTTACTATGCCCTAGGCTGTCGCGTCATCTTTGGCCCTGAAAGCCTCAGCAACAACCTGGGCCAGATCATCGCCGCCGCCGGGCTGACCCAACTGCGGGCGGCTGAAACGGAGAAGTACCCGCACGTGACCTTCTTCTTTAACAGCGGGGTGGAGGAACCGAATCCTGGCGAGGACCGCTATCTGGCCATCAGCCCGAAGGAAGTGCCCACCTACGACAAAAAACCGCAGATGAGCGCCCCGGACCTCACCTTTGAAGTCCTGCGCCGGCTGGAAAACTACGATGCGGTGATCATGAACTTCGCGAACCCCGACATGGTGGGCCACACCGGCGTGGTGCCTGCCGGGATCCATGCCTGTGAGACGATCGACTTTGGCGTGAAGCTGATCGTCGAAAAAGTGCTGGAACTGGGTGGCAAGCTCTTCATCACCGCCGACCACGGCAACTGCGAACTGATGCGCAATCCTGATGGCAGCCCGAACACCGCCCACACTACCAATCTGGTCCATGGCATCTATGTGGCTGCCGATGCCGCCAATTACACCGTGAAAAACGGCAAACTGGCTGACATTGCCCCGACCCTGCTGGACATGCTGGGGGTGGCCCAACCTGCGGAAATGACAGGTGAATCCTTGATCGCCCGAAAGTAATTCGGTGACGGCATCCCCCCACTTTCCGCCTTAAAACTAGGCGGAAAGTTGGGGAAAATGTCGTTTACAGGTGGTCGAATCACCGCCGAGACGCGTACTGTCTTCGTTCCCTGTGATTGCACTTTGCCCGACAATGAAGCGACTCGGGTTTGAGTTGGCCTGCAATGTTAGGCGTCTCAAGGCTTGCAGTTTCGCCACATGCCCCTAGCTTCGCCCCTTCCCTACGTCTCTTTTCAAACGAACACATGCGTTTCCGTAATCTTACCCGCCGCCGCGAGATCGGGGCCAACTGCTACCTTCTCGAGTCCGGTAAAAATCGAGTCGTCCTGGACGCCGGGATGCACCCGAAAGAGGTGGGTTTCAATGCTCTGCCAGACTTTGGCGCCCTGCCGCATGAGACGGCAGATGCCCTTTTCATTACCCACGCTCACCATGATCACATCGGCGCGCTGCCGGTTCTGATGCGCAAGCAGCCAAAGAGTCCGGTGTTCATGACGGAGCCGACGGGGGAGATCACCAGCGCCATGCTGCACAACTCGGTGAATGTGATGACCTCCCAGCGTGAGGAGCAAAGCATCCATGAATACCCGCTTTTCACCCACCGTGAGCTGGATGAAAACCGTGCCCAATATGTGTATCGTGACCTGGAGCGCCCGTTTGAGGTGCCTAACAGCGATCTCATGGCCAGCTTTCACGATGCTGGCCACATCATGGGCTCCGCAGGGATCATGATCCGGCAGAATGGCAGCAGTCTGTTTTACACAGGCGATGTGAATTTCGAGAACCAAACCATCACCCGCGCTGCAGATTTCCCCACCGAAGGCATTGATGTGCTGGTGGTGGAAACGACCCGCGGCACCTATGAACGGCCTGCCGACTACAGCCGCAAAGGTGAAAAGGAGCGTCTCGCCGCGCTGATCCGTGAAACGTTTGATGCCAATGGTTCCGTCCTCATCCCGGTCTTTGCCCTGGGCAAAACCCAGGAAGTGATGCTGATGCTGCATGAGCTGCGTGAGGAAGGTCTCATCCCTGAAATGCCGCTGCGAATCGGTGGTCTGGGCACCAAAGTGACTGTACTCTATGATCACTATGCGGACCGTGTGCGCCGCAACTACCCCGGCTTCCGCTTGCTGGAAGACGTGAGCATGCTGGTGCCACCGCGCCGCAAACGCGGCCCAGGTCGCCCGCAGATTGATTACCAGCCCCGCACCATTTATGCCCTCTCCAGCGGCATGATGACGGAAGGCACGACTTCGAACTCCTTCGCGAACAAGTTCATTGATAACCCGCGCAATGCCGTCGCTTTTGTGGGTTACACCGATCCCCTCTCCCCAGGCTATCGCCTGCGTACGGCGAAGGCGGGTGAGAAGATCAAGCTCTCGGCCGACCTGCCAGCCGTCGAGCTGCATGCCCGCATCGAAAGCTTTGACCTCAGCGCCCACGCCACCCGTGAGCAGATCGCCGAGTACGTGGAAAAGGTGAAGCCTAAAAAGCTGCTTATGGTGCACGGCGAAGAACCTTCCCAAGCGTGGTTCAGCGCCCGTTTTGCAGAGACCCTGAACCGCGACACCGAAATCATCCGGCCGGAGACCCACGCGCCGATTGATCTTTGGTGATTTTCTTCCGTAGCTGCCCGCTTCAGCGGGTGGTTCGGGTAGATACTCTCACGCTTCTGACAAGCCAAACACCCCGCGTCCTGGTGGACGCGGCTACACCGTAGCTGCCCGCGCCAGCGGGTGGTCCGGGCGATAGCTCTCACGCTTTCGCCCCCCCCAAATCCTGCGTCCTGTTGGACGCGGATAAACGGCATTACCTCAATTCAGGGGCTTCAATTCAGGGGCTTCAATTCAGGCAGCAGAAACTGACCGTTTTTGCGAATGAGCTCGCCGTCGAAATAGATCTCACCACCACCGTAATCAGGACGCTGGATGCACACCAAGTCCCAGTGGACCTGGCTGCGGTTGGTGTTATCCGCCACGCCTTCGTAGGCCTGACCCGGGGTGAAGTGAAAGCTGCCGGCGATCTTCTCATCAAAGAGGATGTCACGCATGGGCTCGCGAATTTCGCGGTTAAACCCGATGGCGAATTCCCCGATGTAACGGGCACCTTCATCGCTGTCGAAGATCTTGTTAATCGCCGCCGTGTTGTTTGAGGTGGCATTGACGATCTTGCCTTTGGAGAACTCCAGCTTCACGGAATCAAAGGCGATGCCCTGATAAATCGTCGGCGCATTGTAGCTGATCACACCTTCCACGCTGTCCTTCACGGGCGCACTGAAGACTTCCCCATCCGGGATGTTATGTCTACCACCACAGACGATGGACTTCAGACCCTTGAGGCTGAAGCGCAGATCTGTCCCTGGGCCTTTGATGTGTACGTCCTTGGCCTTATCCATGAGCTTTTTCAGCGAGTTCATGGCGGGGATGAGAGCGGCGTAATCCAGGAGGCAGACTTTGAAGTAGAAGTCTTCGAACGCACGTGTGCTCATGCCTGCCTGCTGGGCCATGGCACTGGTAGGCCAGCGGAGCACACACCAGCGGGTGTTGTTCACGCGCTCATTCTGCAGAGGGCGCAGCTTGGCCATCACCAGCTTCATGCGGTCGGCAGGCACATCGCTGTTCTCGGTGATGTTATGGCTGCCTCGCACTGCGATGTAGCAATCCATTTTTTTCATGAGCGCCAGCTCACTTTCAGCGATGACGTCGTATTGCGTCTCATCGGCATGGATCATCAGCTCGCGCGTAACGGTGGTGTCATGCAGCTTCACGATCGGGCGAGCCTTGGCCTCCACCACAGCACGGATCATGGCGTGAGCCACGTAGTTAGGCACGTCAAAGCAGTCAATCCAGACAAAGTCCCCCTTTTTCACTTGGGTGGAGTAACGGACAAGTTGGCGAGCGAGCTGGTCAACGCGTGGATCGTGCATGATCGCGATATAGAGGGGAAAAACGTCTGGGTAAAGACCGAGTTTTGCTGCTACTACCTGAGTTCGTCCACGCCGTAGGCGGGTCCAAGAATACTTTTGGGACTACTCCCCTGGCCGCCACTCCTGCCCGGTGCTTTCGCGGATGTCCACATAGGCGATGCCGGGATTCGTGAAGCGGATACGGCGCTGGCGAAACAAGGCCCCGAGCGCCTGCTTGAAAGCTTTTTTGCTGCAATCAAAGTTCTGCCGAATGACCTCGGGTGAGCTATCGTCATCAAAAGAAAGCTGCCCGCCATTGGCCTGGAGAGCCTGCAGGATCTGGTCGGTCAGCGGGGCCACACGTTGATACCCCCTCGCATCCAGGCTGAGATCCAGCTTTCCCCCTGGGCGGATAGCAGTGACAAAGCCCTTCAACTTCTGCCCTATCTCCAAGGTCGCACCCACATTGCTGTGGTAAAGCAGGCCCTGGTGAGTGCCTTCGACGATGGCATTGTAGCCCAGCGGAGTCTCTGCCAGGATGACCAAGGCAACCGGCTGCCCAGGCTTAAAGCCGACGGGTTGGGCTTTGTTGAGGTGTTTGTTAATCTTCGTTGTGGCGATGATGCGGTCTGTCTTTGCATCCACCATGACGTGGGCGATGACCGTGTCCCCCACAAAAACCTGTTCTGCCTGCTGGCGAAAAGGCAGCAGCAGGTCCTTCGGGAGGCCCCAGTCCAGAAATGCCCCAACATTGCGGTTCACGCTGACTACGCGCAGCGGGGCGGATTCCCCGACCATTGCAAGCGGGCGTTCGGTGGTGGCGACCAGACGGTCTTCAGAATCCCGGTAAACAAAGACCTCCAGGATATCGTCAATCTGGGTTCCCCGTGGCACGTAACGGTTTGGCAGCAGAATCTCTCCATGATCTCCGCCCCCCAGATAAATGCCCTGCGAGGTGCTGTAGAGAACGGGGAGTTGATTGAGTCTGCCAAGGTCTGCCATGTCGCCGACAGAGTAATGCGTCTGATGAACTTCGAAAGGGGCTTGTTGGGCATGTCCTCACCACATCCATCAAAAAACAAAGGGCGACTTCGCAGTCGCCCTTTGCATAGAGATGAAAGCTTGGAGCCCTACTTCAAATCGCTGATCTTCAGGCCTTTTTTGAAGCCGTTAAAACCGTAGGCCGTGGGGTTGTAATCACCCACCAGGGAGACATCTGCCTTTGTGGGCACGGGCAGGCCGAAACCCCAGTAAACGCCATTCAGCACCAGACGACGCAGGCTTTCGTTGGTCAGATCCGTGGCGGCACCCATGGTGGTGGTGAAGATCTTATTCTCCGTGCCAGCCTCGTTCTTCACGCTGCGAGTCCAGGCGATGGGCATCATGGGCTCATTCACAGGCTGCTCCTTCTTGTCCGTCGCGCGGGCCTTGACGGTTTCCAGAGAACCGGAGTCGGGGGTCATGCCTTTGAGCACGCGCCCGCGCATCAGGATCTTCGCATCCGCCGGAGGGTAGGCCTCATAAACATCGCTAGTGCCAAAGACATCAGTGACTCCGTTGAGAAGGGAGTCGCTGGCATTGGCGGCCTCGATGACGCCTTGAGTGGCTTCAAACTTGTGATGGCCCCAGTGGCTTACCCAGGTCTCACCCAGTACTTTTTTGCCCCAGCCACCGTCCTTGTTCCAGTTCCAGGAAGCGAACTTGCTGTCATTGGGAATCCCTGCAAAAGCGTGGGTGCTGGTGCGCAGGGCGATGACGGGAATGCCACGTTTGATGGCGGCATCGAATTTGCCCAGAGTCTCCTCATTCCATTTGCGGAAACGCAGCAGCATGACAATCGCATCGGCGCTGTCCAGAGCCTGAGGATTGGTGAGGCTGCCTCCTGCAGTGGGATCCACGGTGCCATCTGCACCTACCGAGAAGAGCACTGTGGTTTTAAAGCCATGGCGCTCGCTCAGCACCTTAGCCAGCATCGGCAGGGCTTCTTCACTGCGGTATTCTTCATCGCCTGCCAGGAGCACGATATGCTTGCCCTTTGCCTCGCCTTTCGGCTCATAGCTCAGGAAATCTTCGGCTGCGAAACAGGTGCCCAGCGGTAACGCAGCGGCAAGGGTGAGAAAGGTACGACGGATCATAGGTTGGGTTGGGAAAGGTTACTTCGTCACGGTGAGGGTACCCCACATGATGAGGGCATGGCCTGGGAAGGTGCAGACAAATTCATAGTCGCCTGGCTGGTTGGGCGCACGCACTTTGAGCTGTTCCTTTTGACCTGGCTCCATCAGCTTCGTGGCCGCGATGATGTCTTTTTCAAAGGCCGCAGGCAGGTAGGCCCGGCCTTGTTTGTCCAGCTTATCAGGCGTCATGGTCATGGCTGCATTGCCGATTTCCATGTGTTTGCCGGGAGGAACGATGACGAAATTATGCGGCATGACGTCGTCGTTTTCAAAGATGACCTCAAAGGATTTCCCAGCCTTCACGGTCAGCTTGGTCGTGTCGTAGCGAAGCTGCTCATGGACGGTATGAACGATGAAGACATCCACACTGACGGCACTGAGTTCCTTCAGCACTGCCTCGGCAGCAGCACCTTGCAGTGCGGCCATTTCTTTGGCTGCTGTGATGACTTCGACATACTCCTGCTTGGAGCGATCTCCGGCAGGCACGGTCTTAGCATAGGCCAGAACACTGTCCGTGAGAGGCTTGGCCTTCGCGGCATCCCAGTTGGCTTTCGGGAACTTCAGCAGTGCCTTCGCCGCAGCATTGCGTTCCTTGCCTTCGATCAAGTGATCGGCAGCGAGGGCGAAGTTGGCGCTGGTTTGATTCCCCGTCATCAAAGGCAGGGCAGCCAAGACGGCGCGCAAAGTTTGCCCATCCGTTTTACCTTCTTTCAAAAGAGCTATGAGCAGGGGCTGGAATTTGTTTCTCAGGCCTGCGCTGCTGGCCGGAATGAGGCCGATGGACTCAATGAGGTAATGCCGGGATGATGCGTCCGTGGCTTTCCAGATTTCATCTGGCCCCAGATCCGTCACGACCAAAGCGGCATAGGCAGCGCGGATGACCGGGGCTTGTTTACCTTGCTTCGCCAGAGCTACCAAGCCATCACGATGACGGGCAAGATGCCCACGATTTTCCAACACCAGGATTTTTCCAATTTCCTCTGCCGTGGCATTCAGACGACCTTCTGCAGCATCAATGCGCTGGAGCAATTTCACGATTTCCAGGGTGCGATCTTGCCCCGTGAGTTTCACCAATTCGATCAGGGCTGAGGCGCGCATGTCCGCAGGGAGCTTCGGGCGGGTGAGTTTTTCGATCAGCACGGGCTCCACATCGGGCAGGCCTTTCAGATCGGCATCGGTGGTCTTGGCAATGAACTCCGCCAGGGCGGCGGGATCTTTGGGCAGCAGCTTGGTCTTCAACACACTCTGGAGGCCTTTGCGGCATTCGCTAAAAACGTGATCAATGTAGTAATCCGTCGGGTGCTTCAGCACATCGTAGGCGATCTCCAGCGCCTTCTCCGCCTCATCCGTCGGCTGGTAGAAACTGAGGGCACGGATGCCATGCATGCGGACACGTGGGTCGGCATCATTGACGGAAACACGCAGCAGATCCAGCGCGCCAGGCACACGATCTTTCCAGTAGCAAAGAACACGTGTGGCGGCAGCGCGGGCACGTGGCTCGGGCGAGGCCAGCACCTCTTTTAGCAGGTCCACATCCACCACGTCCACCCACTGGTGAGTCCACAGGGCCTCTAGGCGATGGTGCTCATACTCAGCGTCCGTTTTGTCCAAAGCGGCGGCCCATTTTTTTGCAGCGCTGGCGACTTCTTTCGGCTCATGTTTCGCCAGTTCCACCTTGGCCAGTTGGCGGGTGCCATCTTCCCATTCCTTCAGCAGTTCAAGCAAGTTGGCGATCGGCTCACCGTCAATCTTCTTCGGCTTCAGCAGAGGACGGCCTTCATAGGTCATTTTGTAAATGCGGCCATGTTTGTGGTCGCGGTTCGGGTCACGCAGATGGTGCTGCATGTGACCAATGATGGCATTCGACCAATCGCAGAAATAAAGCGCGCCATCCGGCCCCACGCTCACGCAGGCAGGGCGGAAGGTTGGATACACCGCCGGGTCTGCCTTCACCAGGTCTTCAACCGTTTCTCCCTTCATGCCAGAACCGTCCTGGTCCAGCTTCACCCGCCAGATGCCCTGGAAGCCGATGACGTTGCAGTTCAGGAAATTGTTCTGAAACTCTTCCGGAAAATGGCGACTGCTGATGATGCCATTGCCTGGGCTGGGGCGGGCAGGACGATCCCAAAAGGGTTTCATCTTGGCGCTGCCACCCCCTTCACGAGGAAGATAGCTGGAGGAGGCTTCGGCAAAGGTGTTCACGTTGCCCGTCGCATCGGTGAAGTAGGCATTGCCCCAACGATCCCAGATCTTGCCATGCGGGTTCACCGTGGCATCCGTGGTGAAACGTTGCAGCTCATTGCGATTCAAATCGTAGCGATAAATGGCTCCGTTGGTATTGCGTACCACGCCGTAAATCGTCTCGACCTGAGTGCGATGAAAGACGCCATCGCTTGGGTAAATGGCACCACCATTGTCATAGCTCAGGTAACACGTTTCATGATGGCTATCCGCCGCGCAGAGGCCCATGAGGATGCGCTCGCGTTTGTCGGCTTTGCCATCGCCATCGGTATCAGCGATGTAGAGCAGGCTGGGGGACTGCATGACGATGACGCCATCTTTGTAAATCTGGAAACCCGTGGGGCAATTCAGGTCATCGGCAAAGGTGGTCATCTTGTCGGCCTTGCCGTCACCATCCGTGTCTTCAAAGATCAGCAGGCTGTCACCCTTCGGGCTGGTAGGCGTGCGGCCGGGATAATTCAGCCAGGCGCTCACCCATAGGCGGCCCTTGGTATCCCACTGCATGGCCACGGGATTCACCAATTCTGGGAACATTTTTTCATCGGCAAAGAGTTGGATCTTCATGCCGCTGTGGACCTGGATGTCCTTCATTTTTTCCGCCGCGTCCGGAATGGCCACCAGCCCATCTTCAGTGAAGGTCATGCCCTTCATCGGCGTCTTGTTAAAGTCTTTGCCATCCTTCGGGTTAGGCATGTTGGTCGGCACGGATTCTACCTGGGGCAGATTGTCATCCTTCACGACCAGATCGCCGCCCTTGGCGATAGCCCATACCCGCAGGTCGCGGTTGGCGGTTTTCACATCCCGCTGAGACATCTCCTGCTGCATCACCTGAAAATTGGAGGTGTAAGGCTTGGCCGGATCTTTCTCATTCTGCTTGAACGCACCCACCCCTGGGGCATAGGCCAGTCCGCTGCGGCCACCATAGACATTGTAACCATCCACCGTCCGATAGCGCTGATGCCACTCCCAGTTCTTTTCCACGATGGCTTTACGCAGCTTGTCGTTGACCGGAGGGGCCTCTTTGCCCGTGATGCCTTTGAATGCTGCTTCTGCCACGGCTTTGTCGCCTTGCTCATTCAGGTAGAGACCATTCAGGCTCAACGGCGCTTGGCTCGCGATCTTTTGGCTGGGAGCAAAGAGATCCACCAAGGTCACCCCATTCGCGGCGGCCACTTCATTCATGGCCGCTGTGTAGTTCTGCAGATTTGTGTTCTTTTCTTCCACCGGAGGCAAGCTGGGGTTCGTCAGCTTTTCCAGCGCGATGGGCGAGAACAGCACGATCTTCGGCGCTCCTTTGCCGTTATATTTCTTCGCCTTGGTCTCCTTCAAAAAGGTGTCCAGGTTCTTTTTGAAGGCGTCGAGACCTTCATAGCCTTTGAAAGACTCATTGTTACCGTAGAAGGCGAAGATGACATCGGCCTTCACTTTGGACAGCCACTCGTCCCGGGAGCCAAAGCCATCCACGCGATGCCAGGTCTGCACTTCATCCCCAGAAAAGGCCAGATTGCGAAAGGTGAGGTCTTTGTCCGCATTCGCCTGAGTCAGCATGGCCTCCAGCCAGCCATAATGCTGGGAGCGATCTGGCAAGACGTTGCCCAGAATGGCAATGGAATCGCCCTTTTGAAACTCGACCTGTGCGCGCAGTGGCGCGACCAAGCCGAGAATGGCGAAGAAGATAGAGAAGCTAGTTTTCATGCAAAGGTTGGAACAAAGCGGCGAGTGGATACGGTCCCAGGGCCTGATCCTTTCGCGCCAGTGAAGCTTCCCACACGAAGGAGAAGAACCGGACAATCAAATACTCTTCTTAGACGCTGCCCCTCAAAACAAAAACACACGGAAGAAACTTCCGTGTGTTCTGTTTTAAATGGCTGTTTGCTACGTCACTTCGGCAGCATGGTGAAATACTGCTCTTCCATCTGCTTCACCTTCGTGCGAAGAGGATCGAGCTGAGGCTGCATCTTGGCGAGCTCGGCATTGATCTCGGCGAGGTTTTTATCGCGCTGAGGCGTGTCTTTCTCAGCAGCGGCGATGGAGGCCTCGGCTTCTGTCTTTTTCTTCTTGGCGGCTTCCAGGGCGGTGATGCTCTGGCCGACTTCCAGCTTCTTGGCCTCCACCACTTTCATCTCGGCCTCAAGTTTTGCATGGGCTTCAGCAAAGGCCTTTTCCAGCGGCGGTTGCGCGGCTTTGAGTTGGGCGATGGCCTCATTCAGAGGTTGAGATTTTGCCGCAAACTCTGCCTGTAAAGCGGCTGGAATGGCCTGTTTGGCGGCAAGCGCTGCCTTCTGGGCCGCGATTTCCTTGGTCAGGCTTTCATGCTGACCCCGATGAGGAGCGGCGGCCTTTTCAGCAGCCGCCAGTTCGGCTTTGCTCTGAGAGATCTGTTTTTCCGTCTGCGCGATGGAGGTATTGGCAGCGTTCAGTTCATTCTTGGTTTTGCCCAAGGTTTGACGAGCTTCAGCTAAGGTCTTTTCAGCAGCTTCACGGGCGGCACGACGAGCATCAAAATCCCCCTGAGCATCGGCCAATTTCATAGCAGAATCTGCGGCCTGTTTTTCCACGGTCGCCAGCTTTGCCTGAGCAGCCGCCTGGGCCTGCTCGAGTGGCTGAGCATTTTCGTTTTTCGCCTTCGCATCTGCCACAGCTTTTTCAGCTTTGGTGATTTCCTGACGCGCAGGTTGGATGCCGCGTCCAGCCTCGGCAGTGGCACGACGAACTTCGCTGAGTGTTTTATCCGACACTTGAATAGCTGCCATCAGCGGAGGCAGGGCTGCTTCGGCATCTTTGACAGCTTTCTCTCTGGCTGGAAGAGCAGTAGTGAGATCCGCAGAAGTCTTTTTCGCCGTGGCATGGTTGGTCTCAAATTTGGTGACGTTCGCTTGTTTGCTCTTCACCTGCTCTTCGGGAGCCTTGAGCTTTGCAGTCACTTCCGCCAGCTTTTTTGCCAGCGGGTCAATGGCTTTTTGAATCCCTTCCGCAGCCGTCTTGGCAGCGGCAGTGCCATCGTCACGAACTTTCGCCAGTGCGGCGACCTCGGCCTCGCGGGCAGCAATGGCTTTCTTATTTTCGTCCAGCTTAGCGGCGGCAGCAGCATCTGCCGCGCGGGTTGGCTCGGTGGCTTTTTCGATGCCGTCCAATTCAGCCTTCAGCTTGGCCAAGGTGGCCTCGTGCTGGGGGATCTGATTGGCAGATTCCGCGATGACTTTTTTGGAGGATTCGATGCGGGCGACATTGGCCACCTTGGCTTCTTCATTCTCTTTCTTCGCAGCCGTGTAGTCATTGAAGTCACCTTCCAGCTTGGCCAGTTTTTCCTTCTCCGTCAGCACACCCACATTGAACTGGGCCGCTTTGAGGATGGTAGGCAGCTTTTGCAGAACGGCGATCTGAGCCTTGTGATCCGCAAGCTGTGTCTGGATGGCAGGCACAGCGGCCTTGGCGTCAGCGATCTGCTTTTCATTATCAGCGACAGCTTTCGGCCAGGCTTCCAGGCCTTTTTTCAAGACTGGCAGCTCTTTCTCCTTCGCTGGTTTGGCCGCTTTCAGGGCAGCCACTTGGTCTTGAGCCGCCTTGATGACCTTGTCAAAATCAGCCACTGGCTGCGGTGCCGCCGCCGCTGCTTTTTTAAGGGTCTCGAGCTTGGCCGACTGTTCAGCGATGGACTTGGTCAACTCAGCCACTTTCGGGGCGTCTTCAGGCTTTGTCAGTGCAGCCTTATCGGCATTCAACTTGGCCAGGGCAGCTTCTGTTGATTTGATCTCCGCCAAGGATTGATCGTACTTTTTCAGCAGTTCAGCCTGGGCGGCTTTCTTGGCCTGGGCTTCAGGCACGGCTTTCTCAGCAGCAGCGATCTTAGCTGGCAGCTCTTTGACTTCGGTTTCCAAAAGAGCGACGCGAGCCTGAGCATCGGCTGCTTTCTTTTTGGTTTCTACCAGACGGGCTTCGGCAGCCTGAACAGCATCCTGGGCCTTCTTGAGCTTTGCCTCTACTTCAGGCAGTTGCGCGACCATGGCCGTGGCCTGTTTTTCAGATTCGATGATGCGCTGGGCAATCAGCGGCGGATTGCTGGAAAGCTGTCCTTTCTCGGCCATCTTAGCCTCCACGGACCAGACTTTGATCTCTCCGCGCCAGTTGGCGGAGATGGTGGACTGGGAGTCGTGCAGAGCGATGACCTTAGTGACTATGTCCCCCTGGCTGGCAGCTTCGCCGATCTTGTTGCCATTGATATCCCAGATGCGGACGAGACCGTCGTTGCCGCTGGAGATCAGCTTACCATCAGGCGTGAAGGACACAGACTGGACACCTCCGCCATGGGCGGCCCAATTTTTCACCTGCTTGCCCTCATTCATCTCCCAGAGGCTGATGGTGCCATCCATGGAGCTGGAGGCGAGGATGTTGGAATCGGCGCGCCAGGCCAGGTCTGTGCATGAGGCCTTGTGCTGGCCCAGAACATAAAACTCTCCGCCATTGGCGGCCTCCCAAACCATGACGTTGCCATTGCGGTCTGAGGTGGCCAACAGCACGCCATCGGGACTGAAGGCGGTGCCCATAATCCATTCCGTGTGCTTGCTGATCATGTACAACTCTTCGCCTGAGGCGGTATCGTACACCTTCACCTTTTTCGACGGGCTGCCGATGACGACCATTTTGTGGTCGGGGCTGATGTCAGCGCTCATGACTTGGTCGAACTCCTTGCCGACTTCAACGATGCGTTTGCCCGTCTTCACATCCCAGACGATGGCGTGCCCCAGCTTGCCCCCTTTGCCACCGCCCATGACCAGGAGGGAGCCGTTGCGGCTGAAGCTCAGGCTGCGGGCATAACCTTCCGTGTAAGGGAAGATACCAGCGAGCTGACGGGTGTCGGTATCGTAAAGAAGGATCTGCTTGGTCCCGGCAATGGCGGCCAAGGAGGTCCAGGGACTGGCGGCCATGGCCGTAACAGCCGTCGTGCGCGGTGTCACCACCACAGGCTCCAGCAGAACGTGCTCTGGTTTGGCGATAGGGCCTTGAGGTTTGCCGCTGGTGACGGCCACAGCCATGTCCACCTTCGGCTTGGACGATTTTTTGGCGACGCTGGACTTGGTTTCCAACAGGCCGCCGCTGATCCATTTGGCCAGAATTTCCAGTTCCTTGGCATTCAGAGGTGCGCCTTCCGGCGGCATGAAAGGCTCCTCTTTCTTAGCACAGGTCGTCCACAGACGGCTGGCATCCGAGTTGCCGGAATCCACGACGGCACCACCACCGCCGCCCGTCATGACTGCACCAAAGCTGGTGAGGTCGAGGTCGCCCTTCTTCTTGTCCGGGCTGTGGCAGGAGAAACATTTGTTCTCCAGCAGCGGGCGGACGTGGTCCTCATAGGTGATCTTTTCGGCATCCTGCGCCACCGCACCGGCGGCGGTGAAAAGGCTGAGGGAAAGGATCTTGGCGTGGGTTTTCATGGCTAGGAAAAAGGGTGGAGAATCTCAGCGAATGCGAAAGCATCCGAGGGAAAGGCAGGCAAGGGTGCCTGCGCTCCGACAAGGCTTAGTGATTGAAGTAAAACTCCTTGGAGTTTAGCAGTGCCCAGAAGACGTCTTCCAGGGCCAACTGACGCTGGTCACCTGCACCCGCGAGAGTCTGATTGATAGCTTCCTTCTCCTTGTCCTTTGGTAGTCGACCAAAGACGCGCAGGTAAAGATTTTCGATGATCTCGGCATCGGTCTTCTTCTCTTTGATGAGTGTCGCCACCACTTTACCCTGCTTGATGCGGTCGTTGACGGCATCGCCATTCATCAAGTGGAGAGCTTGAGACAGAGTTGGCTCCATCTTCACTTCGCAGGAGCAGACGGACTCACGTTTGGCGCGGCCGAAGGTGGTGAGGAAGTAGTTGCTCACGGCACCGTCAGCGATCTGCACCGCACGGGCACCCAAAGGCAGGCCCTGGAACTTGTTCGGCGTTTCAGTGATCTGCGAAATGGCATCCAGCAGGATCTCAGCGCGCACGCGGCGGACCTGGGCATGGGAGAAGTTTTTCTTATCCCCGGCATTGGTCTCATTGACCTTGGTGCTGCGCTGGTAGGTCATGGAGGTGCAGATGTCTTTCACGAGACGGCGCATGTCATACTTGTAGTTCGTCAGATTTTCCGCCAGGGCCGCAAGAAGCTCAGGATTGGAAGGAGGGTTGGAGACGCGCACGTCATCTACGGGATCCACAATGCCGAGGCCGAAGAAATGAGCCCAGACGATGTTGGAGATGTTGCGGGCGAAGTAAGGGTTCTTCGGCGAAGCAATCCACTCGGCAAGGATCTTGCGGCGGTCTTCGCCAGGCTTGATCTCCGGTGATTCGCCACCCAGGAACTTGGGCTTCATGACAGCCTGGGTGAGGAAGTGACGGGACTCGCCGCCCTTATTATTGAAGATGATGACTTCCTGAGGGTCGTCCGTGGCCTTGCGCCCAATCTGGGAGAAGAAGGCCTTGAAGCCGTAGTAGTCATCCATCGTCCAGCGGTCGAAAGGATGGTTATGGCACTGGGCGCACTGGATGCGCATGCCCATGAACACCTGGGCCACGTTTTCAGTCAGCTTGAGCTGATCGAGCTCAGTCTGGTAGAAATTCACAGCCGGGGTGGAAACGGTGCCGCCCGTGGAAGAAAGCAGCTCGGTCACGATCTCATCCAACGGCACGTTTTTGCCGATGCGGTCGCCCAGCCAGTTATAATACAGAAGAGCATTCTTGTAGAAGGGCGGCTGATTGTTGTTGCCAGCGATGCCTGAGCGGATCTGGAGCAGCTCTGCCCACTTCATCACCCACACTTCAGTGAATTCTTTGCGCTGAGTCAGCGAGTCCACCAGGGCCTCGCGCTTCTTCGGATTGGCATCGGCCAGGAAGGTCTTGATCTCGTCAGGCTTCGGATAGATGCCGATGACGTCAATGTAGGCACGACGGACGAATTCCTCATCGGTGCAGACGCCGCTGGGAAGGATGCGCAGCTTGTGCAGGTTCTCATTGACCAGAGTGTCAATGTAGTTGTTTTCCACCAGCTTCGGACGCTCGTATTCCAGCTTGGCAGGGATGACGAGAACCTGGGCAGTGACGCTGTATACATCGAAGCGGGCCAGGGTAAAGGCTGCGCCACGGTCACCGCTGGTCACAAGGCCATCTTTATTGATGGAGGCCGTGGGATCGTTGTTGGACATGAACAAGGCCAGCTTGGTCACGTCACGGTCACTGCCATCGGAATAAGTCGCGCGGACGGTGATCTGCTGGGTACTCCCCTGCCCTTCGAGAACGATCTGTTTGGGGAAGACTTCGATACCCGTCACCTTGGCGACGGTTGGCGGGTCATACTGAGCACCGTTGCTGATCCATTCCAAAATGGCTTTGTTATACTGGGACTCGGGTTCATAGCATTGATTTCCCGAGTGAGGCACCGCGCCCACAGCCTTTTCCACCAAGGTGCTCTCCTCAGGGATGGCGAGATTCACACGACGTCCGACCATCTCACGGGTGAGACGAGTGTAGTCGCCCTGTGGATCCATGCCGAAAAGGCTTAGACGGAAACCATCTTTACCGCGAGCCGCGCCGTGGCAGCCGCCAGCATTGCACCCCCCGCGGAGGAACACCGGCATGACATCCAGATTGAAGGAAA
Organism: Prosthecobacter algae; assembly: GCF_039542385.1. Lineage (NCBI taxonomy): Bacteria > Pseudomonadati > Verrucomicrobiota > Verrucomicrobiia > Verrucomicrobiales > Verrucomicrobiaceae > Prosthecobacter > Prosthecobacter algae. The sequence goes on along the minus strand of NZ_BAABIA010000001.1, from coordinate 252,597 downwards.
TGGCACGCTCCTTCTGCCCGCCATTCAGGCTCACGGGAGCTTTCACCGTGGTGCTACCCAAGGTCGCCAACAACTCGGTTGAGCCAGCATCGGCGACCGGTTGCAACACATCGCCTGTCAGGCTGGCGACCTTTGCATCTGCCACGCGCAGGTTGGAAAATTTGGTGACGTCACGGGTGGTGGCATCCGCAAAGGTGGCCATGACGACCACCTGATGAAAGTCACGCTTGGTTTCGAGAGCAAACTTGTCTGGGAAGATCTCCAGCTTGGTCATGGAAGGCAACTTGGCATTCAGCTCCGCCAGTGCCTTGATCTCCTCGGGGCTTTTGGCACGAAGGGTCAGCCCCTGGGGCCAGTGGGCACCTTCGGCGATCCAGCGCTTCAGCAGGTCAATTTCATTCGCCGCGAGAGGACCACCTTTTGGGGGCATGATGTCATCGTGATCCGCAGGGAGGACCACACGCTTCAGCAGTTCACTCTCATCCGGTTTGCCGGGAACCAGTGAGGTGCCGGAGGAGCCGCCTTTGATCATGGCCTCCGCCGTATTCATAAGCAGCTTGCCCTTCACCTTGTCCGGATTGTGGCACTCCAGGCACTTGCTTTCCAACAGAGCCTGAACCTGGGCAAAATCCACCGGTGCAGCGGCTGCCGGAGCAGCAGATGCTGGGGCCGGGTTGGCGAACGCCAACGAGGGCGACACGGCAAGGCCTAGTAGGGTGAAATGGCGAACGAATCGAGGAGTTGTCATGGAGACGAGAAGGGGGCTTGAGACATACCTACGCACTCAACTGCGCTTTTTTTCGATAATGGACAAAAATCACACAGACCAAGTAGGTGAACTGCAACGAAGGATCCTGGTCAGAGAACGAAAATACGCGCCGGACAGCCTCAGCGAAGCTGAATCCGGGCCAGTAAATCGGCCGTTTCCTGGACGGTGAGTGCGGCCTCCAACCCCTCTGGCATCAGGGAAAGAGGCAGTGTTTTCAAGCTCCGGATTTTGCTTCTCGGCACGGCCACATCCACGCCGCCTGGGAGGCGGAGACTGAGACCGCCGGGGGTATCGGCCGAAACCAAGCCCGCCAGCACACTGCCGTCCGTCTGGGTGATTTCCGTGGCAACATTGCGCTGCTCCACCGCTTTGTTGGGGTCGAAAATCGCTTCCAGGATCTGTTCCATGGGTTTGGCCGCCACGGTTTCCAGATTTGGCCCTACCTCAGCGCCAGAACCGTTCAATTGATGACAAGCCATGCAGGCTTTTTGATACACTTTTTCGCCCCTGGCAGCATCCCCCTGAAGCTTGGAGACCTGATCCAGGTAGCGTTTCACCACCGCCACACGGTCCGGGTTGCTGCGGGTGATTGCGGGCAGACTGGCCGCAGCGGCGGGGATATCTGATTTGGGGAACCAAGTGGCGAGTTCAGCCGAAGAAATGTCCTGACTGCCTGCTGCGACCAGGGCCGCCCCTCGCACCTGAGGGTGGAAACTCTGCAACAAGGCGAGCAGCGCCGAACGATGCCTTTCTTCCAGCAGGGCCGCCGTCCAGGCCGCCTGAAGACGCACCCTGGGTGTCGCCTGCACCTCTTGAGCAAGAGCCAACAGCCAGGGCAGGGCCATGAGATCTCCAGACTCCAGCAAGCGTCGCTGCGCTGAATCGCGCTGCCACCGCTGGGCCGAACGCATGGCTGTAGGCAAGTCCTCCAGCACCCTTTTGCGGACCTGGCGGGCCGAAGGTCCTGCGATGCGGAAAATGCGGCCACGATCCTCCCCGGCACGCAGATCCAGTCCCTTCACGATGTCGGCAGGTATCCACTCGGGGTGCTCCAGCACCAGCCGGTACACATCCACAACATACAGAGCGCCATCGGGTCCCTCCCGGACCAACGAGGGGCGAAACCAATTGTCGGTGCTAGCGATAAACTCCGTCTCCGCATCGTCAGGATGCCGACTGCTGGTGAGCGGAAAACGGGTGTAATTGAGCACATCCCGGCGGACTAGGTTGTTGGCCGGTTCGCAGATCAGCAGGCAGTCATGTTTACCGTCTGACCAAGGCATAGGCGAGCAGGCCGCCGTGAGCACCTGCGTGGCCCCTGCCCAGTTAAAGCGACGTACAGGAGGACTGATGGTGAAGACACGAGTGTCCGCATTCAGGACTGAACGCACCGATTTGGCCACCAAGTCTCTGTGCTGTTCTAGATACTGCATGGGCACATGGTAGTGCCAGCCGAGGATGCTGTTGTTGTTACCAAACCAGTTGCCGTAGTCGTCCCGCCACTTGCCGTACTGGGAGCGCCCGGTTTCGAGCCGGAACTCGCCGGTGACAGGATGAAAGCGGAAGTCATGGGTGCCAAGTTTCACCTTGGCCCCCGTTTTCAGACAGGTGATGTCGCCACCGCTGTCGCCATTGGCCCCATAAAACCAACCGTCCAGCCCCCAGGCAAAGCCGTTCACAAGATGCTGGGGGTTCCCTGCCGTGAAGCCGGTGAACCAAGGCTCGCGTTTGTCGCACACGCCATCTCCATTGGTATCCTCGGCATAGAGGATGTCTGGAATGGCAGAAATGAAGATACCCCCTTTCCAAAAAGCCAGTCCGGTAGGATGCCGCAGTCCCTCCAGAAAGAGGGTGGCGCGGTCATAGACACCGTCTGCATCCGTGTCCTCCAATATCTTGATGCGGCCATTTTGCAGGGGAGTGACTTTTTCCTGCCCGCCACGGCCATCGGTGGTTTTTTCACCCGGGGCAAAGGGGTAGTCGCCCATTTCAACCACCCACATGCGCCCCTGCGCATCCCAGTCCACAAAGACGGGGTCCTGCACCAGCGGCTCATGAGCCACCAAACTGGCAGCGTAGCCCTGTTTCACCCGCAGAGCTTTGAGCGATTCCTCCGGCGAAAGGGGGAGAGGACCCGGCACGCGCAGCAGCTCGGCCAGCGGCATGAGTACGGTGCCCTGGGCATCCCGAAGAGCCCCGTCTTTAAACTGCACTCCGGTCCCCTGTCCCTTCACATCTACCAGCAGAGGCAGGCTGGAGGCATCACCCGCGCGGCCTTCGCGCAGGACCTGCGTCCAACCTTTTTCCCATTGGACATTCTTCTTGGCCACAGGGTTGAAAAGATAGACGCCATAACTCTGCGGATTGGAAATGAGGAGGTCCTCATGCCCGTCCGCGTTCAGATCCGCAAAAAGCAAACCTCCCTGCTCGGCTGCGGTGGGCAGTGGTGCGATTTTTGCCGCCGATTCGGGAGTCAGCCCAGCCTGGGATAGGGGAAGCAGCAGACCGCAGAAAAGGAGAACTTTGATCATAAGAGGCGGGAGGAGGGAGGGCCCAGACAGCGGAAATGATCCCCGATCATGCCGACAAACGGTCTAACAAATTGCGAGTGATCTTTTGCACAGCCGCATCGCCACCTTGCAGACCGTGCGCCCAGTCCGTGGTGCCTGCGGTGAAAACAGTGCCCCCGCGTGTGTAGAGGCCCATGCAGGCCGCCCCTGTGCGGCCTTTTTCCCAGCGTTCATACCATTCCGCGTCATCGGGATGCCAGCGCACCGGGCAGGTGGCCAGCACCTCAAAAGATTTCGGCGTGCCATCGCGGCCTGTGGGAAATGGCAGCCCGTCCTTCCACTCCAGCTCACAGCCATCGCACTCATAACCCACCACCGTGTCCTTGTCGCCAAACAGAGCTCCGGTTTTCAGACCCGTTCCCGCCAGCGCCCAATGATCTGGGCGATGGACCTGATAGGCAGCGTGATCCTCCATGAACTGGCCGTGGCTGCGCCGATATCCACCCCAGAGGAACCCTACTCCTGTGAGGGCATTTTCCGGTCGTTGCAGCAGGTGATGGCTCCACAGCGTGCTCAGCGTCTGAAACTCCCGTGTCTGGAAAATGGGATCGAGATGGTAGTTTTGCTTCCAGCAGGTGAAGGCACGCCCCTCATCCTCACTGCGCACCTGCCAGCAGCAGGTATTGCCGCTGAAGAAGGCCACGTTTCCGCCCTTGCCGATCCAGCTTTCCAAATGGTCCCGCATCGGGGTGGACCAATATTCATCATGCCCCACGCTGAGCACCAGCTTGTAACTGGCCAGCATTTCGGGATGGAATTCGAGATCGGAATTGGCCGCGTATTCCAGTTCGTAACCATTTGCCTCGGCCCATTTTACAAACGGCAGTTCCCAGCGGGAGAACTGGGAGGCCGGGGGTCGTTCAAAACTGACGCGGTGCCCCTGGTTGTTGGACAAACTGTTATACGCATACACGCTGAAGCCGCCCCAGTTGTTATACGCATTGTAGGTGTTGGTGGCCAGTTGGATAAGGATCTTGGAGCGGCTGCCTGGCTGCGCTGCGCGAACAATGAAAAAAGCGCTGCCTTCCGCTGTTCGTCGGCTGCGATGCGTCCATTTACCCCCAGCATCAGCCGTGCGAAAGGTGACTTCGTAATAACCTGATTTCCAATCCTTCGCGACGGGAACTCGCAGGCTTTCAGGCCAGCGGCAGCCCTGGGAGGAGGCATCCTCCGGCACCGGGTGGTTCACACCCAGCACTCCGGCCTTTTTCCAAACAACCACCCGTTCGGCACCCAGTCGGGCGATTTCCACATCAAATTTTGCCCCGCTGGTGTTGACATGCAGGGCCATCTCCTCGCCCTGGGCGACACTCAGGTGATCTGCGTAACCTTCGATGAAAAGGGGAGCTGGCTCTGTGGCGGAGGCAAGGGCGGGTGCAGCGACCAGCAGGGACAAACAACGGCGTCTTTTCATCCACCCACTACGGAAAATCGGCCTAACAGCTTTCATTTCCAAGAGATGCCCGGCTCAATCGTTTGAACTGAGTGAACAAAAAGGCAGCCGAAATCGTCTGCATCAGCTTAACGGAGCCGTGACCCGTTTTGCAAACCGTTCATAAGAACAAGACTGCCATCCAGTCTTGTCCCTCAGGATTGATTCTGATAAACCGCTTCGGAATTCTCGTCACGATATGCCCCCCAGGATCCGCATCACCCGTTTGCAGCAGACTCCCGTTCACCGCGCTCATTCGAGCCGATTTTATGCCTGGCTGAAAATGGGAGGGCTGAGCCTAGCAGGCATTCTTGGCAGCCAGGTGACTTCTCTTCACGCTCAGTCTGAGCAAGCCACCCGCTACCATGAAATGCTGCTCAAGCGTCCACAGACCGGATTGGTTCTGGACCGATTCATTGGAGCATGGCTGGAGACAGGCACGCCTGCATCCCTGGCCACTTTCCTGAAACAGCGCGGCAGCACGGCCGCAGACCTCCTGGTGCTGGCGCTCTTTCATGAGTACGAGGGGCAGGAGCAGGACGCCCTGAAAGCCTACACTGAAGCCTTAACTAAAGATGCTCAAAACGCCAGCGCCTGGCTGCAGCGAGCCAAACTGGAGGCACGCCTGCTTGAATTTGAGCCCGCCTTGAAATCCCTGGACCAGGCTACTGCCCAGAAACCGGAGGCTGATCTCGCCCTGGAAATCGGGAAATTCCGAGGCCGTCTGCTGGTGCGTACCGGACGAACAGAAGAGGCCTTAAAAACGTGGCAAATGCTCCTGGCCAGCCGGCCGGAAGATGAAGACCTGACGGAAGAAGTCATCGAACTGCAACTGGATGAGGCCCTCTTTAATGAGGCAGCAAACCTGACCCTCAGCCTCATTGAGCGCAGCAAAGACGCCTCAGTCAAAGTCACCCGCCGCCTGATGCTGGGCGACATTTTGATGCGCAACGGGAAGCAGGCCGAGGCCCTGAAAGTCTATGGTGAGGCACTTGTCCAGTCAGGCCAGGATACCTGGGTGGAACGTGAGGTCCTGGCCCAGATCGAAACCGCTTTTCGTCGCGGAGGCGACCTCGCGGGGCTGCTGGACCACTTGGATAACCTGGCCAAGGAGCATCCGCAGCGCACAGGGTTGATCCAGCAACGAGCCCGTCTCCAGGCGGAAACCGGGGCCGGAGAAAGAGCCCTCGCGACCTATCAAGAATTGCTTCAACGCACACCAGGCCAGAGGGAACTGCGGGAAACTTACCTGGACCTGCTCACACGCCAGCAAAAGTACGCAGAGGCCATCACCCAGACGAAGCTCCTACAGGAACAGAATCCCACCGATGGAGAACTGCACCTGCGCCTGGCCAGCCTGCATCAAAAACAACGCGACATCCCCGCAGCCAAAGCAGCCCTGGGAGTTTACCTGACCCAGCCTGGCATCGGTGAATACGAGCACCTTCGTGTCGCTCGCCTGCTGGAAAGCTGGGAGCTGAAAGCCGAGACCAAGGCCGCCTATGAAACCTTGGTCAAAGCCTTTCCCGAAAGCCCGACCGCCAAGGATGCCCAGGCCCACTATCTGCACCGCACGGGCGAGCGCGAGCCTGCTCTGGCTATCTGGAGTGAACTGGCCAAGACGGAAGATCTGGACCAACTCCTCGCCGTCACCCAGGCTTTGATGACACGCCAGGAGTCCAGCACTGCCAGGGAGATTCTTCATGCACATCAAAAGAAATGGGGGCAGAACGACCGCTTTCTGACTGCGATCATCGCCGCGACATTAACGGCCCGGGAAGTGGCACCCAAGGACACGGAAGACGCAGCACAAACCAGGCTGACGCAGCTTACAGAAGCTGTGCCCTGGGCACTAGAAAGCGTCCGCTTGTCCCAGGATAGCAGCCAGTTGGACGATGCCATCCGCCAAGCGACCGATGTGATCACCCAGGCGGCGGCGGTAAAGGAAACCATAGGGCGGTTGGGGGATCCAAAAAATCTGAAGATTCAAGAGCGGTCCCTCCTTTCTGCCTTGCAGGAGAGCCTGGGTGAAACGGAAGCCGCCGAACAAACTTTGCGTTCTTCAGCCCCGCAGGACCTTCTGGCGGCGCAAGGGAGGCTGGTGCGACTGCTGGAAAAACGCCAAGACTGGCCCAGAGCCGCCACAGAGGCTGAAAAGCTGATGGACATGCCTGAGGGCCGAACTTCTGCAAATGCCCAACGGCTCGTGGATTTCCACCAACGCGCCGGTGAAACCGAAAAGGCGCTGGCCAGGATTCCCGACTGGAAGGCGCTCTCTCCATCGGCATCCCAGCCTTGGTTGATTGAGGCCCAAATTCTCAGCAACAGCGGCAAAGCCGCGGAGGCCATCAAGATTTTACGCACTGCCGTGCGCAAATTTGAAGAGGAAGAGGTTCTTGGAGTTGCCTTGGCCACAGCCCTCAATTTTGACGGACAGTCGGCGGAGGCGCAGCGGATCTACCTGCGTTTTTATGAGACGGCCGAATCCCCCGATGAAAAAAAGCGCTGGGTCACCGCGATGGCTCAGGCTGCTTACTCGCGGGGAGAACTGAGCCGCCTTTTGGATCTTTTCAAAGAACGGCAGCGCATGAGCCGAGAGGATGCCATGGCCTGGCTGGCTCTCGCTGAAATTCATCGGGTAGGCCAAAATGAGAGTGACTATCGCCAGGCTCTGGAGGAGGCCTCACGCCTGCAACCGAGGGACGTAGGCCTGCTGCTGCAACTGGCCCGAGCAGAAGAGGAAAGCGGCCAGTGGCAGCAGTCTCTGCGCACCCTCGAAAAAGCAGCCGCTCTGGATACTAGCAACCGCAGTCGCCAGCAAATGGCTACGGTGCACCTCACCTATGGGGATGAAAACACCGGTTACCGGATGCTCTTCGAAATTGCCGGTGGCAGCAAAATGGACCCCAAAGACGTGCTACGCATGGCAGATGCCATGGCTGCAAAAGGAGACTGGGCCCGCCTGAAAGAATTTTTAGAACCTCTGAGCCAAGCGAATCCTAAAGACTACCGCCTGGCTTATTTCAGAGCGGTTGCCCTGGAGGAAAATGGCCAGGTACCCGAGGCGATTCAGGCTTTTCTTGCGTTGATCCATCTCAAAGAAGAGCTGCCCGAAATCACCAAGGCAACTGCGGGCACGAACCCTCTCACGCCCTTTTATATGCGCATGCAGAAGGCTGCTGAAGAGAGCCTGCCGCCAAACTTCAAAACCTTCATGACGCTCATGGGTCAAGGAGTGTACCAGAGCTACTACCACCAGTATGTGAAGCGGTACAATGTGCGCAGCAATTCAGGCATCGTCCGCATGCCCAGCACGCTGGCTGAAGTGCCTTCGCTCGTCGCCCACCACTTGATCATGCTCAGCCAGTCCTTGGATGCAGCCCGGGCGGCAGAGCTCTGGAAGAAAGCCGCCGCTGCGGGACTGCCCAACACCCAGCAACTCAAGCATCTGCAAATCGACATCAGCCGTCTCAACGTAAGAACGGCTGAAGACGCGATGGAAAAGTCAGGCTGGGATCCCCTCCTGCTCGCCTATGAGGCGACACGCAACGCCAATGAGCTGTCGCCTGAAGCCCTCCAACGCGTTTATCAAATCTTTGGCGCTAAACATCCCAGCATCGCCTTTCCAGCCGCCATCATCGCCCTTCGCAACCAGCCAGAGCTGGGCAGCAAGTGGATGGATCAAATTTTGGATGTCTATGAAAAACGCCCGGATGCCCCCATTGACTGCCTCTATCCGTTCAGTCAACTCCTGGGAGGAGGCCAGCGCATCAATGAATCAGCAACACCTCCAGGACTCACACAGACGCAGAAGGGCAGATTCCAAAAACTGCTCATCGCCATCCTCAAAGTGCATCCTGTGGATGCCACGCGGGTGATGCCTTTTGCCTATGTGGCCAATTCACTGGTGGCCTCCGAAGGCTGGAAGGAACTGATCCCTTTGCTGGAAGAGGAGATCCGCCTTTATGACAGCGAAGGTCAGAAACATAACGGTGCCGTCAAAACCATGATGGCGCAATATGGTGGTTCCCAACAGCCGCTCCTTGAGTCGCTGCCCTTCCCAGTCGCCATCGCATTCCCGGGCCACTTGTCTTTGTGGCTTTACCGCAAAGACATCTACAACCCCAATCCCACCGAAGATGGCCAGCCCGACGCCGCCTTTGCCGGCATCAAGCCCTTCCTCGGAGAGATCAAACACCCCCTGTTGCGTATGGCGCTCGCTTACAAGGCCGATGAGTTGAACCAGATCGACAAAGAGCTATCGACTCGCGCAAATTCCCCGGACGCCACCCAGGTGGAGTTCCTCCAGGCAGCGGCCCTCGCCCAGCGGAAAGACGACCATGACCGTGCAGTCAACCTCATGATCCAGGCCCTCGAGCTGCCCATGGAAAAGTCTCTGCGTGAAGATGTGGATGCCGCCTTGCTGAAATCCATTCTTCTGATCCCTTCCCCCACCACCGCTCAAATCGGACAAGGTGTGCAGTCCGTACGAAGACTGCGCACAGGCAGAATGACGCCCCAGCAGCGGGACGAACTCATCGCGGCAATGACCAGCCTGAAAATGACGGAGGAAGCCGCGCAGTGGTCCCGCATCGCAGCCATGACACCGGCCCCAGCCGCCCCAGCAAGGAGTGTTTCCTACTCTTCGAGCAGCAGCAGCCGCATCCAGACGCTGATCTCTCAAGGCAATCAGGATGCCGCCGTGCGTGAGACGGTGAAACAGCTCCAAACATTGCTGCAAAGCAACTTCCTCAGCGGCAACACCAGCTACGCCAAGTCCGAAACGAAAAAGCTGATCAGTCTTCACAAGGTTAAAGACGCGAGGAAAATGATCATTGAAAAGCTCAATCCAGGAGACCAGGCCCCGCCCACCAAAAGGCGCGAGTTCGCTGGCATTCTGGAGATGCTGGAAGAAAGCCCAAAAGCCCAGGAGATCTATGAAACCTTGCTGGAGGCCAACCCAAGAGATGAATCATCCCTTGTTAGGCTCATGATCATCAGCGCCAAAAAGGACCCCAAAAAAGCTGGCGAACTGCTACAGCGCATATCGGTCAGATCTCTCGGCCAAGGTTTCGGCGAAGAACTGACCAATCTCCTGAACAACTCCTATGACATGGAGTTGGAACCTCGACTGGGCCTGACGGAAGCCATCGCCCAAAGACTGGAACAGGTAGCCGATGAAGTCTCCGCACTGAATTCGCCGAACGGTGCCCTGGACTGGGCTGGCAATCTTCCCTCCATTCTCGCCAACAGTGTGTGCAATGGCAACAATGCCCTGCCCTATCTCCACGGACGCACAGCCCGCCGAGGCTCCAGCGAGGCTGTGGACCGCGACTCCCCCAAAATGAAGAGGCTGATCGAGGTTCATCAGCGGCTATGCCAGGCCTTGATGAAGCACCCTTCCCTGGCGGATATCGGCTTCAGTTGGTATGCTTGCAGTCGGCTTCAGGAAAAGGGGGATGCCAAAGCCATCCATGATGACCTATCGCAGCGAGCCGAGGGCATCTTGAAAGAGGCCGCTACGTTGAATCGCCCGCCAACCCCCATCCGCTCTCGCTACGGCTATTCCAGGGAGATCACTGCTCACTGGAATCCCACTCCTGTGGAGTTTCTCCTCTGGCGCGCCTGGAAAGAAGGGGCCGGCGAACGCATTGAGAAGGAGCTTCTTCCTTTGGCCGAAAAAACACGAGGCAAATCAGAAACGGACATCTACCGCCTTCAGACCCGCCTCTGGGCAGCTCCTGCTGAGGAATTTGCCTCCGTGGCGAGCAGCTACGCCAAAGTCACTCCCGCCAATGCCAACAACTCTTTTGGTCCCCAGCGTCAGCTCATGCGGCTGATTGATCATTGTGTGGAGCGCCAGCTTCCGGGCACCGTATTGGACAGCACCATTCTGGCCACCCAGAAGACGTCATCAGGAGGCTACTCCACGTATTATTACCTGCCCAGTTTTCTGGCCATGCGCCAAAAACTGGCCCCAGAGGCAAACCTGGAGGCATTTCTCAAGCAATGGCTGACAGTCACCCTCGGCCCTGAATCCAACTGGGAAAAACGCATGAACAACTGGGTCACCAACTGGTATAGCCGGGGTGGCAACAACAATGACCGCCCGGCCTACAATGTGGGGCAGACCCTGCAGCAAATCCTGGACGAAGAGGGAGCCATGTCCGTCGGGCTGAAACTCGCCAGCATGACAGGCCTGACCAAGAACGAAGCGTGGCTGGCTAACAATATTTACCAAATGAGGAGCAACGTCACCCGCAACAGCGCCGATGCCCTCGCCTTTCTGGAAGCTATCAATGCCTTCTCTGAAGTGGATACCTTCATGACCCTGCAAAGCAGCCGGGCCAACCATCCGCTCACAGAAATCATCCAAAGCGTGCGTGGCAAACCTGCGATCTTGAAGGCACTGCGCGAAGCGATGGCGAAACGTCAGCCACGCACCTTTGGCACCGACATGGTGGAAGCCATGCTAAAAGAAGACACGGCCATCGCTGCCAGCAACGTGGCCAAAAAAAGGGCGGAACAACTGAAGACCGTGCGCCCGGAGCGGGTGGCCACTCTCACCGCTCTTTTCAAGAGCAACATCCCCAGCCTCAAGACACCTGAGACGGCCGATCCTTATCTGCTGAAGGCACTCGCACCTCTGTTAAGCGTGGAGAATGCAGCCCAGATCAGTCTGGCTGATAACATCGTCAAAGCCACGAAGCTCAGCGACCTCAACCTCACCGACGATGGCTTTGAGGATCAGATCCCACGCCTGATGCATGATCTGGTAAACAGTGACCGGGAAAAAGCCAAAGCCCTCTTTCTCCAGGGTGCGAAACTGATCGAGGCCAAGGCCAGCAGCAACGGCTGGGGTGGCGATACCTGGACTATGGGCTGGACCTACCGCAGCGAACTGGTGGATGATTTTAACGATCTCACCCCCGGCCTGCCCGCCATGGTACTGGCAATGCAGCTTTGTCATGAAGATGAAACGGGCATGCTGATCCTGGATGGCCGATGTGAAGATGGCACCTGGGGCCAGACGCTAGCGGATGCCTGGAGGAAAGCGGGGGGCAATGCACGCCCGGCCCTGGCGACAGACGATTTGCTCATCACTCTACAAAAAGAGTTAGGCCAAACCCCTCCCACCCTGCTCGCCCTGGGATTCTACGAATTCTTTGCCAAGTTGCCCGCAGGTGCGCGAGTACCGGTGCTGAAGGCCGCGCTCAAAGAAGACCCAGGTAACACTGCCAGCCTGCGGGCAGAACTGGCGGCAGCGGCACGCCTGTTCCTGAGCACTGAAAACAGCTCTGCCACAAACGAAGCCCTTCAAAAGACTCTGACTGAGCTCGGCGGTACAGCCCCGGCCTGGACTCACTACCGCCAGACGATGCTCGATACAAAGCTCAATCCCCAAGTACGCATTGCCCTGGCTGCCCATCTTTGCCGCAAAGAACTGCGCCGGCCCGATGACGAAGTGGTGCGCACAGCCATGGCCTTGGTAACGAACGAACATCGTGAATTTCATGCGGTGAGTGGCAGTTTCCATTTCTCCCCGCTGGCCAGGGCTTACTGTCGTCTGCCGCTGGACGATGCTTGGAAAACCGCCGCGAATGAGCAGTGGGAAGCTTGGCTGGTGCGCAACAGCCGCAACAACGAAAGCACCAGTCGCAACCGGGCCTACAGCCCACGCGAGGAAGCGCTGTGCGCCATGCTGGGCATCACCGCACGCCTGGGAAGAGAAGAGGCCGTGAACACGCTCTTAAACAGCAGTTCCAACGAGGCACTGGAAGATGATCCCACAGCCTTCTTGATCCTTGTTTCCAATGGTGCCCACACAGCCGCCAAGCTGTGGCTGGAAAACCACTGGGAAACCTTTCTTTACGACCCCGCCGCCGGCATCGAATTCACCCAAGCATTGGCCGAGGAGCTGCCAAAATTTGCTGCCGCTTGCACTGACAGGCCAGATCTCGCTCTGCTCGGTGAGATGATCTGCGTGACACTCAAAGACCCTCCAAAGCCTACCCAATGGACTGGCTTCACCGATCGCAACAAGCGAGTGATGGCACTGGTGCCGCGCCTGAAATCCACACGTTTTGCAGATGAATCCATCCTCGCCCGCTGCCTGGAGCACACCTCCGAAATCTACGAAACCTACGTGCCGCTGAAAGATCAGTATGATGCCATCGCCGGCAAGGCGGATGTGCTGGCCATCCTGGAACTGGGAGATACCTGGAAAACCCACAAGCGGATGAAACCCACCGCCGCCAGCCTTGCCATGAAGCTGTGGGAAAAAGGCGAATCCGCTGATCTCATCTCCAAACTGGAAAAACTGGCCCAGGCCAGCACCTCCGGCAGCCGCCAGGAAGAGGTGCGCGCCTACACCTTTTCTTACCTCGCGGGTCCTGTGCTGGATTATCTGGCCTGGCACTGGGGCCGGGGAGACAAATGTGATCTGCTGCCCTTGATCACCTTCACAGACAAGGTCATCGCCTGCGCACCGCGCCATGAGGACTGCTATGTCCTAGGCACCACCATCCTGCTAAAGAACATGCTGCACGCTTCGCAGGGAGACAGCGCAGCCTACACCACGTGGCAAAAAGGCCTGAAACCCGCTGAAGCGGAAACCCTGAAAGCAACAACCCTGAAAAGGAACACCTTCTTTGTCTGTGCAGGTTTCTTTGGCAAACCCAAGCCCAAACTTTCACTCGAAGATCGTCATAAGATCCTCCTCCAAATGATGACGGATCCCTGGGTGCAGGCCAAGTTTCCCAGCTCCGGTCCTGGCGTGCCCAATCTGATCGGCATGCTCGTAAACACACACAAGCTGATCACGCTGGAGGAACTGCCCACCAGCACGCCCTTGCTGGAGAAAGCCATGCCGCGAAAAGGCCGCACCGCAGCAGAGGCAGGCGACCTCCTGGCCCAAAATGGAAAGGCGGAGGGGCTCGAACTTTACGATTTCGCGATCAAAGAAGCGGGCAGCGATCTGGGCCTCCGCTGCAATTACACCCTTCGTAAAACAGACCTGCTGGAACGCCTGAATCGCCAGGAAGAGGCACGCAGACTGCTGACGACATTGATTCAGGAACCCAAAATGGGCCCTGGCCTGAAGCGCAATGTCGAAGCTTCGCTAAAGCGCCTCAAGTAAGCGCCTCCCACTGCTACTCATGAATCTTTGGACTGACTCAACGCCCATTCATACCCCGAGGTCTATGCTTGTGGGAATGCGTGGCCGGTCCCGCCTCCAGGCTTGCCTTTTTAAGTCCATTCTGATAAACCCCGTCCGAAATCCATCGCGCCATGCCTGCTGAATCACGCATCCAGATTTTTCTCATCGCAGTGCGTGCCCGGCTGGACCGGGTGAGGCTGGCGAAAACCATCTCCTTCGCCCTTCTCATCACGGGGCTTTTATTGGCCGCCTGGTGTCTGCTTTGGGTCCTCAGAGGTTACGCCGTGCCACGCCTGGGCTATGGGGTGGCAGCCATCGGCTTTCCCCTGCTCACACTTCTCGTCTGGTGGCTAGGTCGGGATGGTGAACGTCAAGCGGCCCGTTTTGCGGACGATCACTTTGGTCTCAAGGATGCCCTGACCTCCCACCTGGGATTCAGCGAACAGCAGCGCGAAGGAGAGTTCATCGCGCTTCAGGTGGAAGATACTGCCCGCCGTGTGGCCACCTGCCAGCCAGCCACCATTCCGGTGCGCTGGTCTCGCAGACTGCTGAGCATTGGGGGCATCCTGCTGCTGAGTTCGCTGGTCATGGGATTCAAAAAGCCCTCCCCCATTGTCATGGAGCGCCTTTCCCTGGAACAGGAAACCTCCCGCAAGACGGAAGAGATTAACAAGGAGCTGGAAAAAGAAATCGAGGAACTGCTCACCCAAACGCCCGATGATGAAAAGGAGCTCCTCAAACCCGATGAATGGCGCCAGTGGCTGAAGGAGCTGCGGGAGACCAAGGATCAAAAAGAGGCCATGCGCCAGTATGCCGAACTGGAGCGCCGCATCACAGAAGCTGCCCAGAAATTGAGCCTGCGCAGCCAGGAGCAGCTTCTCGCCAAAGCGGCCGAAGAATTGCAGCAGGAAGCGCCGCTGCGCCCCCTGGCCAAGGCTTTGGAACAAAAGGACTACAAACAGGCGGCTGAACAACTGCGCCAGATGCAGCCCCAGACCGAAGGCCAAAAACCCGATGAAGCCCGCCAGGAGCTGGCCAAATTGAAGTCTGCTGCCCAGCGCATGGCCGCCGCGGCACGCAATTACCAGCAGCGCAGCGGGCAGCAGTCCCAACAAAAGGCGGGCAGCCAATCACAGTCTGCAGCCGGGGCCAACAGCAGCAAAAGCGGCCAGTCCAGCCAGCAGGCCCAGGGCAGCCAGGGTACCCCAGGCCAGGAAAGCATGGACGAACAAATGATCGCCCTGGAACAGCAGGTGAATCAGCTCGACCAACAAATGCAGAAGGACCCCAGCAGTTCCGAATGCAAAAACTGCCAGAGCCTAGTCCAGCAGCAGCTTTCCAAACTCTCCCAAAGCCTGTGCAAATCCGCCGCCCAATGCAATGCCGCCAAGAAGCTGAGTGCCCTAAGCCAGTGCGCCTCCAAGTGCCAGGGCTATCTGGGCAACAAAGAATGCAACTCACTCAGCCAATGTCTGGGCGAAAAACCAGGTGGTAAAAAAGCAGGCATGGGCAGCAGCGAGAGCCGCCGCAATGAGAGCGAAGTCACCCAGGACAATGGCAACCGCGACCAACTGCAAGGACAGAAGGGCGCTGGCCCCAGCAGCACCAGCATCGAATCTGCCGACAGTGGCTCTGGTGCCGCCAGCCGCCGTGCAACCGAAAGCGAACGGGCCTGGCAGCGGCAGGTGGAAAGCTTCGTCCAGCGTGAGGATGTGCCTGCCGAGGTGAAATCAGGCGTGAAGGAGTACTTCAAAGCCATCCAGCAGGTGGGCGAGGAGCAACCGCCCAAATAAGAAACGCCCTCCATGATTGCATGGCCAGGGAAGGTTTGAGCCAGCCCTTTGCCGCGATCATTACCTCTTCGCTACTTTTTGTTTTCACCTCCCTTTTCACATGTCCTCCAGTCCTGAAACCACCGCCACCGTTCAGCATTTCCATGACACTTTCGAAAAACTGCGCGCTGAGATCGCGAAGTTCATGGTGGGGCAGAGAGACGTCATCGAAAATGTCCTCATCTCCGTCATGTGTGGCGGGCACGTGCTGCTGGAAGGCGTGCCTGGACTTGGTAAAACGGCGTTGGTCAATACCCTCGCCAAAGCCCTGCATCTGAAGTTCCAGCGCATCCAGTTCACCCCAGACTTGCTCCCAGCAGATATCGTAGGCACACAGATTCTGGTGGATCGGGATGGGCGCAAAGTTTTTGAGTTTCAGCAAGGCCCCGTCTTCTGCAACGTGCTGCTGGCAGATGAAATCAACCGCGCCACACCAAAGACCCAATCTGCCCTGCTGGAAACCATGCAGGAAAAACGCGTAACGGTGGCGGGCACCACCCATACGCTCGACAGCCCCTTCTTTGTCCTTGCCACCCAGAACCCCATCGAGCAGGACGGCACCTACCCGCTGCCGGAAGCCCAACTCGACCGTTTCTTTTTCAAGCTCTTTGTCCCCGTACCGAGTCACGATGACTTCCACGAAATCCTCAACCGCACCGGGGGCAGCCATGTCCCCCAGATCAACGCGGTAGCGAGCGGCGAAGACATTCTCAAGATGGGCCAGATAGTACGCGAAGTCCCGCTGGATACCAGCATCCAGGACTACCTCGTCAAGATCGTCCGCGCTACACATCCCACGGACGTGAATGCCACGGAGCGGGTGAAAAAATACGTCCGCCATGGTTCTTCGCCTCGCGGTGCGCAGACTATCCTAGCCGCCGCCCGAGTACTGGCCCTGCTTGACGGTCGCTACCACGTCGCCCGAGAAGACATCGCCAAAGCAGCCCTGCCCGCCCTCCGTCACCGTGTTCTGCTTTCTTTCGAAGGCGAAGCCGAAGGGGTGAAGACGGATGCCGTCATTGCCGATGTCATCGAGAAGGTGAAGGCCTGAGTGCCAGCCCAGCAAGTGCGACGAGGTTCAGGATGGGCGGGTCGTTGAATCCAAGGTTTTCCAGTCTCCACTTCGGCTTTGAAAATCAAATCCAAGTTACTCTGACCACCTTGTTTGCCCCATAAAAACAGCCTCTCTTTTGCCATCTGAAATCGAATCATGCTAACTGACCCCGCCTTCATTCGTCGGCTAGACTCCCTGTATCTTCTCGCGAGGAAGATCCTCGGCGGCTCGTTGCAGGCAGACCGGCGCAGCAACAAAAAAGGTGCGGGCATCACTTTCGCAGACTATGCGCAATATTCGTTAGGCGATGACTACCGCAGCATTGACTGGCGGGTGTATGCGAAGTTTGAATCATTGCTGATCAAGCTCTTCGAACTCGAAGAAGATGCCACGATTTACCTTCTGCTGGATTGCAGTCCCTCCATGAATTCCAAGCAGGAGTATGCCAAGCAGCTCACCGCCGCGCTGGGCTACATCGCGCTCAACACACTTGATCGGCTAGCGGTGTATGGACTGGTGGACAGGCTACAGCCATTGTTTGAACCCAGCCGTGGACGCAATCAGGTGCTGCCTTTTTTGAAATCTCTGGAACTGGCCCCCACCTTTGGCGGCGGCACCGACCTTTCTGCCTGTGCGCGCGAGTTTGAAGCTCGGCACCGCCGCAAAGGACTCGTGTGTGTCGTGTCAGACTTTTTGTTACCCGGAGGTTTTGAAGAAGGCCTCAGCCGCCTGCAATGGCACAAGCATGAAGTCTTTTGCCTGCAAACGCTAGACACCAATGACCTTCACTGCGAATGGAAAGGCGATGTGACTCTAGAGTGCGTGGAGTCTGGTCAAGCCCAGCGCGTCACCATCTCTCCTCGCGAGGCCAAACTCTATGAGCAGGCAGTGGCGGAGTGGAATGAGAACCTAAAAAGCACCTGTGCCAAGCGTGGCATCGGGCATATCCGCGCCACACCCGACCGCCCCTTTGAAGATGTCATCACCGACCTCCTGCGGCGCGGTGGTTTGGTCACTTAATTTCCAATTCTTGTGACCTTTCTCAACCCAGCACTTTTATGGACACTCGCAGCGCTCGCCCCGCTGGCAGCGATCTATTTCCTGAAGGTGCGGCCAAGGAAGAAGCCCGTGACAGCCTTCTTTCTATGGCAGAAGATTTTCACCGAGAAACGTTCTTCGGCATTGTTCAAAAGGCTGCGGGACATCTGGTCCCTTCTGCTGATGGCGCTGGCCTTTGCCGCCGTTGCACTGGCTTTGGCAGAGCCTGACCTGGAAGGCGATGAACGGAAAGATCTGCTCATCCTTGTGGATCACTCCGCCTCCATGTCCGCCAAGGAAGGCGGAGCGACGAGGCTGGAACTGGCCCAACAAAAAGCGCGGGAACTCATCACTGCGCTCCACGGCAGCCAGCGCGCTGCGGTAGCCAGCGTGGCAGATCGCCTGACCATGCGTGCCCAGCCCACGAGGCATCGGCGCAGCCTGCTGGAGGCGGTGGAGAGCATCCAGCCCAGCCAACTTCCCTCCGCTGCTGAGGCCCTGCGTGCCGTGCAACCGGGACAGGATGGCCTGAAAAACACGCGTGTCATCTTCATCACGGATGGCTGTGTGGATGATCCCAACCTGCTATCCCAAGTAGAAGTGCTGAAAGTCCAAAGTGAAACCCCGAATCTCGGCATCGTTCGGGCAGATCTCCGGCCGGTGCCTGGTGAGGGGCTGCGTCTGGGCCTGTTCATCGTGATGCAATCCACCTTTAAAGAAGCTGTCTCGGTGGATCTGATGCTGCGTCATGAGGACAGCAATCAACTCATTAAACTCATCCCCATGCAGGTGCAGCCAGGTCTCAATGCTGCGATCACCCTTACGCTGGAGGATGCGCAAACAGGCAATTGGACAGCCCGCATTGAAAAAGAGGATGCCCTGGCCCTGGACAATCAAGTGTGGCTGAATGTGCCCGCGCGCGATCCTCTGCCCGTCGGAGTGCTGGCAGAAAATGCCTTCTTCCTGGAAAATGCCGTGCGCGCCTTTGAACGCAGTGAGCAGAATCTACAACTGGCCACCAAGGCCAGCCAAGCCCGCCTCTTTTTAGCCTTGGGTCGTGCACCTACCTCAGGCTCAGCCTTGATTTTCCAGCCGCAGGGGGAGAGTCCACTGTGGAGTGAATTGGGAGATGAACTGGCTACACCCATTCCTCGCGTTCTGATCAAAGATCACGCCTTGATACGCTACCTGGATGCTGAAACGATGAACTTCACGGGTGCCCGCAAACTCGAAGCCCCAGCAGGCTCCGTGATCCTGGTGGCAGATGAAAGTGGCGTGCCTCTGATCTACCTTGTGCGTCAGGGAGAGGCCAGCCTCTGCGTGGTGAATCTGGATCCCCTCGCAGCTCAGTTTTATCTCTCCGCCTGGTTTCCAGTGCTGACTCATAATGCCGCCGCTCATTTGAGTCATCGTGAAGCTCCCCTGCCCGCCACCTTCCCCACAGGCAGCCTCACACGCATCCCAGGAATGGCCGCAGAAGAAACGGCCAAGATCCGCACGCCAGCAGGCCAAACCTTTGCCCTCGGGGCAGATGTGCCGTTGCGACTTGAGGAAGTCGGCTTCTACCAAGCCCAGGTCAAAGATCGACAGACCACCGTAGCCTGCTCTCTCATTTCACCCGCTGAATCCAGCGCCGCAGTGGCCAGCATGCAAACCACCACCCGCCCCCTAGCTCAAGGCCAGTCCCCTAGTTATTGGCTGCTCGTACTCGGCCTTGTAGCCCTGGTGGGCGAGTCCGCCCTCTATCATCGCCGGAAAGTCGGCTAACTAACTTTGCCATCTCAAGCATGACCTTTACCACCTTCACGCCCCTGCTTTGGCTACTCCTGCTCCTGGTAGCAGGTGCCGCCTACTGGCGTTCATTGGTGGACCGTCCGACAGGCTTGAAACTCGCCTCATTCCTCCTACGAGTGCTCGGCGTGGTGCTGCTGGCCCTAGCTCTATGCCAGCCCTTCATTCAGGATGAGACAGAGGAAGCCCATGTCGTATTTGTCATGGATGTCTCGCAGTCTGTGGAACTGAAAGCCGCTTTGGAGGCCTTGAAGCCCATCGAAGAAGGCATCCGCCAATTGCGTCCCGGTGACTCCTTCAGTCTCTTTGCCATGGCCAAAGGAGTGCGTGAGCAAACACCGACGGAGATGCGGACCCTCTTGGAAGGCTGGATGAAAGGATTGGCCGATGATGCTTTCCGCTCTGAATCCCGCCTGGGCGATGCACTCCTAAGTTCCCGACTCTCCTTTCCTGCCGGGAAGGCCAAACGGCTCATTCTTTTTAGTGATGGCGTGGAAACAGATAGCTCTCTGACAGAAGCTCTGGAACAACTGCGGCGAGAAGAGGTGGACGTGCGCTTTGTCAAACTCAGCACCCTGGAGCAACCGGAAGCCGCACTGGTGGCCCTGGAAAGCACCACGGGTTTTGCCTTTCAGGGTGAGATGCTAAGGCTGAATGCCAAGGTGCGTGCCAACCGCGACATGCAGGCCCGGGTGCGGCTGCTGAACAAAGGCGTGATGGTGCAGGAAAAGCCTGTGACCCTCAAAGCTGGGGAAGAAACCAAGCTGCCCTTTGACCAGGAAATGACCACGCCCGGCCCCGGGGTCTGGACGGCGGAAATCGTGCCGGAGAAGGATCACTTCCCTATCAATAATCAGGCCTCCATGACCCTGAATGTGCAGGGTCAACCCCGCGTGCTGGTGCTGCATGAAAAGGAGCGCGACATGCGCGCCATCGTCCGCGCCTTGAAAGAGCAGGATTTTGAAGTGGATCTGCGTGGCAAACGCGGCCTGCCAGATCGCATGGAGGAACTGCTGGCCTTTGACTGCATCGTCATCGCCAATCTGCCTGCCACAGAGATGAGCGCGCGCCAGATGAACCTGCTGCGCAGTTATGTGGCAGACTTTGGCGGCGGACTGGTGATGCTGGGCAGTGACAACAGCTTTGGCCTCGGCGGTTACTACAAGACGCCGGTGGAGGAAGTGCTGCCACTGGTCTCCCGCTACGAAAAGGAAAAGGAGAAGCCATCTCTCGCCATGGTCCTAGTGATGGATAAGAGCGGCTCCATGCAGGGCCAGCCCATCGCCCTCGCCCGGCAGGCGGCCAAGAGCGCCGCCGAGTTGCTTTCGGCGCGGGATCAGATCGCCGTCATCGGTTTTGACGGGCAGGCCCAGGTCATCTGTGACATGACACCAGCCTCTCAGCAGAGCACCATCATGGCCGCCATTGATTCCCTGGAGGCCAGCGGTGGTACCTTCATGTATCCGGCGATGGAGGCCGGGCGCGAGATGCTGGACCGAACCACCGCCAAAGTGAAGCACATGATCTGCCTCACCGATGGCCAGACCCAGGAGGCAGACCACATCGGCCTTACGCAACAGATGGCAGACTCCGGCATCACGGTCTCTACCATCGCTTTGGGAGAGGGCTCCGCAGGGGAACTGCTACAGCAGATCGCCGAAGTGGGGCGCGGACGGTTTTATGAAAGCAATGAGGCTGAGTCCCTGCCACAAATCTTCACCAAGGAAACAACTCAGGCCTCGAAATCCGCCACCCAGGAAGGCTTGTTTCCGCACATTCAGATCACGGATCATCCCATGCTCTCCGGTTACGATGCCGATGGCCTGCCCGTGACACTGGGTTACGTCATGACGGAGGCCAAACCGGCTGTGCAGGTATTGCTGGCCGCTGAAAGTGGAGATCCCCTACTGGCAGTGGGCCGTTTTGGTCTGGGTATGGGTCTCGCCTACACCGGAGATCTCACGGAGACCTGGGGCGGAGAATGGCTGGCCTGGGATGGCTGCGGGCGCTTCTGGGCCCAGGTGCTGCGCAGCGTGGTGCGCAAGATGGACCGAGCCGGCCTCGATGCCCGCAGTGAAATCATGGATGGACGCTGGAAAGTACGGCTGGACCGCCGGGATGAAGCCGAAGCCCCCCTTTCCGGTCTGCGCATGGAAGCCCAGGCACTGGATGAAAACGGTCGCCCGTTTGACATCAAAGTGGAGGAAACCGGCCTCGGCCGATACGAGGCCAGCATCCCTCTTGGCACGCGCCAACACATCGCCCTGCGCCTGCATGACCGGGATCATGACAAGCTGGAAGTGCGCCATTACCACGCCGCCTACCCGAACGAATATCGCCTGGATGGCAAGCCGGCCGATTCCCTGAGCACCCTCGCCGGTTATCAGCCCGCCAGCATCATTGCAGCCCTGCCCACAGCTTTTCAGCTACGTCCCATCAGCTCCTGGTTCGCTTGGCTGGCTCTAAGCCTTCTGCTACTCGGCGTTCTGCTGCGCCGGATTTAATCGCTGTCCAGGCGACGACTAGAGGTCTAAAAACAAAAATAAGAAGAGCCAAGCTTTAGAGATCTCTATTCGAGACATCCTAAAACCTAGCCCTTCACAAAAACTGATGACCTCAGGTCATTTCGCGCCGGAGGCTTCCTGACGAAGCTGCTCCAGCCGGGAGAGCGGCTTGGGGGCTGCCGGCTTGGCAGCTTCCTTGGGCTTGTTTTCAGCCACCACGGGAGCGGCAGGCTTGGCGACCACTTTGCGTGGCGCATCAATGCGAAGGGTGGACCCCAAAGCGATGCGGTGGGTGGTGGTGCCACCAGGTACCGGAACATCCACACGCACAAATAGGTTCCCCTGCTTGCCCACAGGTGATTTGTCGTGAGTCTTCACCTTGAAAGTGACTTCCTTGGTGTCCTTGTTGACCTTCGCAGACTCAATCGGGATCGTTTCAGGCACGCCAACGATGGAGGCTTCCGCTTCGCCTTCGAAGGGTTGCAGGGTTTCCAGCTTGGCCACCATGACGGTCTCCTGCCCCTGCTCGACAGCCGTCAACGGAATCGCTGGAGCATTGACGTAAGCGGGGGCCGTGGTGACTTCACAGAATGGAGAGGCATTGTACACGCGGCCATTGCCAGCTTCAGCCTCGCCCATGACGGTGAATTTCCAGGTGCCGGCAGGTGTATTGGCATTGGCATCCAGCACAAATGTGCACTCATTCTGGCCCTCGGGGATGGTCTGCTCACCCAGGGTGCTGATGCCATTGGGCTTCCAGACCATGAGCACACGAATGGGAGCCTTGAAGCCTTCTTTGCGCTTGGAGACGACCTTCAGGTTGAGAATGCCATTGTTCACCAGAGGCACCGTTGGCTTGACGATTTCGAGGGAGTAAGGAGCCTCTTCCACAACAGCCACCGGCAGCTTGTCCTGGATCTCGGTGTAGAAAACCACGTTGCCCTGGCGGACGATGTCGAATTCCTGACGCAGGGCGCCCACGACTTTCACGTTCGGATCCACAGCCTTCAGTGTCACTGGCACCGTCGCATGCCCCAGAGGTGCATCCGCAGCAGCCTCAAACATCAATGGCATGCCTGGCTGATCTTTTGGCGCGAGTTCCGTGAGCAACTTTACTCCGGCAGGCAGATTTGCGGCATCAAAGGTGAAATCGCCCCCCACGTTGTTACGAGAAAAATTCACCAACAGCGCCATACGGCCGCCCTTGGGGATCGCCATGAACTGACGGTAGTGGGAATCATTCACCGAATAATGAGGAGAGGAGAAGGTCAACTCAGGCTGGCTGGCCACCAGTTCCACGCGATAGACAAAGTTGGCTCCGCCACGCTCCAGGTGGTCGGCAATGCTGACGAAGTACTCGCCATCCGCAGGGATTTTGACCGTCTGCTTGCTGTCCAGACGGCGACGGCCACCACCGTCGTCATTGGAGGCCACACGACCGCCTTTGGCATTGTAGATGCCGATGACGGTATCCAGAGGAGAGCCCAGGCTCTGGGCAAAGGCCTGCACAACCACCTGCTGATCTTTTTTCAGAGCAATCTTGAAGTAATCAATGTCGCCAGGAGTTTCAATGACGCCATTGAGCGCCACAGGTTCCCCGACGGTCACAGGAGTGGCTTTAGCCTGCTCATTGTTAGGCTCAACTTCCAGGGAGTTGTCGAAAGGCACCAGACGGAATGGATTACCGGAAGGGGCGGCCTCAGCGCCTTTCGCAAAGATCATGAAGCCAGGATCTTGAACCTCAGGCAGCTTCACTTCTTCTTCAAAAACGCCATCTTTGTCGATGAAACGCACTTTGGTGCTGCTGCCCAGTTTACCACCGGCAGGGTAAACCACATCCGGACGACGGAAGCTGCCCACGTGAAGACGGTAGAAGTTGTTGCCGCCACCGCGATAGGAGGACTCACGCACCATCACGTAATAGTCACCATCGTATTCAGCGACGAAGCTGCAGTAACCGTCCTGGCGATGCAGGATGGTGTCATCAGAGAAAGCTTTTTCGAAGCGGTCCTTGTCGAGAATCGCGATGTAGGGATCAAACACGGTATAGCCGAGGCGCAGACCATCAGCTTCCAGGCTGATGCGCTGCCCCTTTTTCACGGTCAGCTTGAAGTAGTCCACATCTTCATTGGTGATGAGACCTTCCACCGTCTGGTCAAAGCCGATCGCCTGAGCGGTATCGAACTCTGAGTTAGGCTCCTTTTCCTCCACATTTGGGAAAGGCCCCACAAAGAACTGACGGGCGTGAGAGATGCCCGAGCGAGTGCGGATGCGCATCAGGTGATTGCCCGGCTCCACATTCGGCGCGATGGCAAGGGTCAGCTCCACCTTGTTCTTTTCAACCTTTTCCACGCTCTTCTGGGTGAACCCAGGTGAGAAGAAAATCAGGCTCTCAAAGTCATCCAGACGAGTACCGGTGACGGTGAGTTTCATTTCCGTACCGCGCTGGGCACCGTTGGGCTTGGTGGTGCCAAACTCAGGATAGGCCGCATGCAAAGATGCTCCGCCGAGGAGAAGCATCGAGAGATGGGTGAGGAGAGGGCGGACGTTCATAGGCAGAAAATTGATTCAGGTATAACTACGTGAGGATGACGCTGCCTTATTGCAGAAATCAGCGATCCTATGAGGAAGGGATGGCAAGTAAAAGGCGGCATGGATAACTCCACACCGCCTTCAAATTCAGGCATTCCGAAAGAATCGCATCAGGCGATCCACTCGTTCATGATGCGACCGCCGTTGACGATATCAATCGGGCGAGCACCATCGGACATGATGCGCTTCTCGCTGTTGATGCCAAGGAGGCGATACATGGTCTTGGCCAGATCTTCCGGACCCACAGGGTCACGGTCAGGCTCACCGCCGAGGGAGTCCGAAGCACCATGAATGTAGCCTTCTTTGACCCCACCACCAGCCATGGCGACTGAGAACACGCGAGGCCAGTGGTCACGGCCGTTGGTGCCGTTGATCTTCGGCGTGCGGCCGAATTCAGAACTGACCATGACGAGAGTCTTCTTCAGCATGCCGCGGTCTGCCAAGTCGGTGATAAGACGGGCAAAAGCCTGATCAAACTGAGGGGCCTGACCATCGAAAGCGCTCTTGATATTGCTGTGGTGATCCCAGCCCCCAAAATTGACCGACACCATGCGGACTCCTGCCTCAACGAGGCGACGAGCCAGAAGGAAGCGCTGGCCAGCACTGTTGCGACCATATTCGTCGCGGAGTTTGTCGGTTTCCTTGTTCAGGTCGAAGGCTTCTCGCGCCTGGCTGCTGCTGATCAGGCCGTAAGCTGCCTGATAGAAGCTGTCCATGGCGTTGATGGAATCTGCCTTCTCGACGCTGCGGAAGTGCTCATCCACAGTGCTAAGAAGGGAACGGCGACGGTCGAAACGCTTGTCGTCAATATCCTTCGGAGTCAGGAGGTCGCGGACAGTGAAGTTCTTGTCCGCCGGATCGCTGCCCAGGGCGAAGGGACCAAAGGCGCTACTCATGTAGCCAGTGCCCTGCTCAGGAGCAATGACGTTTGGCACAGCCACGTAGGGCGGCAGATTGTTCCGGGAACCCATCTCATGGGAGATGATGGAACCGAAACTTGGGAACTTGATGGCCGGGCTGGGGCGGTAGCCCGTGAACATGTTGTGGGTGCCGCGCTCATGAGCGGCTTCACCATGAGTCATGCTGCGGACAACCGTCAGCTTGTTCATGATTTTGGCGATGTTCTGGAATTTTTCACCCACGTATTCCCCAGGAATGGAGGTCTTAATCGGGGTATATGGTCCACGGTAATCAGGCGAAGCAAAAGGCTTCGGGTCCCAGGATTCGTGCTGTGCCATGCCCCCAGGCAGGTAGATATGGATGATCGAATCTGCGATCGGCTTGAAGGTCTCCACCTCTGGAATGCTATTGGCTGCCTGAAGACGCAGCATTTGAGGCAGTGTCAGGCCGAGTCCGCCCATCATGCCGACGTACATAAAGTCACGGCGACTGGCTCCGACACGGAGATCTATGTGATTGCCTTGGCAGTTGGGATGCATTTTCATGGCGAAGGGAGGAGGAGTTTTATACTTGAGCAGTGGGGATTACGCCTGCCAAAGAGCCTTCTTACAGAATCGGAAAAAGTTTTTTCCGAGTTTTGGCCTATTCTCCTGAACTGCCAGCGACTCTTTCCGCCAATTCGGACTTACGAGCTTTGACGATTTCTTCGAAATCGAGTGGCCGGGAGAGCATTGGAGGAAGATGCTGGGGTTTTAATGCCGGCTGTTCGATTTTTTTGACCAAAATCGGTTCGGTGGCTGCTGTGGCCTCCGCTTGAGCAGGTGCCCCCCAACTGGCCAAGACGCTCCACACTGTGGCCATCAGAATCAGGGACATTACTGCGGCAATTCCCAGGGAAAGACGACGGCTGGCCTTGGCTACTTCAGGATCGGCACGCATTCGGTCAAAAGCTTCACCCAAGAATTGCTTTGGGGCGAAAGCATCCATTTCCAGGTAATCCTCGTTTGTCTCCCGGACCAGAAGAGCCTTGCGTTTGAGTCCCGTAGAGCGCTCTGCAACCTGTAACATCAGGCCCTCCCCACATGAAGGACAAGCCCGTGAACGAGCCACATCGGTGACGTGGACCTGCACGGACTTTTCACAGTGAGGACAGATGATGGGAACCAAAGGCATCTGAGAGGTGGGGGAGCAAGGATCATGCCCAGAGAGCTAACGATGGCAACACCAGATCTCTTTACACCCATGTAAGCATTTCGGAAGTCAGGGAGCTAGCCCATCACAAGCCTACCAGTCCACCGTCATGCTGAGGGAGAAACCGATGCCAGTCTGACGGGTAGAATGAATTGGGCGCCCTTGGTTGTTAAAGTAGCGAGTCACCTGGGCGTTCAGAACATTTTGAGCACGCAGGCTAACACGGCTATTTTTAGTCATTTTATAGGTGACTCCCAAATCCAGAGTGGTGAAGGGCTCCTGAAAGACATCCGGGTCCTCGGGGCGACCACCCACCGCGAAAAGCTGCGGACCTGTAATGTTCAAAAACGCGCCATAGGACAACGGGTATTCCGGATTGTCATATGTTAGATTGAAGTTCACGATGTAATCGGGCTGGCCCTGGAGGCGACGGCTTTGACCGAAAAGGCTGGGCACCGTTTCTGGTTCACCAGTGGCCGGATCCACCGTATTGCCGATGAAGTCGGGGCGAGTGGCCTGAGACTTGATGTAGGAATAGTTCGCACCGAGAGAAAAATGCCTCAAAGCGTCCCCGATAAAGCCGAGATCACGCTGAATCTCGAGCTCCAGACCATAGACGGAGCCTTCCTTGGAATTCACATAACGGATGATGTCCACAGCACCACTTTCCTGGGATAACTCGATGGGCTTGTTGATGGCCTTGGCAAAGAAGCTGACGCCAATAAGACTGCCTGCGGTAGGAAACCATTCCCAGCGCACATCGTAGTTGGTGATCTGGGACATTTCCAAATCCACGTTTCCCACGAAAAGATCTCCTGACTCCACATTCAGGAAAACAACGGGAGCTAGCTCCTTAAAGGATGGCCGGGCTACCGTACGCGCGATGGAAGACCGGACTCGCATGGTTTCCGTCATATCCCAGTTCAGGGCAAAGGCAGGCAAAAAATGCTGCTCTTCGATCGCAGCCTGACTACGCCCGGTGATGCGGGGATCATTACGGGCCGCAACACTGCCATTGAAGGCAGCATTGACGAGCTGACGCACCGTATCATCCTGGCCAAAACGATCCTTATCGCTCAACAATGCAAAGCGGAGCTGCTCATCCGCATACTGGTAGATAGGGGTGGATTGAACCTTGATGTCTGTGCTCTCCAGACGACCGCCAAGACTCACATTCAAACTGGGCCCGAGATCAAACTCCAGCCCCACGTAATTCGCTGCCAAGATCTGCGACGCTTCGTAGGTCTCTTTATCATTGGCCCGATAAAGAAAGGTAAACTGCCCCACGCTGCTCAAAGGTCCGTTATTCGGGATGCCGTCGGGGTCTGCACCTACAGGCAGGTTCCCAGAAAGGAACTCGTCCCCCCATGTTCTTCCTGGAAGCAAAGGCTTGAAGGGATTCGGGAAAGACTGGTTTTCGGCCCCTCGGTTGTAAGTGAATGAATCGGCCCGGTAGTTACGGTTGCTCACATCCAGCAAGGAGCCAAATTTAAGCTTGCCGTTAAAACCTTCAGCGCCCTCAAAAAGGTCTGTGGTCACGTCAAAACGTCCAGAATAATTCTGGTCATACAGCTCACGCCACAGGCGCTGGAATTCCGGCACCACCGGGTTCCCTGGCACAGGGATGTAGTTCCCCGCATCCTCATTAAAAATCCCGCGCACAAAACGGTGATCAGGCTCCAACTGCGAAGACTGATTGTAGGCCATCGCCCATTCCAGAAGGAATTCCTTGCCATTGATATCATTGAGATGCTTGCCTGCGAGCTGCATCACCTTGAGTTCACGCTCTGTGTAGGCCAGGGATTCACGGTAGTCCCGTTGGGTTGGCAGAAAGCTAGAGTCCAACTGGCCGTCCTGAAGCGTCGCACGGTCCTCTGCGATACGGTTAAAAAAGTAGGTGAAGATGATCTCGCTGCCTTCTTCTGGTTCGATCCCTGCTGCCACCAAAAGACCTGCGCGCATGGTCTCCTGACCAGAACGCACGGTAGAAAGGCGACGGATCTCCTGCACCTCCCCTGCATTGGAATCACCAGCTCCCACAAAGGTGTATCGGCCCACCAGATCGTCATCATTATAAAGGTACTTTTTGGAATAATCCACTGCCACCGTCACCCCGGCTGGCGCACCCATGAATTCGGTGCGATGGCCCAGACTCGCCTCCAAGGTCACATCCACCGGGGCACTCACTTCTTGAGTGCCCATGACGGGACTCAGAGCATCATTCACCCGCTGGCGCTCGACTCGAGTCGGGTTGTCCAAACGGGTGAGTCCATTGCCCACACCACTGGCTGAAAAATTCGTCAAGTTCGGCAAGGCGGCATTCTTGATGAAATCTGGTAATGCCCTTGAATCTGCGGTGCCAAAGGTTCCCGTACCGCCGCCTTGGTAGCTCAGAAACTTGTCATTGCCCGTGGATTGGGTGTTGAAACCCGTACCTGCTTTAAATTTCACGAATTCTTCATCCGGCACTGCTTTGGTGATGATGTTGATCGTGCCTCCTGTCGATTCGCCATTCAGATTCGGGACGAAGGTTTTACTGGTACGCACATCTTCGATCACTGCGCTTGGGAAAAGATCCAAGGCCACTGCACGTCGGTCTGGGTCTGAACTGGGCACACGCAGAGAATTCAGGCTCACCACGTTGTAGCGGTCATTTAGACCACGAACGACTACAAACTTCCCGTCTGCCACGTTCACACCCGTTGTTTTCGCAAGCAGCTTCGCGGCATCGCTCGCCCCAGTTTGGGCGATGAACTTAGCGCCGAGGACATCGGTAAAGCTCTTCATCTCGGTGCGCAGCGTCAGTGCAGAAGCCGCCGAGCTTGTATCCACCAGTTCCTCTGCGGACACCACAAATTCATCCAATTCCACGACCTCAGCCGTCATGCTTAGGGAGGCCTCGCTGACGCTGCCAGGCGTCACCACGATGCCCGTTTTACGTTCGCGAATAAAACCACCGCCGGTAGCCAGCAAGGCATACTGACCGGGAGGCAAATTGTTGATGAAGAAATTGCCATTTTCATCCGTCGTCGCTGCAAAACCTGTGCCTTCCAGTTGCACAGAGACCCCGGGCAAAGGCACATAGAAATCAGCATCCTGCACACTGCCACGCAGACCACCATTGGCACCTTGTGCATGCAGATGACTGCAACTGCACCACAGGCAAAGAACAACCATCCAGTAAAAACGCCGCGCCATCATCTTCAGGGCTTCACCTCCACGTCCGCAGGATTCAGAATGCCAGTCACTTCCGCTGAAACTGGTGTAGAGACGGCCTCAGCATGCAGACAGATCCGCACTGCAGTCTCTGCCAGGAAACGAGGGTGACTGTGCGATCGGCCTGCCCTTGCCGACGCCAGTAACAACGGCTCAGCCGAATCCGGACCGTCCAATTTCGCCCTTTGACGGGCGATGGCCAGCATGGCAGCAGGTGCATCCATGACAAAGATCTTGGGGATCGTGGCCTCGGCAGCTTTCAGCCATGCGCGGGCTTCATCAAGACGCTTCCATTCGATCAAAATCTCCGCAGCGGCGGCTAAAAATGGAGCCTTCCATTCCGCATTGTCCGAATAGCCCTCACAGCACTTTAGAAAGAGATTCATGCTCTTGTTCGCCAACAGAGCCTGCCCTCCCGCGTGCGCTGTGCGAGCCAGATCCAAAAGCACTCGCTGAGCTGTGGGTAAACCGCGCTCCATGGCCATGGTCCCAATCTCTTCCAAAAAAGGCTTCGCCAGTTCAGGGCTGCCTTTTTTGAAATGCTGTTGCGCACAGGCTAACAAAAAACGCGCTTGGCGTTCATCGTTTCCCTGCTCAGTCAAAGTCACCAGAAGCCTTTTTGCGTCCAGCAGTGAGATAGCAGGAAGCAGATTAGCTTCATGAAGCCGTGTATTGAGGGACAGCAGCTCCAGCTTTCCAAGCTCTGCCTCCAAGCTCATTGCTTCGCTTTCGCGGCCCAAATAATACAGAGCCAGTGCGCAGCGCGCACGCATGAGCTCTGCGGGCAATCCAGAGACCTGATTCAGTTCCTTGCGCGCAACTTTCAGATAAGACTCGGCTTCGCTTTGCCGGCCCGGGCTGGCGGCCAAGAGAGCGGCAATCTCAGCATGAGCGAGACCGTTGCCACTACCCGGCAGACGTTTGGCCAGATAGGCGGCACTGTTAAAATCCCCCCGATGTGCATACGCCTTGATGATCTCAATCATCCAAACATTGAATTCAGACACGTCTGCGGCAAGACCTGCGGCATAACTTTCGGCCTGAAAGAGCGGATCCGTAGGGCTAAGATTGCGCGGGATGGCGTGTTTTTGCGACTCTTGTACCAACCGAGCAACGAGATCGTCACTTGATTCCTGCCCCCAAACCGCCGGAGCAGAAGTCATCATCATAGCGGCAATGAGAAGACTGCTCAGTCGCATTTGCACCTGGGATGAGTCCTCACGGCCCACCTGGTTTTGACGGTCACTGATTGCAAAAGGGAAATCCATAAATGAGCCGCCCAAATCTTGAAAGGCGGCCTGGATATGTGCTGTGCCTCGGCATCGGAGAAACCTGATTAAGGTGACAAATCAGACACTTAACGCCCAACGGTTTTGTCACAGAACGTCAGATTCTCCCCCTTGCTCTAGGTAATGGCTCCTGAGCAGATACTAAGGCGAAAACCGCCGAGACCAAATTTTGTGAAACAAAGATGTCTCTTTTTCTAGGTCTATGGGAAGAGGCTAATGTCACACAAATGCTGTCGTGGGGCAGGTAGGAGAGGAGTAAACTGGATCGCCAAAGACTTCTCGGTGGCCAAAAAAACGGGGCGACCCACATGGATCGCCCCGCTCACAGGTTGAATGATATAGAGTCGGTTTACTGAGGAATCACGCGGTAGTGCACCGGGCTGCCTGTGTAGGCATAGCCAGAGTCGGCAACTGTGATTTGGCCAGCGGTCGCATTGCTGTCGGCAAACACCTTGTTAGGGACATCTGCTGCGGAATCGTCCTGAACGGTGCCGATCGGGGCCCAAACGCGACCATCGATGGAGCGTTCAATGACGTAGAGTACTTTGTCAGCACCGGCGGTTTCATCCATATCAGCGGCAAAGGAGACGGAAACCGTTTCACCTGCGACGGCCAAGCTCACGCGAGGGCGATCGACGTTGGTGGTCGGCATCAGTTCAACAGCGTGAGTCCAACCCCAACCGAAAAGCCAGTTGTTATCGCGCATGGCCCCCCGGTACCGCACAGGAGAGAAGAAGTCTGTGACACCAACTCTGGAAGGCAGTGGCAGGGTGAAATCACGGGCAATGCTGCCCACATCCGCATCATTCACTAGGCGAGGGTCCAAACCATTTTTGGTGGCATGGCCTTTGCCGCGGAGTTGTGCGATGGTCGCAGGAAGCACCGTGCTAGTGTCATTTTCAGCATCTGCACCGCTGACGACGGTACCCACATTGAAATAGAGGGTATTGAACACATCACCTTTGGTGCCATCTGGATCGGCGGTAGCCGTGACGGACTGAGAGATCAGAACGACAGGACCGAAGATGTCTTCGGCCACACCATTAGACCACTGGGCCGTGGTGCCTTGCAACAGGTTGAGGGAACTGTCGCTGGCAGCAGGGCTTGTAGCACCATTAAAGGACTTGTTGCCGATGAAGGTGAAGTTGAAGGAGAACGAGTTTGTCTGAGGAGTCACACCACGAAGGTTTTCCTCAGAACCATCCCACTCCACCATCTTGTCACTCTGTGCAGCGCTGTTACGGCCCACGGCTGTACCATCCGTGCCATTGCCGAAACCCGAACGCAGATAGATCTCGTTGTCATTGATTGCGAACAGGTGCTGCAAGTTGCCTGAATAGCCAAAGTCACCGTCAAAGCAGTCGTCACCATTCACCACGGAAGCCAAGTAACGACAGTTTACATACCCGCCGAACCACTCGAAACCGTCATCAGCATTCTGCACCACTTCCTGGAATTCGAACACTGTACCACGGCCTACACCACCCAGGGTCACGCCGTTGATTTCATTGTTGTTGGCAATGTTGAAACCGCCGTAACGATGAGACCAGAACCGGATCACGCCACTGTTGTCGTTCTCGTCCACACCACCGAAGAACCCGAGGGGGAAAGTGATATCTGGAGCAAACACCGTGCCTGCGCCATCCGCATCAAAGGGAGTGGCCAGAGTCGTGGTCGTGGAAGTCAAACCTTCGATGAGGGCAAAGCCGGTGCCGTTGCCAGTCGCAATCGTGAAGTTGGTCGGATAGGCGATGTTATCACCGCTGAATTCCGTACCATTCCACTGAAGGTAGTTCGCGTCGTCGCGGTCATACCCCAAAGGCGTGCGCCCCAGGATCACCAAACCGCCGCACTCTTTAGAGTAGGTGAAGGCATTGGCCCCTGTGACACCAGATGTGGAATAATCCTTCGGGCTGATGACGACCGTGCTGCCACCATTGCCAACCACCGACACAGGGATGGT
Source organism: Prosthecobacter algae (assembly GCF_039542385.1). Classification (NCBI taxonomy): domain Bacteria; kingdom Pseudomonadati; phylum Verrucomicrobiota; class Verrucomicrobiia; order Verrucomicrobiales; family Verrucomicrobiaceae; genus Prosthecobacter; species Prosthecobacter algae. Next base: position 219,296 of record NZ_BAABIA010000001.1, on the reverse strand, counting down.
ATTGCCACCACCCGGAACATACGGATCATCCAAAGAGGTGAAGATGATCGGATCATCCACGGTACCGTTACCAATGATTTTGGCACCACGTGTGACCACCAGGGAACCTGGGTTATTGAGCAAACCAGTCGTATCGGAACTGGCAGCACGGATGACGGTGCCTGGCTCGACCGTCAGCTTAGCGGGCGGCAAAACATAAATGATCTTGGTGATCACGTAAACGTTATCACGGGTCCAACGGGTATCGGAGGCGATGTTATCGCTGATCTCGATGATGTCAGCACGCGCCGTGCTGAAGGCACAGCCGAGGGCCGCGCAGGCGAGACCGAAGGCTTTCAGATTGGGTAGCTTCATAAAGGAATAAATGGAGAGTTCGTCGTCAGTTTCTTCGAAGGGCTTATTCAGCAGCAGGAACATCCATGCTCATGAGACCGGAGAGGATTTTCGAAGTGGTGATGGTTGGGGTGGCTTCTGGGAGGGTGTAATATCCCAGACCGATGAGCTTGCTGCCTTCAGGGATGACCACGCCTTCGAATTTGCCAGCGCGCTTATCCGTCAGTGCAAAGCTGCCAGTGATGAGACCGGTCTTTGGATTGATGGCCAGCTTCGTCTTGGCGGTATTCGTGCCGACGAGGATCTTGTTAGCCGCCTGCAAGGTGACCAAAGCTTCAGCAGCAGAGGCATCTGCACCACCGCTCAGGCTCAGCTCCACATTCGTGTTGGCAGCCTTGTTCAGCAGCACCAGCGGTGAAACAGGAGCCACATAGAGGCCACCCAGGATCACGTAGGCTTCAGCAGGATTGGTGATGGAGAACCCGGCAGCGTAGGTACGCTGTTTGGCCGAGATGTCGAAAGGACGGTTTTGAGTCGCCGAGCCTTCGATGAGATTGTCGTTCGTGGAGTCAATGATCAGGCGACCATGGATGGAACCCTTCGTGACGGTCTTGTAGAGAGTCTGGAAGAGGAAGACATCCCCAGTCGGGCTGACAAAGGAGGACGTGGTGAAGGCTTCGCCATCGGCAGTTTTGCCTTTGATGCTCAGCTTGCCATCCGCAGCGACGGTGAAGGAGCCGAAACCAGCGCCCTGTGGCACGGAGGCCTCGCCGACGTTTACATTGCCTTCTTCAAAGCCAATCGCGAAGTTGTAGAGACCTTTGTAGTCGTCGGCAGGATTGAGCTTGGTGCTGAAAACATTGCGATAACCATCAAAGTTCACTTCGTCTTCCGTGTCGCTGATGAAGCCGTTGACGAGGTTGTCGCCTTCGATTTCAAAACCGACCACCAGGGGAGTCAGACCGCCGGTGCGGGCCACGGAGAACGCGGCATATGGGACGTCGTCATTGAGTTCCAGGAAGCCTTTCACAGGCAGTGTCACAGCTCCAAGGTAAAGCTTACCGGTCAAAGCCCCCAGGGTCGAGACGGTCATTTCAAAACGCCCCCCCAGCTCTGCACCAGGCAGACCAGAATCGGTGTTGCGATCAATCGGGCCAACGTAGCTGCCAGCCAGACCGGCCAGTTCAGGAGAGGCATTGACATTGATGACGACCGTTTCGGTATCTGTGCCAGCACGGTTCGTCACGGTCAGTGTGACGGTGATGTTCTCTTGGGCTTTGGTCGGGCGGCCAGTGATCAGGCCAGTTTTGGCATCCATCTTCAGACCTGCTGGGAGACCACGAGCAGCGTAGGTGAGAGGAGCCTTCACAGCACCACCGAGGACTGGGACACTGAAGTAGTATGTGGAGCCGATTTCAGCATCTGGCATAAGAGCCACTGCTGCTGCATCCAACTCAGGAGCCTGGGTGAAGACGCTGAGAGTGCGGATACCGGAGTTCTCAGTGTCCGTGCCGGAAGTGATGACGCAGAAGTAATCACCGGAATCAGCTTCTTGGGCACTGCGGACGAGGAGGGTCTTGGTGGTGACGCCGGAGTATTTGGTGCCGTTCTGCAGAGCATTGATCTCGCCCACTTTGAACCACTGGAAGCTCTGCACCTTACCCGCGGTCAGCGTGGTGAGGGACACATTGCCACCGACTGCGCTAGCGACCACGGCTGGAGTTTTGTCAACGACGACGACTTCCGCCTTAGCGCTCGTGACGGTGCCTGTGCCAGCGCCTGGGGCATTGGTCACACTGACGGTGTAAGCACCTGCCTGGGCGAAGCTCATGTTTGGGAGCACCAGTTCTTTGGTGGTAGCACCAGCGATGTTGGCGCCTTTTTTCCACTGGAACTGGAGGTTGCCCGCAGCCACGGCTTCGGTGTTCAGTTCCAGTGTTTCACCCACAGCGAGGACGGTGGACAGAGGCTGGGTGAGAATCGTGGGCTTCGGCGTATTGACTGTCAGAGAGACGGTGTTGCTGGCGACGTCTTCAGCAAGGTTGTTGCTGACGAGAACGTCATAAACACCAGTGTCTTGTGCCACGGAAGTGGCGATAACCAGGGTGCTGGCAGTCTGACCAGCGATGACCACGCCGTTTTTGCGCCATTTGTAAGTCTTCACTGGGGAGCCGTCTGCGACTGCGGTGAATGTCACTGCGGTTCCTGCATTAACGACACCCATAGGGGCGACGCTGACAGTGGCCTCAGTCACAGCTGTCTGAGCACCGCCGAGCACATGGGAGGCTGCACCCGCACCAATGTCTGCACCACCGGGGCTGCCGACATGGAAAGTCAGACCTGCCACACCCGAATCAGGGGAGGCAAAGGTATCTGCGACCACCGCATCTGCGGCTGCCCAGGTCTGATTCGAGGAAGCGATGAGCTGCTGGCTCACTTCTTCGGGGATCACACTATTGAGGATCCAGATGTAAACCTTTTTACCCGCGATTCCAGAGGCATACGAAGTGCCTTCGTAGCTGATGGATGAATCGTAGCTGATCGCCTGCTGGTAGAATCCATTGATCGCACTGACGCTGAGATCGCCGCTGAAAGAGGCTACCTGAATGAAGGCAGCGTCAAGAGCGTTAAAATCTCCAACGTTGGCATTGAAATCGAAGCCGTCTGGAAAGACACCGAAACGTACGGTGCCAGAGGCAATACCGGCAAGGTTACCGTCCAGGGAGACACCGTTACCCAGGTTGCTGGAGTAAAGATTGGCCGCCTGGCCACTGCCCAAAGTACCCAACGCCAAAAGCGCGGAGAGGAATATTTTTTTCATGGGTGAGAGAGGAATGAAAGAGTTTGAGAGGGATTACTCAGCGAAGGGCTCCTGAAGGACGAACTTCACCGTGCCAGCCTGCTCCTTGAAAAGGATGGCCTTGCCGGGGGAGACGAGCGTTGCGCCCGCATCTGCCACGTTGTTTGAAAGGGCACGCCAGCCGATGCCGCCAACGCCGCCTGTTTTGTAATAGTAGCCGGAGAGGACACCGTCCTGCTCAAGGTAGATGACATCAGCGCTGGCTGCACCTGTGCCGCCTGTGATAGCGCTCTGTAGGCCGCTAGCTGCCAGGGTGGTGCTGACGCTGTAGGGATTGTTAATGACCTGGAAACCAGAGTTCACATCAGACACCTGACGGCCAGGGAGTGTATCCCCCGTGACGGTGAGTTCGATGTTGGCCGCACCATCCGCCTTGCGTGCCACAAGAATGGCTGCGCCAGGGGCGATTTCAGTCGTGCCTGCATCACCCGTCGTAGGGGTGGCTGTAGCGCGCCAGACATCCGCCGTGCTATGATAGAAATAACCGACCAGTTCACCAGCGGAGGCCAGATACACGATGTCGGCAGTGGCGGATGTTTCGCCTTCCTTGAGGTTGGCGCTATTGGTCGCACCAAATAGGGAGGAAAGCGTAGCCAACTTGTAGATCACGAATTCATCACCCACGTTAGGCACCACAGAAAGGGCTGCCGTGACGGCCTGATCGGCCTGGGCAGTGATCTTGGCGGCGTAACCATAAGCATTGGTGCTGGATCCGGCAGGAGCATTGGTGCCTGTTCCCCGCTGATCCACGCGGCTGGTAATCTTGATGGCATGAGGAGCCGCCGTCAGGGAAGGAAGCACTGCGGGGGATGAGACCAGAGTGAGTTGACCGGCATTGACCGAACCGACGGTGCCACTCGCCACGATACTCGCAAACGGCATCCCCACGAGGGTGGATTTGCCTGCGGGCAAATCAGCCGTCAGCACACCGGCTGTGCGGCTGACAGGCAGCATGTTTTCCTGGCCGCACAGAGGGCTGGCGCTCAGCGCCGCCAGTGCCAGCCATCCGAAGGGAGAGCGTAATTTCATTGTCATGATTTTGAGGTGGTCGTGAAGGTGCGAGGGTTCTGAAGCACCGTCCGCCGACATGACCCCACTTCGCGACATGGGACAAAAGCTCCTCAGCAACACTTTCGTCACCTACCCCATTTCTTAATGAGGCTCAGTACTTCGCTAGGTCTTTTGGGTACGTGGGGTAGCTGCCAAACAATGGTTTCCGTGCGACGTTTTCGTCACACCGACTTTTGGCACACTCACTTCTCGTTCGTCCCCCACTCTCAAAATGGATGATCCCCGCCCGCTGAGTTGTTTCGAGCAGCTCACTGTTTTTGTGACATCAGGCTGACCCAATAGAGTCATTTGAAAGGCATCTAACAATCAATCATCCGATTAAATCTTATTATTTCGCTTTTGGTTAGGTTTGAAGGTCGGCCACCAAGCGCCTTCGCGTGACATTTCTGCCATGAGGCGGAAGTGTTACGCAGGCTTGTTTGTCGACAGCTTGGACATGGGGTTGGGATGAGAGTGCCGATGGAATGACATTTCCTAACGCCTCCTTGACTCATCCTCTCATGAAAACATCCACCACCTTTGCTGCGAGCCTTCTGCTCGCTTCCGCCGCCTTCGGACAAGGCTTTCAGACTTCGGAGTTCTCCTATTTGACTCCGGCTCCAGGCGCTGATTTCACGTATCAGCCCATCGTCACCGTTGGTGACCGCGTGCCATTGACTGGCGATGCCAGCAAGGATTTCGCTTTTGTGGGCATTCCTGATGCCATGGGTCTCTACAAAGACACCGTCAGTGGCCAGAACATTCTCTTCGTGGCTCATGAAGTCGGCAATACCGTGCTCAGCGAACCCATCCCTGGCCAGACTAAGTTTAAGGGGGCCTTCGTCTCTCGCTACGTGTTGGCCAATAATGGAGGTGTGGTCAGTGGTGCCCCTGCCCACGCCAAACTTTTCCTCGAAAACACGGAAGTTTCCGCCACCCCTCCCCTGGAAGGTGCACTGAATTCCTTCACGCGCTTTTGCTCCGGCTCATTCGCCAGCCGCGCTCATGGCATGGATCGCCCCCTGTTCTTCACCAATGAAGAAACCTTCGGTGCTCCAAGTTATGAAACCGCCAAAGGTTCTCAGACCGTGGTCATCGCCAATGGGAACATGCACACCGCGCCTGACCTGGGCCGCATCGGTCGTGAAACCACCATCATCCAACCCCGCCGCGATAGCCTGACTGTGGCGATCTCCACGGAAGATGCCGGTTCCCCTTCCTATGTTTATATGTATGTAGGGCGCAAACAACCTCGCTCCACCAGCCCGCTGGATCGCAATGGCCTGACGGATGGTAAAGTTTATGTGCTTTGCGGCCGCAATGCCCAGCACAACGAAGGTACCTTCACCTCGGGTCAACTGCCCGTTAAGTGGGTGCAGATCCCGAACGGCGGTAACCTGACCGATGCCCAGTTGCTGACCGCAGCAGATGCCGCCGGAGCCTTTGGTTTCGTGCGCGTTGAAGATGCCGAATTCGACCCTGCCAAGCCTACTCGTAGCCTCTTCCTCGCCACCACTGGCGGCAGTGGCCCGAATCGCCTGGGTCGTCTTTATGAACTGACGATGAACCCAACCAACCCAGTGGCGAATGGCACGCTGAATGTCGTGTACAATGCAGATACCATCGTCACTCCTGGTGGCACTTACAACGGTACCGTGGGTAAATTGGTGGCAGCCAATGGCATCACCGGTTCCCTGGGTAGCTACACCGGTGGCGACGTCAACAACGGCGTGGACTTCCCCGTCAGCATTGACAACATCGCCATCTCCAACAACTTCATCATGGTGCAGGAAGACCGCAACAGCCCTGCGGATGCAGTCTTCGCCAAATACGCCCGTAATGGCGGTCTGTGGAGCCTGAATCGCAATCAGCAGTATGCAGCCAAACTGCAGAGCACCTTCAATTACGCAGGTGTGGAGGCCCGTGACGGCCACTCCGCCATCACCACACGTGGACTTTGGGAAAGCTCAGGCATCATCCGTGCCGATGAGATCTTTGGCCCAGATACCTTCGTGGTGAACGTCCAGGCCCACCGCACCAATGTCACCCTGACTCCTGCAAGTGGTGATCTCGCGACCTCCATCCGCTCCAACATCCCGAAACCGACCGGTGGCACCTACACACGCGCAGAAGCCGTGAGCCTCTTCGCTGAAGATGGTCAGGTGCTGCTCATGCGCCCAGTCGCTGACTGATGACCGGCCACTCTCCTGGTTAGTTGCACCATTCCCGGTTAGGCCCAGGCCTAACCGGGAATCTGCATTTTCAATCGGGTGGGTCAATCCACTCACTTCACTTCGCTCTTCATGAATCGCCAACATCCTTTGTTTAGCTTCGCCCTTGGGCTGGAGGCTATCGGCTTAAGCGTACTCGCTTTGGCCTTGAAGATGTATTGGCTCTTACCTTTGGTGGGATGCACGGCCCTTCTGGCTGGCATTGCAGGTCGCTGGCTGGGAGTGGGCATCGTGGTCTGCATCGTCGCCACCGGCGGCTGGGTTTGGACACTAGGGCAGAACATGCCAGACGGGGCCATTTTGACGGCCCACCCCATCGGGGCCCTGCTCATCGGGGCGGCCCTTGCTTTTCTCAATATTCACACCGCCTTAAAAAAGCGTGACGTTAGCCACGTCCAGCTCTGCCTGGCCCGCTTGGCGGTATTTCTTCATTTCATCACGGCAGGGGTTCTGCTCGGAGCCCTGTATCTGGGCGGCAGTTGGCAGCGTTGGCTGGCCCTTGCTTATGCGGTGCTGAATGCCCTGCTGGTGCTGGATTGTCTGCTGCGCCTGGTGGGCCGGCTCTACACGCCCAAGCGCCACTGGCAGACACTGCCAGAGCCGGGGGCCTTCTTTTTCTATCGTTTGTTAGGCGGCGAGTGGCGTGCCTGCCTGCCTGAAACGACGGCACGGGATGAGAGCTTTGACCTGAAACTAGCGGAGATGTGGATGTGGCCCACCGTGCGGGGGGCCCTGCCCGCTTTGCTTAGCACCATCGCCCTGCTGGTCTGGCTACTCAGCACTGTGCATGAGCTGCCTGCTGGCCATGCCGGGGTGCGTCATCACCTGGGAACTTGGGAGAGCCGACCTCTGGCCCCTGGCCTGCATTTTTCGCTGCCCTGGCCCCTGGGCAGCATCCAGGCCGTGGATACAACTCGCCTGCGCGAAATCGTGCTCGGCTTTCGCACAGATCCTGGCCAGCCTATCCTCTGGGAGAAAGCCCACTATGAGGGAGAGCAGCATTCGCTCGTGGGCAGTGGAGATGATTTTCTCTCCATCAGCGTGCCGGTTTTTTATCGGGTCGGGGATGCCGCGCTGCATCTGCGGTCTTCCTCCGATGCGGAAGCCCTGCTGCGGAGCCTGGCCCAGCGGGTCCTGCTCAATCTCACTCTGCGCCTGCCCGCACGCGATATCATGACCACCTCACGTGAGACGCTCCGCCAGCAGTTGCACCGAGATTTGCAAGCCGCGCTGGATGAGCGCCAGAGTGGGCTGGTGCTGGCCGAGGTGTATCTGCGGGACATCCACCCACCGGTGAGTGTGGCCCCGAATTTCCAGGAAGTGGTCAGCGCCCTGGAAGAAAAAGAGGCGCTGCTGCATGAGGGGGAGGCCTACCGCCGGGACATCCTCACCCGAACGGAGGGAGATGCCAAAGCCATCCTCATCACCGCAGGTTCCAGTGCGAGCAATCGCCTGATGCAGACCGAGGGCCAAGCACACCGTTTCACCGCCATGCAAAAATCCTGGGCGCTAAGCAAAGATCTTTACCAATGGCGCGAAGGTTTCCGGGTGCTGGATGAGACCCTCAGTGGGGCGAAGAAGGCCATCTTCGATGAATCCATGCGCGGTGATATGCCCACGCATGTGGATCTGCGCAAGGTGCTGAATCCCGACTTTGTGGATACCGCCGCTGTGCGCCCGCAGACCCTGGTGCCGCGCCCGGTAAAATCCACCGACGCCTTTGATCTCGACATCGAAGGCTACCTTCGCGCAGACCAAGGCGAGGTGCCTGCCCCAGACTTTTCACCCGCGGATGCAGACAATGTTCTGAAAGCCTCATCCTCCATGCCCACTCCGCCACCCGCCCAGACTCAGCCATGAGCGAAGCCACACCATCCCCCTCTCGAAACCGCCTCATCAGCCTGCGCCTCGGGCTCATCCTGGCCGTCGTTTTCAGCGTCATCGCCTCCGCCTGCTGCTTCATCGTGAGCGAGACGGAGCATGCGCTGATCCTGCGATTTGGTAAACCTGTGCGCATTTTGAGCGCCCCCGGCCTTTACTTTCGCCTGCCCATGCCGGTGGAGCAAATCGTCCGCGTGGATCGCCGCTTGCAGCACGCCGACATCCGCCTCAGCGAAACGCTGACACGAGATCAGCGCAATGTCATCGTGCCCATGTTTTTCACCTGGCGCGTGGCAGATCCCCTTCTGTTCTACACCTCCGTGCGTGAGCTGAAGCAGGCCCACATCAAGCTGGATGCCCTGGTCACCAGCGCACGCAACTCAGTGTTAGGCCGTCACGACTTCACCGCTCTGCTGATGAGCGAAAATCAAAAAAGCCCGCTTGAGAAACTAGAGAGCGAAATGCAAGCCCTGGCCGCAGGAGATGCCGCAAAGCAACTGGGCATCGAGCTCATTTCCACCGGCATCACTCAGATCCAGCTTCCTGAGGCCAATACGGAATCCGTCTTCCGCCGCATGCGTGCAGAGCGAAAACGGGAGGCCACACAGTATCGCGCCGAAGGCCGCGCCAAGACGGCCGAGATGAAAGCCGAAACGGACAAGGAAGCCACGCGAATGATCGCCGATGCTAAACGGCAGGCCGAAGAGATGCGCGGCAAGGCCGAAGCGGAAGCCTCCGCCATCTATGCAGCGGCCCATGGTCAAGATCCGCAGTTTTACAAATTCCTGCGGGAGCTGCAGAGCCTGCGCAGCGTGGTGGATAAGAACACCACCGTGATCCTGGACACCAGCGTGGCCCCCTTTCACTGGCTGAAGGCCACGGAACCGGGAGCCGTCGCCAATGGCAGCGCTGCCCCTATGCCCTCCCCTGCCCCAGCCGCCCTGGATAGCACGCCATGAAGCCCGCCCACACCCCCATCAGCCTGCGGGATGAAGGCCACGTCGTGGAGGCGCTGCTGCTGTTCTTAAAGCAGCTCACCGCTCACGCCCGTTGGGTCTTTGCGGCATTGCTGCTTCTTTATGCGGTTTCCGGCATTCATACCATCCAGCCGCAGCAGACGGCGCTGGTGAGGAGACTGGGACGCCTGCAACCTCACCTGCATCAGCCAGGCCTACTGGTGGGGCTGCCACGTCCCTTTGATGAAGTGCTGCTTTTTGAGACTGGCAAAGATACCAGCCTGCCACTCGATGCCTGGGCACTCATCGGCACCAAGATCGGGGATCCAGACAAGCAGATCGAACCGACCAACGAAGAGCTGATTCAGCAGATGAATTCCCGTGACGTGGAAGGGGCCAAATACCCCACCTACGACCACACCACACTAAATCCGCTGGACCATGGCTACACGCTGACCTTAGACACCAATGTCATCCAGGGGCAGTTCAATCTACGTTACCGAATTGACGATCCTTTTCGTTATACCATCGCAGGCGACCGCATCGAAATCCTGCTCGCGAGACTTAGTTACCGAGCCTTGACAGCTCAGCTCGCCCGCAGGCGCATTGATGCCAGCCTGACCGATGATCGCCGCGATGTGGCAGCGGAGGCGACGAAACAGGTGCAGGCTGAAGCCAGCCGGCTGCACCTGGGTGTGCGCATCACGGGTCTGGACATCCGCGCTCTTTCGCCACCTGCCCAGGTTCTGGCGGCCTTTGAGGAGGTGACGAATGCACGCCAGTTTGCCAAAACGATGTTTGAAAATGCCCGTCAGTACGATGCGGAAACACGCACGAAGTTTGAGGGTGAAGCCGCCTCCATTCTTTTCCGTGCAGAAGGTTATGCCACGGGCCTGGTGGAGTCTGCCAAAGGTGAAGCGTCCTCCTTCACATCCCTGCTGGGGAACTATCGCCTGAATCCCCAACTCGTTTCCCAGAGACTGCTGCGGGAGACGCTGGATGGAGTGATGGGCCAGGTTTCCTCCCGCACCCTGCTGCCGATGCAGCAGGCCCGCCCCACCGTCATCCTAGAGCCTGCCCCTGAATTTGCCCGATGAATGATCTCGACTCAACGACCCGCCAGCGCCTGCTGCTGCTCTTTGTGGCCACGGCTCTCATGGCTGCCTCCGTCATCACCGGGTGGCTGCGCCCAGAGCAGGAGACCGTGAAGGGAGCCCTGGCTCTCCTGGCCACGCTCATTGTGGCCACCCCCATCGTTCGCGGCGTCATCACGGCCATTCGGGCCACGGGATTTGGCGCTACTCAGTTTTACATGGACCAGTATGTGGTGCTCGCACTGGCGGCATGTTTAGCCACGGGCAAGTATCTCACCGGGGGCATCGTGGCCATCATCCTTTTGTTTGGCCAGATGCTGGAAGAACGCACCACAGTAGGCGTGGAAATGGCCTTGTCAAAACTGCGCCAACTCACCCGCCTGCGCGCCCGGCGTAAAATCGGAGATACCGACGAAGAGTGTGAATCCAGCGAGCTACGCATCGGTGATGAGATTCTCATTCGCCCCGGCGAAATGGTGCCTGCCGATGCCACGGTCGTGACCGGCCAAGCGATGGTGGATCAAAGCCGCATCACGGGTGAATCTGTGCCGGTGGAGGTTGCCCCCGGCAGCGAGATCTACGCTGGCACGGCCAATCTCAATGGCTTTCTCCAGGCGCGCGTAACCGGGGCGGGCATGGATACTGTGATGGGCCGAGTGCAGAGCATCATCGAGCAGGCAAAGGAATCCGAGGCCCCCATCATCAGTCTCGCCGAAGACTACGCCCGCTACTACACCCCGCTCATCTTGCTCATCGCCACGAGTGTGTTCTTTTTCACTCAGGACATGGAGCGCGCTATCGCCGTACTCGTTGTCAGCATCCCCTGTGCTTTTGTGCTGGCTAGCCCTTCTGCCATGGTCTCGGCCATTGCATCCGCTTCACGTCTCGGATTGCTTGTGAAAAGCATCCGCCATCTGGAAACGGCCCGTCTGGTGGACACGGTGGTGTTTGATAAAACCGGTACGCTGACGCTGGGCCAGCTCGAACTGGAGAAGGTGCTGGTGCATGATGAAACCTTGACTCGAGAGCAGGTGATCCAACTGGCCGCCGCGCTGGAACAGCAGTCGAATCACCCCGTAGCACGGGCTATTGCTGCCGCAGGTGAGGGACAGCAGTTGCCCGCCATCACCCACTTCACCGAGCATCACGGCCTGGGACTGGAAGGCGAAAGTGAGGGTCGGCGTTTGCAGATCGGGCGCAGCTCCTGGTTGATGAAAAGCGGCACGCCGTTAGCCATTGACCCGGCAAATTTCACCCGCCACAGCCTCGTGCTCCTGGCGCAAAACGGTCGCCACATCGCCACCTTTTTGTTAGCCGATCAAGTGCGTGCCGAGGCTCATGAGGCCCTGGAACGATTGCGCTCTTTAGGCATTCAGGATTTCCACATGCTCACCGGAGATCGACTGGAAGTGGCTCAACACATCGCGGCTCAGGTAGGCATCACCCATCTGCATGCTGAGTGCCTGCCGGAGGATAAGGTGCGCCAAATCCGTGAACTGAAAGCCGCAGGCCGCCGGGTGTTGGTCATCGGCGATGGACTCAATGATGCCCCAGCTTTGGCGGAAGGCGATGTGGGCGTGGCCATGGGCACCCTGGGCAATGATGTCACCGTGCATACTTCCGACGTGGCCCTGATGACCCATGACCTCCGCCGCCTGCCAGACCTACTGCTGCTTTCCGCCCGCACGGTAGGCATCATCAATCAAAACTTGCTGTGTGGATTTGCCTTCATCATCCTGGCCATCACGCTCAGCAGCCTTGGCTTTGTCAACCCCATCGCCGCTGCTTTCATGCATGAGTTCAGCGCCTTCTTTGTGATCTTTAACAGCGCACGTTTGCTCCGCTTTGACGGCCTGGAAACGGAGCCTCAGGAGGAAGCTGCCACCGCTCCGTCACTATCACTCACGCCGGCCCATGTCTGAGAAGTCTGCGAGTCTTTTACTGATGGTTTCTGCGCTGCTGATGGCCGCCGGTTGGGGTCTTTATTTAGGCCAACCTGAGGGGACCAAAGTGATGCCTCCCAGCCCAATCAAGGTGCAGCCCCAGGCAATGGAGCGCCCTTTTTGGGAGGAGGCCAGCGTGCCGGATCTTGTCACTTCGGATGCACCTGCCCAAGTGGTCCTCCAACCACGTAGCGGTCCTTTAGTTCAGCGAGATTATGAGGCCGAAGTACGTGCACTGGAGCCAAACGGCGAGGCACGCCAGCTCAATGACAGCTTGCTGCTTTGGTTTGACCAAAATCCGAAAGCCGCCACGGACTGGATCAACCAAACCGAGCGCTTTGACGATCTCGTTCCCAGCCTGTCTTCACTCGCGCTTGGCATTGCCAATCAGGGGCAGATGCAGACGGCTCTCGCGTGGGTCGAAGCCATCCCGGACGAAGCCCACCGTCATGAGGCACGGCTACGTCTTTACGCGCAGCAAGCTCGCCAAAGAAAAGTAAATGACGAAGGGCTGAAGGCTGCGGGCTTCAGTGCCGATGACATCGCCATCATCCGAGGCGGCTCATTGGGAGATTAAAACTACTCACTCCACTTCATCCACGATGTAAAAGCCTCGCTGGTTATCTGAGTCCACATAAAGGTGGCGAGGGCCATCACTCGTGACCGATATCTCAGAGCTTACGGCGAGACCATTCGGAGTCACTGCGAAGGGGACAGTGGAAAAAGCAGAAACGACATCCGCCTTGAATCGGAGCTGATAACGCCGTCCCGACTTGCCCTCAAAAGTCAACTTCAAGCGCAGGCGATTTCCAGCGCGGCGGTAAAGCTGGATGGGCTTCACATCCAGGGGCAGGTTCGGCAGCGTGATTTTCAACTCATCAGCCCCGTCAAATTCAATGCCAAACGAGGCCAGATTTTCTTCCGCAGGCCCGCGAACCACTTGGCCTTGAATGTCATAACGGGAACCGTGGCAAGGGCATTGCATGTAACCCTGCTGCTGCACAAAGGTGCCCACGGTGCAGCCTGCGTGCGTACAAACAGAATCAAGCGCATGGAAAGAGGAAACCGAAGCACGTGTCACGATGAGGGCCGTATCCACCGCACTGAGATTCACCTGCACGGAGCCGCCTACCGACTGCAAAGCAGGAAAGCTGGCCAAGGATAAATACAAAGCGCCCGGCCCTGTTTGCAAAGCGGCCACCTCCATCACCATCCCGCGCGCCCAAGCCAATCCCGTGACTGTACGCGCAGTCCCGATGAGCCAGCCCTGAAGCCATGTGCGACGCAACATCTACCCTTAAGATGCGCGAAAACGGACGATGAACGACTCAAAGAGCGTGACACTTCCCTCACCTCACCGGGCCGACCGTTTCGGCGGCAGGTTGGGTTTTCAGGATCTTGTCGGCAAGGGTCTTATCCGCCACGACGGCTTCCGGAAAACGCTCAGCCAATTGTTCATAATACACCGCTGCTGCTTTTTCATTCCCCCGGCCTTCATAATAACGAGCGAGGCCTAACAACTCACGCATTTCAGAAGCTCGCACCTCCGAGAGGCAAGAGCGGGCTTGGGCCACCTTATCACTCTCAGGGAAACGAGCGATGAACCACGCCAATGAGATAGCTGCCCCTTCGCGCTGATGCGGGCTATTGCTGCGCATGGTCTTCCAATCTTTGTAAGCGATGTAGGCCACCTGGTAGCCGGCATCATCCGCCAACTCATGCTTGGGGTAGGTTTCCGTAAAATCTTCATGGGTGGCGATGGCCACCTTCTTTTCACCGGCCTTTTCTTGGGCAATCGCCAGGTAATAATGCGCCTGGATTCCAACCTCGCTCTGCGGGCCATTTTTGATCACCGTCTTCAGCATCTCCACCAGGATCTCAGGCGGCGTGATCTGAGATTTCCGGGCCACTTCCAGCGTGCGGCGGCTTTCTTTGCCACTGCCGAGTAGGCGCTGCACCAACTGAAGCTGTGCGGCATGGGCTTTTTCAAAATTCCCGGGCTGCTCCACAATCAGACGGTTCAGGGCCTCAAAGGCGGATTCATCATCACCGAGGTGAATGTTGATACGATACACTTCCCACAGTGACAGGGCCGACCACTCCGTGCGGGGGTAATGTTTGACCACGTTGAGAAAGCGTTCCAGAGCCTCTTCAGCCTCGCCTTCCGACATTAATTTCTGTGCGCGAGAATACAGACGACGCACGGACTCATCAGCATCCCTAGCCTGCACGGGCAGCAGAGCACCGAGCACTAAAAAATAAAGCAGCCCTGCTCGAACAGGGCTGCTAATGAAAGGCATCGCTGAAGATTTAAAGATCATTCGCCAGGAGCGTTCACCGCTTCGAGCACAGGCAGCGGGGAGGCACCACCACCTGTCGAGGAGGCAGGCAGCAATGTGCTTGGCTTATACTGCTTGGCCAGCTCTTCTGTGCTGCGTTTGCCAAAGGTCACACGACCCAGCGTGACGAATTCACCGTTCTTATCCAGAGGGTTCTTCACCTTGGCTTCAGCACCGGGATAAAGATTCTCTACGAGGCCGGAGTTTGGCCCCAGGCAGTCCACGTGAGGGATTCCAGGTTCATCGGAGATGGTGTAGTCAAAACTGACGATCTGCTGCCCCAAGTTGCGGAACTTGATGGTGTTTTCGATCGTTTCTTCATCCACCATATCGCTCACCAGTTGATAGCTCACAGGGGCGTTAGGGAACGCGAGACGCTCCGAGGTGATGGTCTTGCAGGAGGCCAGTGCGACGGTGGCAAGGCCCAAAGTAAACAGGCGGGAGAACTTCATGGGTGTGGGTTGAGTGAGAGCCGGGCGAAATGAAAATTAGTAGCGGTAGCGGAAGCCGATGAGGTAGCCATCGGAAGCAAAGTTCGTCAGCTCCTCAAGGTCACCCACATGGAAGTCACGATATTCAGCGAAGATGGAATACTGGTCTTTCCAGGTCCACTCGACGCCTGCATACCAGTTCCAGGAATTGATGAACTCATCCACACTGAAGGGCGTGTTGCTGGCGGTGTTGTTACCCGTATTGTTAAACTGGGCACGGGACTTAGCCGTGGCATTGCGATACCACACCTGGCCACCACCGAAGCCTGCTCCCACGTAAGGACGGAAACCAGCGGCAAATTTGCCGATGCGTGCCCGGTAACGATAGAGATCTAGGGCAAGTGTGCCGTTCAGGTTAAAGAACAAGGAGTTCATATCGGCCTGATAAGCCACCGTGTCGGTCGCCAGACGCCCACCACCTGCAGGCTGATTGGCATCCGCCGAACGACCCTTGAGTTCGGTGGACATGAAGGTGCCCTCCACATCCACAGAAGCGAGAATTGGCAGACGTTTCATCTTCCAGCTCTTGCCGACTTCGATGCTAAAACTGGCAGCACCGTCGGAATCATCCAGACTGAATTTTTTGTCGCCGATCTTAACGTCACCTGTCTGGCTCAGGGACTCGCCAACAGATACGCCGACGAAAGGACCATATTTGCGCTTCTGGGCCGCGCCTTCACCGCCGAGTGACTTGAGTTCAAGCTCGGCCGCTGGGGCAGCCAAGGTGCAAAAGGTAAGAGTGAGCAGAGCGAGGGAACGCATGATGGGATGGAATTGCCGCGTCTATTAATCCGCGCTTTCACCTGCTGAAATGAGTTCGATGTGAAGAATTCGTCACACGTTACCCGCCGCAAAGTGTCACATTCTGCTCACACTCTGCCACATGATGAGACCTTTATTGATGCTCTGCCTGGCCATTTTGACAGCCCCGTTGCTTGCCCAGCAGCCTGGCGGTTCGGCCCCTGTACCTGCGGCTGTTTTAGATCCTATCTCCCCAAATGTGCCCGCTGCCCCAGGTGAACCGGCCCTGCCGCAGAACGCAGGATTTCCAGTGGACGTGAACAATTACGAAAACCCGCTCCTGCTTTTCCAAGGCGAGAAGCGCGACCTGCCCATGGCCGATGAGGAGAACCTGGAGCTGCTGCCGCCCATCTCGCCATATCTTCCAGGCGAGCAAGCCCCCGCAGGAACGCCCGACAAGCCGCTGACGCCCGAGGAGCTTGAACTGCGCAGCCTAGGGGCCAAGGTGGCCGCTTCCGTCGTCGGCATCCGTGTCTGGGATGAATTTGGCAACCAGATCAGCAGTGGCATCGGCTGCTTTGTGACAAAAGACGGCGTTATCCTTACCGACACTGGTTTGCTTCATCCGGAGATCGCGGAAAAGGTGGACTACATCACGACCACGGGCGCGGATGGCACCAATCATAAAGTGGCCGGTTTCTACCTGGCGGATCTCGTCACTGGGGTGACGCTGCTGCAAAGTGAAACGAGGGACACGACACCGCTGGAGCTCGCCCCTGACACTGACTTTGCCCAAGAACGCGCCTGCCATGTCCTGGCCGTCTCTGAAAAACGCGGCCTCGTGCTGGCGGATGCGAAGGTGCAAATGGACCCCGCCCTCACTGGCCTGGGCTGGCTGAATCTAAAAGGCACAGACTCCCCTGGCGCGGTGGGTTCCCCCGTGTTGTCGAAGGCCGGGCGTGTCATGGCCGTGGTGGGCATGAAGGTGCCGCTGCAGAGCTGGATGAACTTTGCCCTGCCCTGCGATGCAGCCGCCTTTGAACTGCGCAAAAACCGCGCGCCCATGCAGCCGCTGTCGAAACTGCCCCAGAGCCCCAAGCTGCGTGAGGTGGCCAACGATCCCGAGTTCGTCGCCGCTTTTGCCACCCTCCAGCAAAAACGTGTGGAGTCCGCCATGCGCAAGCTGGTGCAGCTCACCCGCAAGTACCCGCGCAGCGCAGAATGCTGGGCTCTGCTGGGGCTGAGTGCCACCTATCTAGGGGCCTCGCCTGAGGCGCTGAACTGCCAGCGCAAAGCTGTAGCGCTGGACCCCAAGGCGGGGCTCTACTGGCATCAACTTGCCTTTGCTAAACTGCGCGAATCCCCCGGCGGCCTGCCAGACAGCACGGAGGACCGCGAGGCGCTGGAACTGGCGGTGGAGCAGCGGCCGAATGATCAACTGGCCTGGCTGCTGCTGGCCAGCCGCCACGTGCGTGACGGAGATCTGGGCAAGGCCGATGATGCCCTGCGCCGCGTCACCCTGCTGGCTCCCGGTTATGCCCAGGCGCATTACTTGCAAGCCTATGTGCGAGGTCGTCTAAAGGACTATGACGGAGCCCAGGCCGCCATTTCTCAAAGCCTGAAGCTGAACGCTGGCTACTCCGAGGCCTGGTACTATCAGGGGCTGCTTTTTGATAAGCAGGGGAATCCGGGCGAGGCCACCAAAGCCTATCGCAACACCGTGCGCCTGCGCCCGACGCACCCCCAGGCCTGGATGAATCTGGCCTACGCCTATAAAAAGATGGGCCGTGAAACCGAGGCGCGGGAAGCTTTTAAAGAGCATCAAAAGCGGACGATGAAGGGGAAATGAAGCCGTGCCTTTGCGTGATACGCAGCCTGCGCTAGGGTCGGCCCATGCTCCGCGCCTGGCTCGAACTCGCCCGCATCTCCAATCTCCCCACTGTCTGGACCAACGTCACGGCGGCTTGGCTACTGGCAGGTGGCCCCTGGCTGGATGTACGGCTGGGCTGGCTGCTGCTGGCAGGCTCCCTCCTTTACACAGGCGGCATGATCCTCAATGACGCGGCGGATGCCAAATTCGACCGCGAGCACAAAAAGGAACGCCCGATCCCCAGCGGTAAAGTCAGCGCCGGCACCGCCTGGGGCGTGGGGCTGGGGATGATGGCACTGGGAGCAACGACGGCCATCTTCACTGCCGGAGCCAGCCTAGTGATCACGCTCGTTCTTGTGGCGGCCATTCTGTTTTATGATCTTTACCACAAACCCTGGCCTGGAGCCGTGTGGGTGATGGGGTCCTGCCGGGTGCTGCTTTATCTCATGGCCAGCTCTGCCATTCCTGGCGGTGAAGCCAGCATTCACTGGTGGCTAGATAATGACGTGCTGATTTTTGCCCCCACATTAGGAGCGTACATTGTCGGTCTCACCATGGTCGCCCGCATGGAGGCTAAAGGGGCGGTCACCTCCCCTCTGCGCGCCTTTTTTGCCAAAGGTTTGCTGTATGCCCCTGCGGTGGTCGCCATCGTTTTCTGGATCAGCCGAGCGAACTGGCAGCTCATACCTCTTTTGGGGGATCTCACACCGCTCGCCCCACTGCCCTTCATCTTTCTTTTCATCGGCATGGTGGCCTACGCCACACGGGTCATGCGTCAGGGCGGGCCTGCTATCGGCCGGGCCGTGGGCATCCTCCTGGCAGGCATCGCCGTGGTGGATGCGCTAGCAGTCATGCAGGTTTCCCTATTTCTAGCCTGTGGCTTTGTCCTAATGGCCCCACTGCTGCGCCTCTGGCAACGTTGGATTGCGGCCACTTAAGCGTGCATTTCCAGGTTTCCTGGCTGCATGAAACGGCGGTTAACATCGTTCTAGTCTTTCCCTTTCGTCACCTTTGACGTAAGGATTAATGAGACCCAACCGCCCATGCTGGAGAAGAAAATCAGGCTCGAATACGCCCATCGCATCCTTTTCACCCGCGATGTGTTTGCTGCTGCAAACACGACCATCTGCGATCTCCTCTTGCTGGACCACCCCAACAAGGTCCCTCGTGTGCTGGTGTTTGTGGATGATCATGTGGCCTCAGCCAACCCGCAACTTCTCGACAGCATCCGCTCGTATGCACGGGCTCATGCCGAGGTGCTGGACCTAGCGGGCGAGCCGGTGATCCTACCCGGTGGGGAACCCTGCAAGAATGACTTCTCTCTCGTCCAGCAGTGCTGGCAGGCCATCAACGATGCCGGGCTGGACCGCCACAGTTACGTCTTTGTCATCGGTGGTGGAGCCGCATTGGACCTCGTTTGTTTTGCGGCGGCCACTGCCCACCGGGGCATCCGCCACGTGCGCTTCCCCACCACCACCCTCAGCCAGGGTGATGGCGGCGTGGGCGTGAAAAATGGCGTCAATTACTTCGAGAAAAAGAACTGGGTGGGCAGCTTTGCCGTCCCCTTTGCCGTGGTGAATGACTTTGCCTTTCTGGAGTCCCTGCCTGAGCGCGAACGCCGCAATGGCATCATCGAAGCCATCAAAGTTTCTCTCATCCGCGACCGCGCCTTTTTTGAAGAGATCGAGCAGATAGCTCCAGCCCTCGCCCGTCTGGAGCAGCCTGCGCTTGAGCGGGTGGTCCAGCGCAGTGCCGAACTGCACGTGGAGCACATCGCCACCGGGGGCGACCCCTTTGAACTCGGCAGCGCCCGCCCGCTCGACTTCGGCCACTGGGCCGCGCATAAGCTGGAGCAGATCACCCACTTTGCCGTCACCCATGGCGAAGCTGTGGCCATTGGTATGGCGGTGGACCTCCTTTACTCCGTGAAAAAGGGCATCCTTGATTCCCCCACCGCGCAGCGTGTCCTGCGCCTGGTGGAACAGATCGGCTTTGATACCTACCACCCCAGCCTCATCGCCGAAGGCAGGACCGGCGAGCCCACCATTCTCGAAGGCCTCGAAGAATTCCGCGAGCACCTCGGCGGCGAACTCACCGTCACCCTCGTGCCCAAAGTGGGTCAAAAACTCGAAGTCCACGAAATGGACCGCGAGCTGATTCTTGAGGCCGTTGAGGAACTGCGCATGCATGCCGAGGCGAACCACCTCGCCCCGGCGGGCAGGTGATTTTGCCAGTCATCGAGACCGTTCAATGAAGCGTTACTCTAACGCCTGATTCGCTCTGTTGGTGTTTAGCCTTTAGGCGATTTTAGAGAGCATCGAATACAGAAGCATCGCCTAAAGGCTAGACACCAGCAGAGCTAGCGAATCTTCTCCCGAGCTCCTTCAAAGCACCCTGTAAGCACGCGCATGGAGATCCCTCATCGTGAAGGCCTAGGAGATTTCGACAAATCGCCTTGTTGATTGGATGTTTTAAGAGCATCAGAATCCGATGTCCTTCGCCCCTGGTCAGGATCCCGAATCTGGTGCAGAAGCATTGGATATCCACCCCTCTGTGACTGTTCTCAATCACTTGATTGAGGCCAAACAATGGGAGCGTCTGCTAACCATGGCGAGAGAGCGACTGGCCCAAAAGGTCGAAGATGAAGCCGGGCATCGTTACGCAGCGGTTGCCTTGATCCAACTTCGTCAAAGTAAAGAAGCGAAGCAGCACGTGGATTGGCTTCTGCGAAAGGATCCTGAAAACCCCTTTCACTACGTTCTAGCTGCGCAGATCGCCGTTCAGCAATCCGCGTTTCGTCAGGCTCGCAGGCACTTGGAACGAGGCTTAGCATTGGACCCAGAATACCCGACACTCCATCGGCTGATGGCTACGGTGATGTCCGTCCTCGGCAAAGTAAAACAGGCTCAAACACACGCTGATAAAGCCAAAAAACTGGATGCAGGGTCCGTCGAAACTTGGCGTACCGCAGAATTTGTTTTTCGTGCCAATTCCGGGATTCATGGCCATTGGAAAGAGCGTATCGAGGCGCTCCAAAATGCCCTTCAATATGATCCGGAAGATCCTGTGGTTTTATGGCAAGTGGGAACACTCCTCCAGGATCTCGAGAGGCCTGCTGCTGCCGAGCACTGGCTGTCCCGCTCATTGGCTACTCAGCCCACTTGTGCCGTGGTCATCCAAGACTGGAAAGAGACCTTTGAGAGAAAAGCATTTGTCTATCGCTGCCTTTCCTTTCCCTGGCGTTCACTCCACGCTTTTAGGGTCAGTTTTGACAGCATCGCTCAATCCAAACCCTGGCTGCTGCTCCTGCATCTCTTGGCCGTTAAATTTTGGACTGCCGTCATTCTTTGGTGGTTAGCCACATTGATGCTTTTAGCGCCCGTTGGCTGGGTGGCACGGTATTTCATGATCCTCCACCCGGCTTTCGACCTTCGCTTTTTGCCTCATTCATGGATACGCAATCAGTCAAAGAAAGCCCGCATCGCGTGGATGATGACCACCATTGCCGTAGCCTCAGGCTTGGCCATTCTGCTGACATCGCCAGAGTTTGTAGGCTTTTGGGCTTTCCTCAGTCTGACAATGTTCATCCTACAGGCCGCAGCCACAGGCCTCTTTATTCTTGTCCGGCGAACCATGTCGCCCTTCCCACCTCGGACATGGCTTTCCTTTCAGTAAGTGCTCGGCCCGCAATCCAAACTGACCCATTTTCTAAGCACATGATCGACACCTATAACCGTCTGCAAATCCTCAAAGGCGTTCTGCTGCTGGCTGCATCCATCGTCTGTTATGCCGTAGCCTGGATGTTTTTCCGCTATGGCTTGGCTTTCGTTTTTCATTCCTTTCGTCTGCCTGCGACACTCGTTCCATGGCTCAGTCTCGCGGCACTCGCGGCCGTGACCTATGGGGGCTGGCGGCAGTGGCAGAGAGGCGATGGATTCAACAGCTACATTGAGTCCTCTTTGTTTCATGATTTGGGCGATTCCGGAGGGGCCTTCATGGTGGAGCAGCAGACCCATCGAATCACAGGACCTGCCTACCTTCTGAGTCAGATCTTCCTGGGCGGCCCGCTGTTGATTTTGCGGGCTCTAAAGCACTTGTGTCAGCGCCTGCCGACGGCAAACGGGCTCGAAACCCGGCTTCATGAGACACTCGGCATCCTACGGGCAGCAAACAAGTGGCAGTCCATCGAGGATCATCCTGAACGGCGGTTGGAGATCCTGATGCTGGCGCAGATGCGCAAGATTGATTTCAGCACCCACACAGGCATCATGCGCATCAAAGCCTTGCCAGCCCATGGAGTTTAACTTTGATTTCCGCCGCCTGCTGCTCTTCGCCATTCTTCTGGGAGGGTTCGCCTTGCTGGGTGGCTTTTCCAAGCCTGAGCTCCCGCCGGAGTCCCTGCATCAGGCAGCCAGAGTGTATAAAGCCTGGTTTTTCTGCATGGCTATTTTCACCCTGGGCGCAGCAAGTTTTTCGCTGGTAGACCATTGGGCTGGCACCATCGAACCCGTCAATCTCCGGCCTGTTTACGTGCTCCTTGGCGGCCTGTTAATGCTGGCGGGTGGGCTCTGGCTTCGGTCGCTGAAACAAAGCGTGGAGTCGCCCCAAAAAGTGGTCGCCCAAAGCTTCATGCACGCCCCCGCCAGACGAGTCCCTCCGTTTCAGCGGGCTTAATTTCCAGCCCTGTATTTCTCCTTAAAACCGCAAGACTTTACCTTCTTCCACGTTCGTTTGCCCACCATGATCCGTCCTCTTTTCACCAGCCTGCTGGCCCTCACCATGACCGCCTCCCTTTCCGCTGCGGAACTGACCCCGCAGACCTTTGCAGGCGAGGTCTCCCTCAAGGTTGGCTATTCCTACCTTCTCACACTGCCGGAAGGTTATGAGACCGATACCGCCAAAAAATGGCCTCTGCTCGTCTTCCTTCATGGCGCGGGCGAGCGTGGCAGCGATCTGGAACTGCTCAAAAAACACGGCCCGCCGAAGCTCATGGCCGCAGGTAAAAAGTTCGAGGCCATCGTGGTCTGCCCCCAGGTGCCGACTGCCAACATCTGGAATGAGCACGGGGTGAAAGCCCTCACGGATGAGATCATCCGCACGCATCGCGTGGACACTTCCCGCCTCTACCTCACTGGCATCAGCATGGGTGGATTTGGCACCTGGGATACGGCACTGGCCTACCCGGATACGTATGCCGCCATCGCCCCCATTTGCGGTGGTGCCGGAGTCGGGTTCGTGATGGCCGAACGGATCAAAGACCTGCCTTGCTGGATCTTCCACGGCGACAAAGACGGTGCCGTCTCGGTGGATTTCTCCACCAGAATGCACAGTGCCCTGCAAAAGGTAGGCAGCTCGGCAAAGCTAACCATCTATCCAGGTGTCGGCCACGATTCCTGGACACAAACCTACAACAACGAGGAATTCTGGAACTGGCTCTTCGCGCAGAAGAAACCTTGAGCACTCCACTACCTCACGATCACCCGCGAATCTGGCCGGACCAAAGTGGGCAGTCGGATGGCGTCCCAGTTCGCCAACCTCACACAGCCTGCGCTCTGGCTACGCCCGATGGTGCGGGGATTTGCCGTGCCATGCAGGCCAATGCCTGACTTGCTGAGTCCGCACCAAAAGATACCCACCGGACTGTTCGGTCCAGGGGGCAGTTGATAGGCTTCCTTGCCTCTCACTCCAGCTTCCAGGAACTGCTTGTCATAACGGAAACTAGGGGTGGTCATCATCGTTTTCACACTCCAGGTGCCTACCGGAATGAACTCCGGTTTACCCGGAGTGATGGGAAAGGCGGCCAGGAGTTTTTCGTCGCTGGTATAAACCGCCGCCATGCGTTCGGTCGTGTCCACCACGATGGTGTGATTGCTCAATGCAGGGTCTTTGCCAAAGCTCTGTAGGGGTTTCACTTCCTCGATGCGAAAGGAGCGCACATTCGGCACCACCACCACGTCTCCCGGTGTCAGCTTGGCCATGTCCAGCTCCGGATTGCACTTGGCCAGGAAGCTCTCGTCCGTGTGAAAGCGTTCCGCCACGAGTTCGACATAGCTGCGGTAGGCCATGTAGGGGTGCTTCACCTGTTCTTCAGGCTTTTCTGGCAGCTTCGGATTCACAAACTTTTCCAGGTCGCTGCGGATCTTGAAGGCCGCAAAAATCACCGGCACCTCCTTCGTGGCCGCTTTCAGGGCAGGCTCCCAGTCATAGAGATCCGAATGGCCGTTGGCGAAATTGTAATTCACCACCGCCTTATAAGTGAACTCCCCCACCGCCCCGTCCAGTTTTCCAGGACCAAAGAGGTGTTTGTCCAAAAAGATCTGCAACTGCAGAATCGTGTTACGGTCTTTCGGCACTGGCCCCCCATCCTGGGCTGCGGCTTTCAGGACAAAGAACGGCAGCCCGGCCACGGCCAGCCAAGCACAAACAAGTCGGGAGAAATTTCGCATTTCTTAACTAATAATCGATTTTTCATCGAAGGCCAGTCCGGGATGTCCCAGGAATCTTTTGCGGAATTAAAAAGACGTTTGGATTCGACCAGTGGCCATGTAGTGAAAGGCAGCCCGTCCTGTTCATGTTTCCCCTCTTCGATTCCATTCTCGCTTTCCTGCCTTCGTCAGCCGACCTCGCGTCCGCAGTACCAGCCATTTTGATGCTGATCGTTATCGAGGGACTTCTGAGTGTGGACAACGCCTTGGCCATTGCCGCCATGGCCAACCATCTTCCCGAGAAACAGAAGTATCTGGCCCTGAAACTGGGCATCATTGGGGCCTATCTTTTTCGCGGCATCTGCATGTTTTTTGCCGCATGGATCATCGAAAACCCATGGCTCAAGATCTGTGGTGCGGCCTATCTCGTTTATCTGATGAGCGAGCACTTCACCGGTGCTGGCGATGAAGACAACGATGGCAACAAAGATAGTCCCAACCAGCGCGGTCTCTGGGCCACTGTCATTGGCATTGAGCTGATGGACCTCAGCCTTAGCGTGGACAATGTGGTGGCCGCAGTGGCGATTGACCCCCGTCTCTGGGTCGTCTGTACCGGCGTTTTCATCGGCATCCTGGCCCTCCGTTTTGTTGCCGGGGCCTGCATCAAGCTGCTGGAGAAATTCCCCATTCTGGCCGATACGGCCTTTGTCCTCATCGGCTACGTAGGCGGCATCCTCGTCTTTGAATTGCTCAGCGATCCTACCACCAGCTTCCAGGTTTTTGAGGGGCCTGTCCATGTGGGGCCTGCCCGCAAATTTGTCGGGATTGTCCTCATCCTCGGAATCTCCATTCTGTATGCCAAAGTACCTGCCGTGCAGGTGGCTCTGAAGCCGCTCTTCAAAGCTCTCCACGTGCCAATGAAGATCATCGCCATGACCGTGGGTCTCATTCTGAAGGTCATCTTTCTGCCCTTCACCTTGATCATGAGCCTGTTCAAATCCAAAGCCGTCGCCGAAACGACCCCGCCGCCGGCGATGTGAGGTGGGGTAAACGGAAAGGCGAAAGGCCCATCCATCCATAAAAAATGGGCAGTCCGATAAGGAACTGCCCACATTAGGGATCTTTCCCGTCATTTGACGGGTTGACGTGGCTCAGGCTGCATCCAGACCGAAGGCGGTATGCACGGCACGGGAAGCGTTTTCAATATCGGCCTCCTGGACGATGACGGCGGTCTTGATCTCACTGGTGGAGATCATGAGGATGTTCACGCTGACGTCGGCCAGGGCTTTGAACATTTTGGCGGCGACACCACTGTGGCTGCGCATCCCGATGCCGACCACGCTAAGTTTGGCCACTCCAGACTCGGTTCGCAGGGTCACTTTGTCACCGAGGGTGGAAAGGATCTCGCGCAGGGCTTTCTCGGCCTTCGGCAGGTCTGCAGCGCTGAGGGTGAAGGAGATGTCCGTTTCGCCATCGAAAGAGACGTTCTGCACGATCATGTCGATCATGATGTTAGCACCGGCGATGGCACCAAAGATGACGGACGAGATGCCCGGGCGATCTGGCACATCGTCAATGGTGATCTTGGCCTGATTGCGCTCAAGGCTGACGCCGCGCACGACGACGGATTCCATACCGGGGGTTTCTTCTTTCACGAGGGTTCCTGGGTTGTTGTTGAGGCTGCTACGCACTTCGAAGCGCACGCCAAATTTTTTCGCAAACTCGACGCTCCGGCTCTGCATCACTTTGCTGCCGCTGCTGGCCATTTCCAGCATCTCGTCATAACTGATTTCTTCGATCTTAGTCGCACACTTCACCACGCGAGGGTCACAGGTGTACACGCCGTCCACATCGGTGTAAATCTGGCAGAGGTCGGCCTTGATGGCGGCGGCCATGGCGATGGCGGTGAGGTCACTGCCGCCACGGCCCAGCGTGGTGATCTCGCCACTGGCGGTTTCACCCTGAAAGCCTGCCAGCATGACGATGTTGCCTTCATCCAGCATCTTATGCACGGCATCGGGCGTGATGTTGACGATGCGTGCCTTCGTATGCATGCGGTCCGTGGAGATGCCGGCCTGCGCTCCAGTGAGGGAGACGGCTTTGCCTCCCAGGGCATTGATGGCCATGGCGGTGAGGGCGATGGTGGTCTGCTCTCCGGTGGAAAGGAGGACGTCCATTTCACGCTCGCTGGGGTCCTGCTCAAGGGACACTTCTTTGGCCAGGCGGATGAGGTTATCCGTCACGCCCGACATGGCGGAGACGACGGCGACGACCTGGTGGCCAGCACGCTGAGTTTCCAGAATGCGGCGTGCGCAGTTCCGGATGCGTTCTGGATTGCCGACGGAGGTACCGCCGTATTTCTGGACAATGAGGGCCATGGCTGAGAAAGGGCGGCGAAAGTGGCACGCCCTGCGGGGGGTGCAAACGGGAAATCACGTTTGCTGGAGCCATTGCGGGCCGGGAACCTGTGGAATGGCTGCAATTTTCCTTCCCAAAGCGCGATCTTCTCTTTCATCCTGCGCATCTCCACCATGAAAGCCCGGCTCCTGCTCCCCTGCCTCCTTTTCCTCACGGCCTCCGCTTCCGGCATGGATACTGCACGACCGATGCGGGATCTGAATGGCTACTTTCCCTTTACCCCGGTGGCGGATGCGGAGGCCTGGCAAACGCGGCGGGCGGAGATCGAAAAACGCGTGCTGCTGGCCAATGGCCTGTGGCCGATGCCGGAAAAGACGCCGCTGAAGGCCACCATCCATGGTCGGGTGGAGCGGGATGACTACACGATTGATCGCGTATTTTTTGAAAGCCTGCCCGGCCACTACGTCACCGGCAGCCTGTATTTGCCCAAAAAGCACAGCGGCAAAATCCCCGGCATCCTGTGCCCGCATGGCCACTGGCCGGATGGCCGCTTCATGGACGTAGGTGCGGGCAGTGAGGCGATGAAAAAACAGATCGAAACAGGGGCTGAGGAGCGCGAATCTGCCGCCCGTTCCCCGCTCCAGGCGCGCTGTGTCCACCTGGCCCGCATGGGCTGCGCGGCCTTCCATTACGATACTCTGGGCAATGCCGACTCCATCCAATTTCCACTCCATCGCCACGGCGCGGGGCAGACCGGTTTCCTCAGCCCACAGGCAGATCTGCGCCTACAGACCTACCTTGGCCTGCACACCTGGAACAGCGTGCGCGCGCTAGATTTCCTGCTGAGTCTAGAGGGCATCGACCCGGACCGCATCGGCTGCACGGGGGCCAGCGGGGGCGGCACCCAGACGATGATGATCACGGGCATTGACCAACGGATCAAAGCGGCCTTCCCCTGCGTGATGGTCTCCACTGCCATGCAGGGCGGCTGCACCTGTGAAAACAGCCACTACCTGCGCATCGGCCAGGGGAATGTGGACATCGCCGCGCTCACCGCCCCGCGCCCGCTGGGCATCACCGCTGCCGATGATTGGACAAAGGAAGTGGCCACCAAAGGCCTGCCAGATCTGAAGGATCTTTATGCCAAACTCGGCGTGCCAGACAAGGTCACCGCCCACATCGCCACCCAGTTTCCGCACAACTACAATCTGCCCTCCCGGTTGGCGATGTATGAGTTCTTCAATCAACACTTTCAGCTCGGCCAAAAAAGCCCCATTCAAGAGCGCGACTTCACCTTTTCTACCAAGGCCGACATGACCGTCTGGACTGCCGAGCACCCTGCCCCCACGGGCGAGGCGGTGGGAGAGGCCCATGAAAAAGCCGTCTGCGACTGGATGACGGCGCAGGATGAAAAGAACATTACCGCCCTCATCCAGAAGGACGATCCCACCGCGCTGCGCAACATCGTGGGCGAAGCCTGGAAGACCATCGTGGGCCGCCTCCAGCCCACCCCGCAGGAAGTCGCCTATGAGATGGTGAAAAAGGAAGAAAAGGCCGATCACTTCATCCTCCAAGGTCGCATCCAAAACAACCGCGAAGAGGAAACCTTGCACGCTGTTTTCCTCTACCCGAAAAACTGGCAGGGCGAGGCCACCCTGTGGCTGAGCCTCAAGGGCAGCGACTCCGTCCTCACTGCCGCAGGCCCCACCCCCGCCGCCCAGAAGCTACTGGATCAAGGTATCGCCATCGCCTGCCCGGACCTCTACCTGCGCGGCATGGAGGAGCAGCCCAAGGCGGGTGACAATCTGAAGGCCAAAGCCAACGACTTCCGTGAATTCAGCGGTTACACCTTTGGTTATAATCCCACCCTCCTGGCCCGCCGTGTGCACGATGCCATGACCATGGTGACCATGATGCAGAACCAGGAAAAGTATCCCGTGAAGCAGCTCAAAATCCACGGCCTGGAAGGCGCGGGCCCCATCGCCCTGGTCACCGGCACCGTCCTCGCGCTAGATGGCGTCACTGCGGACCTGGAAGGCTTCCGCTTCGCCGATTTGAAGTCCCCCTGGGATGTGAATTTCGTCCCCGGTGCCGTCAAATATGGCGATGTGGACGCCCTGCTGAAGCTGACGAAGGAGTGAAGAAAGCGCGGGCTTTATGCACCGACAGTGCAAGCCTTCACAGGATGCTTGGTGGGATTGAACAGCATCGTGCGGCGTGCATCTGAATGGAAACCCCACTTCCAAATTCTACTGGCACCAGCCCAAGCCGTTTCCTGGAACTATTTACATTTATTTGTTGCCCTGATTGCTGGGTTTTTCCTTCAGATGCTGGTGCTCCCATGCATGTATGGCATTGGTATCTGGAGAAATGAAATGGCGATGTATTTCAACGCCATGATTTTGCTTCGCATTGGGGTGGCGTGCCTATTGAAAGAAACGGGCAATGCCTGGATCATTTACGCCATTCTTTGTTACACTTCAGCTTTTTGGCTCCTCGCGTTGACGGACCTAATTCTTTTCTTTGATGGGCAAAGCCATTAAATCATTCGGGAGAGAATATCTCAGAAAGAGCGCTCGCTCAAAGTGCACGATTAAAATGCCATCCTGTCACAGTTGATCCGCTTTTTTGAGCCAAAAGGAAACTTTCTTCAGTTTTCCCATTAGCAGGCAATGCACGCCCTTCCCTTGCCAAATAAAGGCTAGCGCAACATTGCGCCGCTGTGGCACAGTCTGAGCATAGGATCAGGGAAACAACCAACCCTCAAAATTATGTCTCCTGAAAAATTTACCGTTAAGCTCCAAGAGGCCTTCAACGCCTCGCAGTCTGTGGCTACTCGCCATGGGCATCAAGAAGTCAAACCTGCCCACCTCCTTTCCGCGCTGCTGGATCAGGAAGGGGGCATCACCAAGCCGTTGCTGGAAAAGGCAGCGGTCAATCCTGAAAAGGCCACGCAACTCCCTGAGCAACTAGCTCAACTGCTGAACCGCCAACCCAAGGTCACGGGGGCAACGGGTAGTCTTTACCTGTCCAGCGAGTTCCGAGATCTGATGACCAAGGCGGAAGATGAGCAGAAGAAACTCAAGGATGACTTCCTCAGTGTGGAGCACGTCCTCCTGGCCCTGTTCAAGGCCAAGTCCGAGGTGTCCGATCTGCTGAAGCAGGCGGGCCTCACTTATGACACCGTTTCCAAAGCCCTCACCGCCGTGCGGGGCAGCCAACGTGTGGTGGACCATGACCCGGAAGGCAAATACCAGACCCTGGAAAAATACGGTACCGACCTCACCGCCCGTGCGAAGCAAGGCAAGATTGATCCTGTCATCGGTCGAGATGAGGAGATCCGCCGAGTGATGCAGGTGCTGAGCCGTCGCACGAAAAACAATCCTGTGCTCATCGGTGAACCCGGTGTGGGTAAGACGGCCATCGCCGAAGGCCTGGCCCGCCGTATCGTGGCTGGGGACGTGCCGGATTCCCTGAAAGGCAAACGTCTCATCAGTATGGATCTGGGCGGCATGATGGCAGGGGCCAAGTTCCGTGGCGAGTTCGAAGAACGCCTGAAAGCCTTCCTCAAGGAAGTCACCAGCAGTGAGGGAGAAATCATCCTTTTCATTGATGAGCTGCACACCATCGTGGGTGCAGGCAAGGCGGAAGGGGCCATGGATGCGGGCAACCTGCTGAAGCCTCAATTGGCCCGTGGGGAGCTGCGCTGCATCGGCGCGACCACGCTGGATGAATACCGCAAATACATCGAAAAAGACCCCGCGCTGGAGCGTCGCTTTCAACCTGTACTGGTGGGTGAGCCGAGTGTGGAGGACACCATCGCTATCCTGCGTGGTTTGAAGGAACGTTATGAGGTGCACCACGGTGTGCGCATTCAGGACGGGGCCATCATTGCTGCTGCCACGCTGAGCAACCGCTACATCACGGATCGCTTCCTGCCGGACAAGGCCATTGACCTGGTGGATGAAGCCGCTAGCCGCATCAAGATTGAGCTGGATTCCATGCCTACAGAGATTGACGTCATCGAACGCCAAGTCATGCAGGGCGAAATGGAGCGTCAGGTTTTAAAAAAGGAAATAGATCCAGCCAGCAAGACCCGCCTGGAAAAGCTGGAGAAGGAAATCGCCAATCTCAAAGAACAATCCTCGGCCCTGAAAGCCCAATGGCTGAAGGAGAAGGAAACCGTGGACGCCGGCCGCAAGGTGAAGGAGGAGATTGATCGCCTGAGAACCGAACTGGAGCAAGCCCAGCGCCGAGGCGACTTCAGCCGCGCTGGGGAGATCCAGTATGGTCTCATCCCGGATCTGGAGAAGAAGCTTCAAAACGAGTCGCTCACCGAGACTCCTGATAAACCCAAGGCCCAACCCACATTGCTCCGCGAAGAAGTCACCGAGGACGACATCGCCCGTGTGGTGGCCAACTGGACGGGCATTCCTGTCTCTCGCCTGCAAGAGGGAGAGCGCTCCAAGCTAGTGAAGATGGAGGAACGTCTGGCAGATCGTGTCATCGGCCAGCGGGATGCCATCGTGGCGGTGTCCAATGCCGTGCGCCGTGCCCGTGCGGGCATCCAGGATGAGAATCGCCCCATCGGCAGCTTCCTCTTCCTAGGCCCCACCGGCGTGGGCAAGACTGAGCTGTGCAAGGCCCTGGCTGAGTTCCTCTTCGATGATGACAACGCCATGACCCGCATCGACATGAGCGAGTACATGGAGAAGCACAGCGTCAGTCGCCTGATCGGTGCGCCTCCCGGTTACGTGGGGTATGACGAAGGTGGCCAGCTCACCGAGGCCGTGCGCCGCCGCCCTTACAGCGTGGTGCTGTTTGACGAGGTGGAAAAGGCCCACCCCGACGTGTTCAACAGCCTGCTGCAAGTGCTGGATGATGGCCGCATCACCGACGGTCAGGGCCGCACCGTGGACTTCAAAAATACGGTCATCATCATGACCAGCAACATCGGCAGCAACGCCATTCAGGACGTGAACAATGCCGAGCAACGCGACGCCCTGGTGCGTGAGTCGCTCAAGCAATTCTTCCGCCCCGAGTTCCTCAATCGTATTGATGAAATCGTCATCTTTGATCGCCTGGATGCCGCCCAGCTCGACAAGATCGTGAAGATCCAGCTTCAGCGTGTGATCACTCGTTTGGCCAAACAAAACATCCACCTCACCGTCACGGATGAGACCACCCGTTACCTGGCCGACGCTGGTTTTGATCCGGTCTATGGAGCCCGCCCGCTGAAGCGTGCCATCCAGAAACATCTGCTGGACCCGCTAAGCTTGGCAGTGCTGGAAGGCGGCTTCAAGGATGGCGATGTTATCATCGCCACGATGAAGGATGGGAAGCCTGTGTTTGAGAAAGGGTAAATTTTAGCCCCCTCTCCTTGGATTCAGAGCTCCTGAATCCGAGGAGACACATCTCACGCGTTCA
The DNA here is from genome assembly GCF_039542385.1 of Prosthecobacter algae. Lineage (NCBI taxonomy): Bacteria > Pseudomonadati > Verrucomicrobiota > Verrucomicrobiia > Verrucomicrobiales > Verrucomicrobiaceae > Prosthecobacter > Prosthecobacter algae. Next base: position 187,297 of record NZ_BAABIA010000001.1, on the reverse strand, counting down.
CCTTGTATTTTACAGAGTATTCATTATGTTCATCCATGCCTGACGATTTACAGGAGACCTTGCGCCGAACCGTGGGTGGCAGCCTTTCCAGTCTGCCACCACTGAAGCGTCTGGAAATGCTGTGGAAAAATGCACAACGGCTGCGTGGCGGTGTTTGGCGAACTCCTGAATCCGATGGAACCCTCATTCGAAAAACTGTTGGTGCGCCTCGCTGATCACGATGTTCAATTCATCGTCGTCGGTGGAGTGGCCGTGGCCCTTCAAGGCTACATGCGAATGACGGAGGATGTGGATATTCTCATCGAGGCAAGCACTCAAAATGTATCCCGCTTGCTCGATGCACTGTCGGATTATGGCGAGGGATTTGCCCGTGAACTATCCATGGATGACTTCACGGATGAAGAAGGAGCTATTCGTGTAGTGGAAGAATCTGAATACTGCCAAATTGATATCTTCACTCGCATGACGGGTCTGTATTACAGCGACCTACTTCCCGATGCTGGCACTTTGGAAATCGGAGATCGCATTGTTCGTTACGCTTCTAAAGCGGCCCTGATCCGGCTCAAATCGACCTCAGTCAGGGAAAAGGATCGGTTAGATGTCATCGCCCTGGAACGATTGAAATGAAGCGCAAAACCCATTTAAAGGCGATTGTCGTTTGATTGCCCTACAGGAGAATCATACGCTGCACAGCTCGCATTTCCTTGCCCCTTTTGGTCAGTGCGAGGCGTTCTCTAGGATGTGAAAACTTTTTACTACCTGCTCGCTGCGGCGTGCCTGTTTTCTTTCACCTCATGCTCCACCGCCGTGAAACAGCCCCCACTCAAAACCGTCGCCCACGTGGATCTGCCACGTTACATGGGGGACTGGTATGTCTTTGCCCACATTCCCTACTCGCTTGAAAAAGGCAAGGTGGGCACGCTGGATCGTTACACCCCACGACCGGATGGAAAGATGGACAACATCTTTCTCTTTCGCAAAGGTTCATTAGACGCCCCGCTCCAGCAGTGGAAAGGCAAGGCCTGGGTGCACAATAAAGAAACGAATGCCGAATGGCGCGTGCAGCTCCTGTGGCCCTTTCGCATCCCCTACCTGATCATTGATTTGGACCCCGATTATCAGTGGAGTGTCATTGGTTATCCCAATCGCAAGCTGGCCTGGGTGCTGAGCCGGAAGCCCAGCCTGGATGAGGCGACTTACCAGGGCATCCTGAAACGTTTGGAGGCCCAGGGTTATGACCGGGCGAAGCTGGTGAAGGTGCCGCAAAATCTTCACTGAGGCGAGAGATCGCCGCATCTCCCACATCTGAGCTTGCTGTGGCAAAGGCAGGGTGCATGAAAAGGGAACCTTATTTCATGAACGAGTCCCCTCTTTCCTCCGCCGACGCTGGCTGGCGTTTGGAACACAGCTATGCGCAGCTTCCCGCGCTGTTTCACTCCCTGGCTAAACCGACGGCAGTCGCCACACCGCGCCTAACCATTTTTAATCACGCCTTGGCACATGAGCTAGGCTTGAAACCCGAGCTGCTGGATCGGCCGGAGGCGGCGGCACTTTTTACGGGCAATGAATTGCCTCCTGGGGCCCACCCCATCGCCCAAGCCTATGCGGGGCATCAGTTTGGCAACTTCACCACGCTGGGAGATGGACGCGCCATTTTGTTAGGCGAGCAAATCACGCCGAGTGGGGCGCGGTTCGACATCCAGCTTAAAGGTCCCGGTCCCACCCGCTATTCGCGACGGGGAGATGGCCGCGCTGCGCTGGGGCCGATGCTCCGTGAATACATCATCAGCGAGGCCATGCACGCTCTGCGTATCCCCACCACGCGCAGCCTCGCTGTGGCTACGACGGGGGAGGCGGTGTATCGCCCGCAGCCCCTGCCGGGGGCGGTTCTCACTCGGGTAGCGGCCAGTCACATTCGTGTGGGGACCTTTGAGTGGGCTGCGGCGAATCAAGACAAAACCGCGCTGAAGGCCCTGGCTGACTACACTTTGGCACGGCACGACCCGGCGCTGGCGGGTGAGGATTCGCCTTATCTAGCTTGGCTCCATGCCGTCATTGGACGTCAGGCCTCCCTCATCGCCCAGTGGCTGCATGTGGGCTTCATCCATGGCGTGATGAATACGGACAACATGGCCCTCTCGGGCGAGACGATCGACTATGGCCCCTGTGCTTTCATGGACGCCTATGATCCCGGCGCAGTCTTCAGTTCCATTGATCATCATGGCCGATATGCTTATGGCAATCAGGCCCCCATCGCCCAGTGGAATCTGGCCCGGCTTGCGGAGGCGCTTTTACCCCTGCTGCACCCCGATGAAAAGCAGGCCATTGATCTGGCCAATGCCGCGCTGGAAAGCTTCCGCAGCCGCTTCGATGAGGCCTGGCTCGCCGGCATGAGGAAGAAGCTAGGCCTGTTCAATGAAGAAACCGAAGACAAGGCCCTGGCGGATACCCTGCTGAGCTGGATGCACACGCAGGAAGCCGACTACACCAACACCTTCCGCGCTCTCTCCGCGACCGTCGGGGTGAAAAACCACCTAACCAATGATGCATCTTTTTCAGACTGGCTGTCTCAATGGAAACTGCGGTTAACTCGGCAGCCACAATCTGCCACTGATGTGACGACCTTGATGCAAGCGCACAACCCCGCCTTTATCCCGCGCAATCACAAGGTGGAAGAGGCCCTGGCAGCCGCCATGCAAAACGAGGACCTCAGCGTCATGCAGCGACTGCTCCAAGTGCTGGCCACGCCTTATGATCACCGCGTGGACTTACCCGAATACAGCCAACCGCAGCCAGCGGAAGATTACCGCACCTTTTGCGGCACCTAATCAGGGACGAGGGGGTGGACCGTCACCTCTGGGGCCACCTGGAGGCCCCATTCCAGGAGGCGGGCCAAATCCTGGGCCACCGCGCCGCCCCCGGCGTGGCGGGCCACCACCGGGAGGGCCGCCACCTTGTTTTTGAAAGCTCTTGTCCGGACTGCCTTTCCACTGGCGGCCCATGTAGGGGAACTCATCGGTGATGCAGTAGTGGTAGATGCCAGCGGGATATTCCGGCGTGACGCCGAAGCGCCCATGGCATTCATCCAGATCTCCCAAACCTGCCACGTACTCATAGTCCTGGGTGTAGTAACCATCGTAAGGGCCACCGGGGCCGTCATCGCCACCGGGACGCTCACCCGCTTTCAGGCGGTAGCTGCTGCGCATCTTCACCAGGGGGCTGGTGGCATCTTTAGGGGCTTGATGCGCACGGCTGGAGTAGATGGGAAAACCATCGGCCGCCCAGCCTAACAACTGCATTTTATCCGCCGCATCTCCGCCCAGATTTTGAATTAGCCCGGTGGGTAGGCCGTGGTAATGGTAGGCCCCATTGGGCTGCACGTGGGCATCGTTTTGGTCCAGCCCCAGGTCCACCTGGCCACTTTTGGCCTCAGCCACCCAGCCGGAGCGGGGATCGCGCTGCCAAAACTCCGCCGTGCCCGGTTCAAAAGGCACGCCATTCACTGCCACGCCAAAAAAGGCTCGCTCTGCCCGGGTGGGCTGGGCGGCGACCTGGGGCTTCAACGTGACGCGAAACTCGTATTTCTGAGGGGCAATTGCGTTCGGATTGTGCGCATTGGGAAACGCCCCCATGACGTGATTGGCAATGCCATTGGAGGACACCATGCGCCACCCGGCCTGCTCTCGCACGGTGGCCTCAGGAGGCGGAGTTTGGGAAAAAACAGGCCCAGCGCACAGCCAGAGAAGAATCGTCGTTCGTTTCATACTTCCTCTTGAACGCCCGACTCCTCCAGATGACTTGGACCTTTACCCTAGCTTAACAAAATTCATTCCTGCGCGTTCATCCTTGCCACCCGAGCCTCCCCGCCGATAATCGCGGCTCCTACGCCTACCACCCCCTATGGCTCAACCGTTCCTCACTCAGGACTTTCACATCCGCTGGTCCACCCTGGATTCCAACTGCATTCAGGCGGATATCAAAACCGCCCTGGAGCAGGCCGACGCGAACATCAATCGCCTGATCGAGCAAGATCGCGGCAAGATGAACTTCGACACCGTCGTGCTGGCGCTGGATGAGTCCACCCGCTCACTCAATGAAGCCTGGGGCCTGGTGCAGCACCTGGATGCCCTGTGCAACTCCCCCGCCATGCGGGAAGCGCACAATGCCATGCTGGCGGAAGTGAGCTCTTTTTTCGCCAAGATCCCCCTAAATGAACACCTGTGGGATCTGCTGGAGACCTACAGCAAAACGGAAGAGGCCCGCGACCTGCCGCCTGTGCGCAAACGGGCGCTGAAGGAGACGATGGAAAGCTTTATCCAGGCGGGATCCAACCTGCCACCGGAGAAAAAGAAGCGCCTGGAAGAACTGGAGTCCGAGCTGTCTCAGGCCACCCAGAAGTACTCTGAGAACGTGCTCGATTCCACCAACAAGTGGGAGCTCATCCTGACGGATGCGGATCGCCTCAAAGGCATGCCGCAATCGGCCATTGATGCCGCACGCGCTGAGGCTGCTGCCAAGGGACTAGGCACCCCTGAGGCCCCGCAGTATCGACTCACACTCAAGGCCCCTTCCATGATCCCGGTGATGGAGTATGCGGAAGATGAAAGCCTGCGCAAAGCCGTGTGGGAAGGCTCCACCGGCATTGGCCGTGGCGGTGACCATGACAACACGGAACTCATCTGGAAGATCCTGCGTCTGCGTCACGAAAAGGCCCAACTCATGGGCAAGTCGAACTTTGCCGACCACGTGCTGCAGCAGCGCATGGCGAAGAATGGGCAAACGGCGCTCCAGTTCATCGAGAACCTGCACGCTAAGGTTAAGGGAGCCTTTGATCGCGAAACGATCCAGCTTCAAGAATACCGTGCCGATGCCGTGGGCCAGGCAGCCGATCTCCTGCAACCGTGGGAAGTGGGCTACTGGGCGGAAAAACAGCGCAAGGCTGAGTACGACTTTGATGAGGAAGAACTGCGCCCTTACTTCCCGCTCGATAAGGTGCTAGGCGGCATGTTCAGGCTGGCGGAGATGGTCTTTGACCTCCGCATCGTGGGTCGGGATGTGGTGCACTACCCTGCCGGGGAATCTGGCCCTGCCAGCACCCAACCTGGGGAACTGGGCCCGGTAGAAGTGTGGCACCCGGATGTGAAATTCTACGAAGTGCGTAACGAAAAGGGTGTCCACATCGGCTCCTTCTACGCAGACTGGCACCCGCGCGACTCCAAGCGTGGCGGTGCCTGGATGAACTATCTCAAAGGCGGCGTGCCCCCGAGTGGCGAGCGCGACCGCCGCCTGCACCTGGGCCTCATCTGCGGCAACATGACTCCCCCTGTGGATGGCAAGCCTGCCCTGCTGACGCATGATGAAGTGTGCACCGTCTTCCATGAATTCGGCCACCTGTTGCATCAATTGTTAGGCAATGTGGAGATCCCCTCTCTCAATGGCGTGAATGTTTACTGGGACTTTGTGGAGCTACCCTCCCAGATCCTAGAAAACTTCTGCTGGGAGCGTGAAAGCCTGGACCTGTTTGCCCGTCATCATGAGACAGGAGAGACCATCCCTGCCCGCCTCCTCAAGAAAGTGCTGGCTGCCAAGAACTACCGCAGCGCCAGCGACATCGTGCGCCAACTTTCCTTTGGCAAGCTGGACCTGGAGCTGCACATGCACCACGCCACCGACGAAGGCGCAGATCTGGATCAGCTCTCACGCCAGTTGTTGAAGCCTTACCTCATGCCGCTGAAGACAGAGACGCCCTCCATGGCGCGGCGTTTTGGTCACCTATTCAGTAGCCCAGTCGGTTATGCCGCCGGCTATTACAGCTACAAGTGGGCGGAAGTATTGGATGCCGATGCCTTTACCCGCTTCCAAAACGAAGGGGTGCTGAATCCCAAGGTGGGCCGTGACTTCCGTGACAAGGTGCTAAGCAAGGGCAACTCCGAGGACCCTGCGAAGCTCTTCCGCGATTTCATGGGCCGTGATCCGGACCCGATGGCCTTGCTGATTCGCGCGGCCTTGGCGTAATTTTGAGTAGCTGCGCCCGCCAGGGCGTGGGGATGGTGAAACTCGATGCTCAAGACCCTTCGCCCACACGCTAGGCGGGCAGCTACAACCAACTCTACCCCAAGAAAGCCTCGCTTTGCGCCAAGCAGAAGAGATAACAAGCCGAATGGAAGGTGGAGCTTTGGCGAGCTAAAGCTCTGGCTACTTTGGCTCGCCTGAATCGCCACTCTTTTGGTTATACCGATTCTTTTACCTTGAGGTCCAATTTACGCCGTAGCGGCGATGGTCACGATGGCTTGGCGCAAAGCGTTCACCATTTTTTCCAGCTCGGACTCCGTCGCAGCGAGCGGTGGCATGAGCACGAGCGTATCCACCACGGGCCGAGTCAGAAGGCCATGCTGGCGGGCTTCCAGGCAGGTCTTCACGCCGATGAGGGCCTCAGGTGCATAAGGTCCGATCTCGATGCCCGCCACCAGCCCACATTGGCGAATGTCCATGACGCAGGGGATATCTCGCAGAGCACCGAGCAGAGCCGTGAAGACGCGGATCTTTTCCGGCAGATGCTCCATGACCTGTTCTTCCCGGAAGACTTGCAAACTCCCCAGCGCAGCAGCACAGCCGAGTTGGTTCGCGGTATAACTATGACCGTAATAAAAGGCACGCCCGGCCCCGAGAAACCCTTCAAACACACGCTCCGTGGTCATCGTCGCAGCCAGCGGCAAGTAGCCACCCGTAAGGCCCTTGGCCAGGCAGAGAAAGTCTGGAACCACGTCCTCATGCTGACAGGCAAACATCTTTCCTGTGCGACCAAAACCCGTCATCACTTCATCCAGGATGAGGAAGATATCGCGCTCGCGACACCAGTCGCTGAGGGCCCTCAACATCCCGCTAGGCCACAGGCGCATGCCTGCGCTGCCTTGGATGAGAGGCTCAATGATGACGGCGGAAAGACGCGACACTTCCTCGGGGGACAGTTGATCCAAAGCCTCAAAAGTGGGCACACGCTGAACGCGATAACCGAAGTCATTGCCGCTGCCTTTGAAGACCGGGATGCCCCCCACACTGGCCGCCCCCAGGGTATCGCCATGATAAGCGCGGTCAAAGGCCAGGATGGTATCCCGCTGCGACTGCCCATTTTGTTTCCAATACTGCAAGGCCATGCGGATGGCACACTCGATGGCGGTAGAGCCATTGTCCGAATAAAACACCCGGCTCAGGGCGCTGCCGGGCAAGAGATCCACCAGTTGCTGACCGAGCTGAATGGCAGGCTCATGCGTGAAGCCGAGGAAGGACGTATGCGCGACATGATCCAACTGAGCCCGGATGGCAGCATGGATGGTGGGGTGGCTATGCCCGTGAATGTTCGTCCAGATGGAGCTGTTGCCATCCAGGTAGTCACGCCCATGCTGATCCCGCAAATAACAGCCCTGACCCGACACCAACATCAGTGGCTCATGTCCATCCTCACACCACGCCTGCATGGGCGTGAAGGGATGCCAGAGATACCGTTTTTCAATCTGGAGAAGGTCGGTCATTGGGGGCGCATGGGTGCCGCGAAGGGCGGCACATTACCAGAGCAGTTTGACGCCATAGGCTGGAAACTGCGAATCGCAGGAGACAATGGTGAGATCATCCGCCAACGCCTGTGCTATGATCAGGCGATCAAAAGGGTCATTGTGATGGAACGGCAGCCTTCGATGAACATGAAGATGCGGAATCAGAATGGGAAGAGTAATGATGTTTGAAACATCAAGTCGCGCGGGAAAAAGCTTTTCAAAGGGTTCCGGCAAAGTGAGTTTTCCCAAAGAATCCTTAATGCCGATCTCCCACAAGGTCGCGGGGCTCACGAAGAGGGTGTTCTGCGCATCTTGAATGAACGCCAGCGCCTTGGCACTGAGTTGGCTGCTACCGGACAGGAACCAAAGCAGCGCATGAGCATCCAGAAGAGCAGTCATGGGCGATAATCCGCAAAAGCTTCGAGCGGCGCTTCAAAGTCATCGGCCAGCTTGATTCCTGGAACAGAACCAAAACCAGGTCGAACAGACGCCTGTTCATGAGGCTCCATGTTCGCCTTCGATTTGAGAAAATTCAGGTAATGCCACACTTCACGCAGCAGCGGCTCCGGCTGCTGGGAGACTTCAGTGATGAGGAGTTGTTGGAACGACATACCGCATTGTAACACGGCCCGTCTCGCTGCCAAGCTGACGTTTACCGGGGTGGTTGCCCGCAGGAGTGGTTACCCTTGCCATCTGGCAAGTCGGCAGCAGGTACTTCACCACTATCGCCGTCCACCTTCACAGTTGCGCGCAAGCCGATGAAATATTGCAGGGATTAATTGAGGTTAGACGCAAGCTCTTTGAGCATCCGCTCCAACTGCGTCTTCGCAGTTGAGATGACGGCTCGGTAACTGGCAAAATTGGTTTTCTTGCCTGTGTATTCGTCAACGAGCTTGGCATCAACCTCTCCGCCGATGATGAGGATTTCGAGGGACATGCCAAGTTTGCCAGTGAGGGTGTCGGCGTACTTTTTGGCCTGATTCTCGGCGTCGCGTCCTACTGTGAGTGTGGGCTTCTTGAACTCGATGAGGAGGTGTTGTTTGAGGACGTTGCCTGCGAGGAAGAGGTCCGGGCGGTCGGTGGCATCGGAGCCGATGTAGTCTTCAATGATGGTGCGGAGCTGGCGGTTACTGGCCATGAGGCTATATTCCGGACCGAAGACCCAGAGGTTGGTGGCGAGTGCCTTGTGCATTTGAGCCTCGCTCGTCTTTGGGTCGTTGGCGAGTCGGTCGAGTCCATCAAGGAACTCCAGTCGCCGCTTGGCCTGTGTGCCCATGAAGGCGAGGTCGCATAGACCGAATTCTTCAAGAGCGGTGGCGAAGTGGAATACATCCACTTTTTCTGCTTCGTGGACGTGCTGGCAGACAGTCCAATATTCATCAATCTCCAAGGCATCGAGCACGAGAGCGACGAGGGCTTCGATACGCTCCAGCTTTTCACCCTCCTGAAAAGACCGCTGCATGAGGCGGGTGATGCGTTCCTCGGCAATGGCTCGACGGTGCTCTGGTACGTTTTCCAGTCGCCTATTCATCGCTTGAGTAAGCCTGCCTTTTGCGAGGTCGAACTCTCTCTTGTGTGTGGCTTCGAGGTTCCGTTTCAATTCGGCGGGAATTATCTGCATCAGCATTTCAAACCCCTTGTCACTTTCAATGACATCACCTCCGGCAGCGGTTAGCTCGAGCGAGTCGGCTGGGAGATTGATTTCCCCAACGATTCGGCGACGGAGTCGGTCTGAAAGAGCTTCGTCATTCTCGAGGCCAAAGAGGTGTGGGTTACCGATGCTTTTGCCCCCGACACGGAGAATCAGGCCAACTATCCTAGTTGGTAGAGGGTTCTTGGCGATTGTGTAGGAGACCTTGGCGATCAGTCCGTTAGGCAGTGTGATTTCCGTCTGAAATTTCTCGCCCTGAATGTCGTGGTGGAAGACTCTTTCCCCATTCACAAAGATGACGAAGGAAGGTTCCCGGCCATAATCGAGTGCAAGTAGCTCTTTGAGTTTGTCGGGCTGGATGTGCGAGAGCTTGGGATTGAGGTTTCGCAGGGTGATAGTAGTTCCTTTAGCATCCGGTGCATCTGAGTCGGCGACATCGAGGGGCAAGGGCACTTTCTCTAGGTCGCCAAGAGCCTCCATCAGAACAAGTTTGGAGATGAGGACTCTGGTGCGCTTCCCGGCAGCTTGGGTGATAAGTTCCATCTCACAGGCAAGGATGAGTCCTGCGAACTTGCCTATGCCTTTGCGGCCTTTGACAGTGCGGTTGAGATTGGGGGTGCGATCACCTTTGCGACTGAATCGCGGGCTGGCGATGTTGAGGTATTCGGACTCGACCTCCGCCGTCTTCATGCCGCTCCCGTTGTCCTGTACGATGATGGGGGAATCTGTGAGGATGTTTGGAACTGTGACATGTATTTCGGTAGCCTCGGCGTCCCATGCATTGTCGATGAGTTCTTTCAGTGCTTTTTCGCTCGACGTGTAGTTTTCGCCCAGAACGTGGGCGAGTTTTGGATCAACTCGGAAGTGAACAGATTTTTGCATGGGCTACCGGATTACAGCAGGAAATGGTGAATTTACTACAGAGTAAGCACCGAATCTTGGTACTCTCTACCTCATGCGTATTTCGTGCATGGAAACGATGACATGAAGATGCGAGGCTTTCGATCCATGCCGGGAGGTGGTTTACCAAAGTGGGTTTGACAATGAGGTCTCAAAGAGATGCGTGACTCTACACGCGGCAATCGCGCTGTTGAGTCAGATCAGGGCGGTGACGTGCGAGGTCACGGCACTGGCCAAACCGGTGAGGTTGTAACCGCCTTCGAGGACGGAGATGAGGCGGCCTTGGCAGTGCTCATCCGCAGCGGCCATGAGCCATCGGGTCAGCTGGGCAAAGTCGTCATCGGTGAGTTTGAAATGGCCGAGGGGATCATCCACGCGAGAATCAAAACCAGCGGAGATCATGATGAGATCGGGCTTGAATCGAGCGAGCGCGGGCAGGAGGTGGTCTTGAAAAGCGGCACCGATTTGTTTCATGCCTGCCCCGGCGGCGAAGGGGAAATTCAGGGTGGTTCCCTGGCCTTTGCCAGCACCGGTTTCTTCCTTGGCACCGGTGCCGGGATACCAGGGGGACTGGTGGGTGCTGGCAAAGAGGACGCTGCCGTCATCGTAGAAAATGTCTTGGGTGCCATTGCCGTGATGCACGTCCCAGTCCACAATGGCTACCTTGGCAGCCCCGTGTTTTTTCTGAGCGTGGCGGGCCCCCACGGCAATGTTGTTAAACAGGCAAAAGCCCATGCCCTGAGCGGGCCGAGCATGGTGGCCAGGCGGACGCACGGCGCAAAAGGCGCGGCTCAGTTTGCCCGTCATGACGGCATCCACCGCATTCAGCACGGCCCCCACGGCATGGGTGGCCACGGTGTAGCTCTTTTCGCAGATCTGGGTATCGCCCGTGCTGAGGGTATCCAGCCCCGCGGCGACTTCATCCCGAGCCAGTTCGATGTAGTGGCGCGGGTGGCAGAGCTCGATCTCAGGCAGCTCCGCCTGGCAGCTGGGGATGGAGGCCAGCTTTGGTAGTAGGCCGGAGGTGCCCAGAGCCTTCAGGATGGCGGTGTAGCGGGCGGGGCTCTCCGGGTGGCCTGGGCCGGGATCGTGATCCGTGTAGAGAGGGGCGAGGTGCAGGCCGGTGGTCATGACGGGATGATTTTTGGCAGGTTGAACAAGATTTTAAAGATTAACCGGAAAGGCGAGCCATCTTTTCCATTCCCGCCCCTTCATTCTTCGTTCATGCCCCTCGCTCTAGACGCCTCCCTTTCAGATGTTCCCGGCCTGCCCTCACGGGTGGTGAAGGCACTGGCCAAGGAGCAAGTGCTGACGGTGGGGGAGATCGTGAACTGGCTGCCGTTTCGCCATGAAGATCGGCGGCAGATGGAGGGGGCCACCTTTCAGGTCAGCGAGCTGCCTGCCTGCTACCAGGTGCTGGTGACAAAGACGGGGAACAAGTACTTTGGTGCGCGGCGTGGGGCGGGGCTGTTTGAGGCGCAGGTAGAGCCCATCGGCGGCGCGGCCATGGGTAGGCTGCTGACGCTGCGCTGGTGGAACATGCCGTTCATGAGCCGGGCCATCGCGGAAGGCCAGGAGCTGATCATCTACGGCAAGGTGAAGGAATCGAAGGATCGCCTGCTGATGGATCACCCCGAGTATGAGGTCTTGGGCGATGAAGAGGAAACCACCCGCATCCACAGCGGCCGCATCACGCCTGTTTATCGGCTGAAATCAGGCGTGACCCAGAAGACGCTGCGCACGGCGACCTGGCATGTCATCCAGGCCCTGGGCGATGACTTTACCCGCGATCTTTTACCGCCCCCGAGCCAGCAGGGAGAGTTCGCCGGCTGGAGCCGCGCGCGGGCCATCAAGGCGGTGCATTTCACCGAGACGATGGAGTACCTGGAGAAGGCCCGTCGTTACCTGGCCCTCGAGGAGTTTTATGGCTATCAACTGCGGGTGGTGCGGCGGCGGCGCGCAGTGTTAGAATCCGGCGGTCACGCGCATGCAGCCGGCCCTCTGGCACAGGAGTTCGAGGCTTCCCTGCCCTTTCAAATGACGGGCGCACAAAAGCGGTCGCTGGAGGAAATCCAACGCGACATGGCCAGCAACGCGCCGATGAATCGCCTCCTGCACGGGGATGTGGGCAGTGGCAAAACGGTGGTGGCTTTTGCTGCGATGCTGGGCGCTGTGGAGGCGGGCAAACAAGCCGCCATGATGGCCCCCACGCAGATCCTGGCCGAGCAACATTTCCTCACCGCGCGCAAGTGGCTGGAGCCGCTGGGACTGAATGTCTCCCTGCGCACGGGGACGCGAGCCGAGGATGGGGGGACTGAGCTATGGAGCGCACGCGTCCCGCGTGCAGTTTCACGCGTCTCGCGGGAAACCGTTCTCAAGGCCGCCCGCGAGGTCCACTATGCCAAACGACGCCTCCCACACTTCGAGCGTCCCTGGGGGAAATACTTTCTGACGTTTACAACGGCCTTGAGAAGGCCCTTGCCACCGGAGGCTCGCAAACTCGCCCTGGAGGCTGCGCTGCATTTTCATGGTCAGCGCTATCAACTGTATGCGGCCTGCGTGATGCCTGATCACGTGCATTTGCTCTTAGAACCTGGGGTGAAAAATCGCGACCCAGAAACAGGTGATCCTGTGTTTTATCCACTCAGTGAACTGCTGCACTCCATCAAATCTTTTAGCTCGAAAGCTATCCTGAAACTGGGATGGGAAGATGCGCGTGTTTGGGAAAAGGAGACCTTTGACAGGCTGATCCGTTCTGAGGCAGACCTGCAAGAGACCTTCGGGTACATCGTTAGCAATCCTCGTGAGGAAGGCCTCGTCACTCATGCGCAGGAGTATGAGTGGTTATGGCCTCCTTTGGACGGAGTTCCGCGGGACGCAGAACTCAGCACGCGAGACGCGTGCGCTCCATGTAAAAAAGGACCCGAAATCGTCATTGGCACCCATGCGCTGCTGCACGACGAGGAACTGGTGCGGAACCTGGGTTTGGTGGTGATTGATGAGCAGCACAAATTTGGCGTGGCCCAGCGCGCGCGTTTGATTCAAAAGGGGAACACGCCGGATGTGCTGGTGATGACCGCCACCCCCATTCCCCGCACCCTCACCTTGACGATCTATGGGGACTTGGATGTCTCCACCATTGATGAGCGACCCAAAGAGCGCGGCAAGATCATCACCAAAGTGCGCCCGGCCACGAAGCAAAAGGAAGCGGCGAAATTTCTGAAGGAGCAACTGGAAGAAGGCCGCCAAGGCTACCTGGTGTACCCACTCATTGAAGAGTCTGAAAAGCTGGATGCCACGGCGGCCAAAAAAGGCCACGAGGAGTGGACAAAACTTTTACCACACTTCCAGGTAGGCCTACTGCATGGGAAACTCAGTGGCGAGGAGAAAGAGCTGGTGATGCGGGACTTCCGCGCTGGCAAGCTGGATGTGCTGGTCTCCACCACCGTCATCGAGGTGGGGGTAGATGTGCCGAATGCCACGGTGATGTACATTCACAATGCCGAGCGGTTTGGCCTCGCGCAGTTGCATCAGTTGCGCGGCCGCATTGGCCGTGGTGAGCACACCTCTTATTGCGTGCTCTTTGTGAAGGATAAAGATGAGGAGGCGAAATCCCGCCTGGCCATCATGGAAGAGACCACGGATGGCTTTCGCATCTCAGAGGAAGACCTGAAACGCCGGGGGCCGGGTGATGTGCTGGGCAAGGCGCAAAGCGGGCAAGCACCGCTGAAATTCGCCGAGCTGCTGGCAGATACCCGTCTGGTGCGGCTGGCGCGCCAACTCGCAGAAAAGACCCTGGATGAAGACCCGCAAATGCAGGCCCCGCGACTGGCGGAGCTGCGGCCCTTTGTCTTCCAGGAAGACACCCCGCAGGCGATGATGCAGTGAGGCCTTATTTACGCGCCACGTAAACAAAGGCCGGCGGCACATTGCCCCACACCACACGGCTGGTTTCCACCCCGGGCAGCAGATCATGCAGCAGGCCCCGGAAACGCTGACCGCTGGGCAGGCGATGAAAGCCGTAGTAGGCGAAGGTGGCAAAACGACCGCCTTCACGCAGATGCGGCAGCACATTGCCCAAAATCGCCTCCTGCAGCCCACGTGGGAAAGCCGTCCAGGGCAGACCGCTCACGATGACATCAAAAGGCTCGCGATCCGCCAAGTAGCTGGCGAAATCGAACTCCTGCGCCCCCGCGATGTGGAAGTTCATGGAGGGAAAACGCGTCTTGAGCTGAGTTACAAAGGTCTCATTCAGCTCAATGCCCAAGTAGCTGGAACCATGGGGCATGGAATCCAAAATGGCCTCGGTGAAAGCGCCGGTGCCAGGGCCCAGCTCCAGCACATGTCGAGCCTTACCCACTTCGGCAGATTCCATCATCCGGGAGGCCAAAGCCGCGCTGGAAGGTGCCACCGCGCCGACGGTCTTCCAATTACGGACGAATTCATGCAGAAAAGTGGCGGCGGACATGGGCAGCGGATATAACCGGACTTGCGAAACGGTGCGAATGTTTTTCCTTGGAGAGCGTTCTTCCTGCATGACCCTGCTCCAGCGTTCCCTCAGCATCGTCGCCCTGGCCTCCCTTTTGGCCAGTTGCCAGTCCACCGGCAGTTATAAGATCACGCTCAAAGATGGCCGCCAATACCTGTGCAAAGGTCGGCCCCAATTTCAGGGCAAAACAGGCTACTACCGCTACAAGACTTTTCAGGATCGTGACTCACTGCTGCGGGCCGATGAAGTGCTCATGATCGAAGAACAAGGCACATGACCTCCCTCCCCCCGCCGCCTCTGGTGCTGGCCTCTCAGTCTCCCCGGCGCATCGAACTGCTGCGAGAAGCGGGCTACGCCTTTGACATCCTCGTCCCTGACGTAGAAGAAGCCCACGATGCCAGCCTGACGCCCGAGGCTCTGACGGTGGAAAACGCCCGGCGCAAAGCTGCTGTAGGGGCTGCATTGAGACCGGAGGCCCTCGTCATCGGCGCAGATACCCTCGTCTATGTGGATGGAGATCCACTGGGCAAACCGAAGGATTTGGATGAAGCCCTGGCCATGATGCGCCGCCTTTCGGGCCGCCAGCATCAGGTCTGCACGGGGGTTTATCTAGCTCGCGAAGGAGGCAGTGCGGGGGAAGGTTTCCATGTCATCACCGAAGTCACGTTTAAACCGCTCACGGATGCACTCATCCAGGCCTACCACGCCCGAGTCAATCCCCTGGACAAGGCCGGTGCCTACGGCATCCAGGAATGCAGCGAGATGATTCTGGACCAATACGAAGGCTCCTGGACCAACGTCATGGGCCTGCCCATGGAGAAGTTGGTGGAGGTGCTTGGGAAGGCAGCGGGTGCCTGATCTTCGCAGCCTTCTGTATTCCGCCCTAATTCTGCCGCTCTTCTTCGCGGAACTGGGTGGGCGTTAGCTTGGTCATGCGTTTGAAGTCCTTGCTGAAGAAAAACTGGTCGGCATACCCCACTTGGCGGGCGATTTCTTTGACGGGGTCGTCGGACTCAATGAGGCGGCGCTTGGCCTGGTTGATGCGCTCGCGGCGCAGCCAGTCAATGGGGCTGGTGCCGATGGCGGCTTTGAACTGGCGGCTGAAATGGCTTTCGCTCATGCCTGCGAGTTGGGCCAGTTCCACCACGCGGATGGGTTGGTGGAAGTAGAGACGCATTTTCTCCAGTGCCTTCTGGACCGGCATGGGCAGATCCGGGCGAATGAGATCTGGATCTGACAAACGCGCATCAAAGGCCATGGCGATGATGGACGAAACTGCAGCATTAACGTGAGCGGCATCGCAGGGCCGATTGCCCTCTAAATAATCGAAACTGCGCTCAAACTCCATGGCAGCTTGGCCCGCATCAAAGCCTGCAAACACCGGCATGGAGCGCACCTCCAGCAGTTGAGAAATGCGGTCGAGCGAGCGCCCCTCGGCCCGCACCCAATAAACCTCCCACGGATCTTTGGAAACGGCCCCGTAGGCGTGGGGGTGGTGGCAGTTCACCCACACGAGTTGCTGCGGACCCACCTCATGTTTTTTCCCGGCCACCTGCACCCAGCCCTGGCCACTGAGGCAGAGAATAAGTTCATGCCCTGGGTAGGTTTCCCGCTGGATGCGGTGCTCGACCCCCGCTTTCAAATGCCCGGCCCTGACCACTGAATAAAACAAGTCTCTCTGCCAGTCCGCTGGAGTGGCGTAGAGATTCTTGAGAAAGCTGGTCTCCTGAGGGGGGATTTTCATGGCGGTATAATACAACAAGTGAGCAACGGTTATCTTGACCGGGTATTGGTTTTTTTTGAGATCAGGCGGGCTGATGATCCGTCAACCCGGCTCCTCAGGTCTCGGAGTCCAAAGAATTTCACGTGACAAGGGTGACATCTCTAAGACTGCTCTGGCGCGGAGCGAATCACTGTGCTAAGGCAACCAGTTCCCCCGGTCTCCACCGTGGGTTTTGTGCTCATGCCTGACTTCGCCACATCCCTCCCCGGTCTCCTTCAGTCTTTTGATCCACGCCTCCGACAGGAGGCGGAACGCCTCGCCGATGATGATGCCATTCGCGGTCTCGACATTGTGGAGGACGAAGTGCTGGCAGAGGTGATCTTAGACGACCGCCGTGTGAACGTGCGATGGGCCCTCGAGGACGATGCCTGGATCTCGGAAAGCGACTGCGATGAAGAGCCGCTGCATCTGCTCGCCCTGTGTGCTGCCCTGGTGGCCGCGCAGCGTCGGTTTGCTCGCCAGGCACCCAACAGCACTGCGCCTTCCCTGCCCCCCGAGGAAACCTTTCAGCTCATGCTGGAACGGCGTCTCGCCCGCCAGCTCACCCCCGAAGAAGAAGGATACCTCAGCAAGCTGGAAAAACGCTTTCAACGCGTGCGCCAGAGCGGCCACATTTATGATCAGGACATGGTGCGTCTGCACCCGCGCTGGAGCATCCAAAGTGTGGATCCCCTGGCCCTTTGGCCTGAGCCGCCGGTGAACCTGCGCGAGTTCTGGGAATACGTGGCCCTAGCGCTGAATGAGCGCAGCCTGCCCGCTCCATCCTTCCTACGCAACAGTGTGGACCTGGATGCCGTGCGCGCCCGCCTCAGTGCCTGGCGTCAGGAACGCACGCTGCCCCTGTGGCGCGAACGCATCCGCACCCTACTGCGCAGCTTGTCTGACGCTCCGCCAAAACTGCGCCGCAACTGTGACTTACGCCTCATCATCACCCCCTCCGAGGCCCGCCTGCAAATGCGTGCCGGTGAGGACACCGCCTTCCGCAATGTGGCGGGTGCAGAGCTGACGTCCCTGGAAAACGAATATGAACGCGGCGCGCTGACGCTGCCTGCCGCCGCAGAACTGCTGCTGCTGACCTGCGTGAGCCAGGCCGGGGCCAACCCAGGGGATGTCTGCCGTTTTGATCTAGATACGCACAGCCGCTGGCTGGGCACCCTGTTTCAACAACCAGCCTTGCAGGCACGCCTGCTGACGCTGGATGAAATGCCATTCCGCAGGGTGAATGAACCCCTTCGCTGGTCTAGCAAAGAAGAGGCTGAAACGGGTCAACTGCGGCTGGAACTCATCCAGTCCGATGGCACCCCGGCCCCGCTCCCCCTTCGCGTGATGCATGGCGTGGAACCTCTCTTCCTCTCGGCAGACACCGTCTTCACAGGACCGCTGTGGTTCCCTGAGGAGACCCGCCTCGATTCACCGGCTTCCATCCCGATCAATGCCCTGGCGACCCAGGATGGCATCGCCTTCCTGGAAAAGCTGAGCTTGCCCCTGCCTGCGGACATCGCTGCCCGTATCCGGCATGAGCCGCTGCAAGTACAGGTGCGAGCCAGTTGCATCGCCCGCTCCCATGCCACCAGCACAGAGCACGCCGTTTTCCAAGTGGAGGCCGCCACTCCCGATGGCACCGTGAGAGAAGTCCTCCGCTATGCTGGCTGGCAGCCCACAGAAAACGCCCGGCCCGATGATGACAACAGCATCATCTGCCGTGACCGCACCGCCCTGGGTCTGGCCGAAGCTGCGCTGCAAGACATGCGTCCTGTTTACGACGCCGAGCATGAAGGCTTCCGCGTGCGTCTCACCAAGACCTTTCCAGACCAGTTCAATAACTGGGCCCAAAGCTTGCCTGACGGCATGAGCCTGACGGCGGACGAACGACTGCAATCCATCCTGGCAGATCCCCTCATCGCCCGCGTGCGAATCGAGGCCTCCCAGACAGCCAACATTGACTGGTTTGACCTGAAAATGGTCTTTGAAGTGGACGGTGCCGACCTGAAAGCCGCAGACATCCGCCGCCTCATCGCTGCCAAAGGGGGCTTTGTGCAGCTTGCCGATGGCACCTGGCGCCGCGTCAAGCTGGAGCTCAGCGAAGAACAGCAGGCTATGATGGACCAGCTAGGTCTGGACATGGATGAATTCAGCAATGAGGCGCATCGCCTGCATTGGCGTCAGCTCACAGGCCAGGGGGCCAAAGAAATCATCAACCCACGCGCCTGGCAGAATCTGACCCAGCGCATGGAAGAGGCAAAACTGGAAGAGCGCCCACCCGTGCCGGAAGGCCTGGGTGTGACCCTTCGTCCCTACCAGGAAGAGGGCTTCCATTTCCTCTCCTACCTCAGCTTAAACAAATTCGGCGGCATCTTGGCTGATGACATGGGTCTGGGTAAAACCATCCAGAGCATCACATGGATTCTGTGGCTGCGCAGTCGCTACCGCAATGCCTGGCCGTGCCTCGTCGTCTGTCCGAAGTCAGTCCTCGACGTCTGGGCCACAGAATTCGCCAAGGCAGCCCCAGGGCTGAAAGTGCAAGTACTGCGCGACAAAGAAGAGCTGAATCTGGAAGCCCTCTACAAGGACTACCACGTCATGGTGATGAACTACGCACAGCTCCGTGGCTGCATCGAGCTGCTGGAATCCGTGAAATGGCTGGCCGTCATCCTCGATGAAGGACAGCACATCAAAAACCCTGACAGCAAAGCTGCCAAGGCCGCCCGCATGCTAAAGGCTGAAAGCCGTCTCGTTCTCAGCGGTACACCGGTGGAGAACCGCTTGTTAGACCTATGGAGCCTCATGACCTTTGCTGCCCCTGGTGCCCTAGGAGATCGTAATTATTTCCATCGCCACTTCGACCGCCGCAAGGATGCCAAGGCCAGCGAGCGCCTTTCCGCCCGCTTGAAACCGTTCTTGCTACGCCGTACAAAATCGCAGGTGGCTAAAGACCTGCCTGCACGTAGTGAAGAAGCCATGCTTTGTGAAATGAGCGGCACGCAGGAGCGCCTGTATCGGGAAGAACTGGCCAAGGCCCAGCACATGGTGCTCACCGCCTCCGGCTTTGAAGTGCTCGCGCAGAAGCGCTTCGCCATCCTACAGGCCCTCACCCGCCTGCGCCAGATCTGCTGTCACCCCGCCCTTGTGGATAAATCTGCCGGAGATGAGGACAGCGCCAAGCTGACCTCCACCCTGGAGCTCATCGAAGGCCTCCATGCCGAAGGGCACAAGGTGTTGCTCTTCAGCCAGTTTGTTACCATGCTGAGCATCATCCGGGACAACCTGGATACCATGAAAATCCCGCACTACTGGCTCACTGGCAGCACTAACAATCGTTCCGAAGTGGTACAGAGCTTCCAGGAAGATCCAGATCCATGCGTCTTCCTCCTGTCTCTGAAGGCAGGCGGCAGCGGTCTGAACCTGACCTCGGCCAGCTACGTCATCCTTTACGATCCGTGGTGGAACCCTGCCGTGGAAGCGCAGGCCATTGACCGTGCCCACCGCATCGGCCAGACCCAGCCCGTGATGGCGTACCGGATGATCACCAAAGGCACCATCGAAGAAAAGATCATGCTCCTGCAGCAGAAGAAGAGCCTCATGTCCGCCAATATTCTGGGCGAAGGCGGCTTCTCCAGCACGCTGGAAAAATCCGACTTCGAGTTCCTCTTTGGCCTGGAGGCCGAAGAAGCACTGCGTTCCGAAGATTGATCCGCAGCCCCTCGCGGCTAGGTTTGCAAAAATCGCATCAGGGTGGGGAAATCCCTTATCCTGATGCTTTTACGTACGTTTCTGCTGAAAAAAGATCGGGATGAGTTAGGCTGGGAATCCCCCCAACCATGAAACTGACCGCCCTGAAAGTCGTTCACGGCTGCGCCTTGCGCGTCACCCGTGACTGCCGCCTGCTCGCCGCCCTGTCAAGCCTGCTGCTGGCCAGCCCCCTCCCCGCTCAGACTTTGCAGTGGGATGCCAATGGCACTGGAGATGGCGTGACCGATGGCGGCGGCACCTGGAACACCAGCAACAGCAACTGGTGGAATGGCAGCACGAACGTGAGCTGGAACAATGCCGCAGGAAGCATCGCCGTGCTGGGAAATGGCACCTCGCCAGGCCTATCCACCGCAGCGGCCACCATCACTCTCAACGGCACCTTGAATGCCGGGGGGCTGCAATTCAATACCCTCAATCTCACCAATGCGGAAACACGCGCCTACGTGCTGACAGGGGGAACGCTGGCCCTAACCAATGAAGCGACCATCAGCCTAGCCAATGGCAGCTCCAATGTCGGCAATGCCCGCATCACCATCAGTTCCGCCATCTCTGGCAATAACATCAAGTTGGAGAAAACAGGCACCGACCTGGGGCTCATCACCCTCAATGGTGCCAACACCTGGACTGGGACTTTGACGATGCCGACACTGGCCAACTCCGGTGGCGTTTTTCTCAGCGTGGGAAACATTGCCTCCATCAGCAGTCTGGGGGCCATTGATGTGCAGACTAACAACAGTTTGGTCATCAACTATGGTCAGACTAACGCGATGAATGTGGCCATATCGCTCGCCGGTACGGGCAATGGTGCGCGCGGAGCCCTGCGTTTTGATCAAAACCGCACACTCTCAGGCCCTATCACTCTGACTGCTGGGGCAGGCATCTCCACCAACGCGGGTGCAACCACCGGAAACATCGCCGGGAACATCGGCGAACTTGGCGGTAGCCGCGCCTTAACGATCAACAGCAGCACCGCCGCCGCTGGCACCATCGTCCTGAGTGGCAATAACACCTTTACGGGTGGGGTCATCGTGAACAACGGCACGCTACGCATCGGTAGTGTGGGCGCATTGAACAGCAGCAGCCCGAATTTGCTCACCTTCGCCAACAGCACCCAGGCCAAGTCCGTGGTGCTCGATGGTTTTTCCATCACCACAGCGGGCCTTTCCACTAAAGGAAGTACCGATGTGGTGACGGTGCAGAATGCCAATGCCACACCCGCTACTTTGACCCTTCGAAATGCGACCACGCAGACCTTTCGCGGCAGCCTTTCCGATGGCACCGGCGGCGGCGCGCTGTCTCTGGTGAAAACCGGCCTAGGCACCCAGGTGCTGACCCGGGCGAACACCTACACCGGCAGCACCACCATCACGGCTGGTAGCTTGCAACTGGACTTCGCCGCCACGGGTGCCCCTGCGTCTAACATCTTGGGCAGCAGTTCCACTCTCGTCCTCAATGGCGGCACCCTGGCCCTCACGGGCGGAGCCTCCGCTGCCAATAGCCAGACGGTCAATGGACTCACCGTGGCACCTGGCAGATCCACGATCAGCCTAACCACCAATGCAACCACGCCGCAGAATCTGCTTCTCAATGTCGGCGCGATCACGGTCCAGAATGGTGGCACGGTGAATTTCATCCTGCCCGCCGGGACCCAGGGCGTGAGCAACGGCATCCGCACCACCAGTATCAATGATGCCAGCGGTATCCTAGGCGGCTGGGCCACCGTGAATGGCAATGACTGGGCCAGCGTTTCCGGAGGCAACATCGTCGCCTACACAGGTTATCAACAGATCACAAACTTCAGCAGCGGCGACAACTCGCAAGGCCCTCTGCCTAACAACCCCAATGCCAATGTCAAAATCGTGGACGGCGGGACAGCGGGCGACATCGCCTTGGGAAATCCTAGCGGCATCACGGACATCAATACCCTCGTCCAGGCATCCGTCGGGCCTGCCGTCATCGCCAGTGGGTCCACGGCCACGCTTCGCCTAGGCACCCAGGGAGGCATCCTCCTGACCACCGATGCGGGGAACTTGACCGTGGGCGCTGCGCCTAACAATGGAAGCGTGCTCACAGCCGGAGGAAGCGTCAGCGGCACGGCTGGGCAGATCTCCTTCACGGACCAAGTGGCCGCCCAAGTCACCACGGTGAACTCCATCATCAATGACAACGGCGCAGGTGTTACGGTGGCGGTGGTGAAAAACGGTCCCGGCACCCTCATCTTAGCGGGCACCACCAGCAGCTACACGGGCGGCACTTTTCTCAATGGCGGCCTCACCCGCATCGCCGCAGACCGCAGCCTAGGGGCCATTCCTGGCAGTGCACAGGCGGGTAATCTCACCTTCAATGGCGGCACGCTGCAATGGGCCACAGGCTTCAATCTCAGCAGCAATCGTGGCATCGCCCTGCTGGCGGGCGGTGGAGCCTTCGACACGCAAATTCACACCACAACCTACGGCGGCATCATCAGCGGCCCTGGAGGCCTGACCAAGCTGGCCACCGGCAGCGTCAATGGATCTGGCACCCTCGCCCTCACTGGTGCGAATACGTATGCGGGGGAGACCGTCGTCACCTCCGGCACGCTCCTGATCTCTCACAATCAAGCCCTGGGCAGCACGGCCGGTGGCACCCAAGTGGCCAGCGCGGGCATCCTACGACTGAATGAAGGCATCACCGTCACCGGTGAGACCCTCACCCTCAACGGCCCAGGCAATAACCAGGGGAACCTGCAAGTGCAGACCGGCAGTGCGGAATGGGCGGGCGACATCATCATCGGCAATGACGCGGCGCGTATCGGCACCGGCACTGCCACGGGTGTCCTCACCATCAGTGGGGTCATCAAAAACGGAGCCGGAAGCAAGCTGGGCATCAGTGCCCAAAGCGGCGGCACCGTGATCCTTTCGGGAGCGAATACTTACACCGGAGTCACCGAAATGATCCGTGGGACCTTGCGCCTGGGGCAGGACAATGCCCTCGCCTCCGCCACCGTGCTCTCCTTGCTCACCAACACCGTCGTGACGGAAGCCGTGGCCGTGGATCTTTATGGTTTTGACCAGACCGTCTCCGGCCTGCGCCATGGGGTGGTATCGAACGTAGACAACATCAACATCACCAATTCTCAGGCCGGGGACGAGTCCATCTTCACCCTCAATCAAGCGACGAATCAAACCTACAGTGGCAAGATCACAGGGAATCTAGCTTTCATCAAAGAAGGCGCCGGCACCCTCACGCTGACCAATACCTTCAACGCCATCGTGACCGCTTCTCCGCTGGTCACCACCCCCGTCGCCAGCGTCAGCAACTACACGGGCAAGACCACGATCCGCGCGGGAACCCTGGCCCTCAGTGAAAACGGCAACCTCACCGGCACCCCCTGGATCCAGGTGGATCAAAATGCGCTTTTCAGCATCTCTGGCCGCAGCAGTGGTGACTACACCCTCAATGCGCAAGTGCTCTCTGGACGCGGCAGCGTGAATGGGCTACTAAATGTGGCAGGCAGCAGCTACCTCAGCCCCGGTGACTCCACAGGCAGCCTGGCGAATGCGGGCAATGGCCTGGGCGAACTGACCTTCACCAACCTCACCCTGCAAGGCGGCACGCCCACCCTGCGCGCCCTTTTCCAAATCGGTGCCACCAGCAGCAACCTGGCCGATATTTTATCTGCCGGAAACCCGGCCTATTTTGCCAATGCCGACTCCGGCGGCCTCTACGACAGCCTGCAAGTCAATGGCACTCTGGGCCTGAATGCAGGCAGCACCCTGAAGGTGGAACTCCAGGGCAGCTACGTCCCGCAACTCGGCGATGTCTTTAACCTGCTAGACTGGACCACCACGCTGAACCCCGATGCCGATGGAGCCGGCGGTGCGGGAGCCTTCACCCTAGCCGATCTGGACCTGACCAGCGCCAACGCCATCCTCATGAACAATGGCTGGTTTTTCGAAACCTCCCAGTTCCTCGAGCATGGCATCATCTACGTGGCCGTGATCCCGGAACCCTCCCGCGCGCTATTGCTCACGCTCGGAGGCCTGTTTCTGCTAGGCCGCCGGCACCGCTCGATCACGCAAGGCTTGTAAAGCACACGAAACCACAGATTCAGGGACAAGCCGGATGGAAAGGCACGTTATAACCGCCACCCATGCGCCTGCTTCCCCAATCCGGTCCAGCCCGTTCACGGCTAATTGATTTTGCTATCACGGCAGCTTTCACGCTGGGCCTTTTCACTACCTCCCCAACTGCTGCCGAGGATTTTTTCGACGAAACCCAGGCCACCACACTCTTTGCCTTTGATAACGTTTCGATACCCCACTCCCAAAATCTGCGGCTGGAAATGCGGCAGCCGAAGAAGCATCCGGGCAACCCTGTCGTAACACGTGGGCAGCCTGGAACACCCGATGCCAAAGGCGTGCAGTTCTATGGCTCCATCATCCGGGAACAGGGTAAATTCCGTCTCTGGTACGTCGCCTTTGACGATGACTCTGCCAACAGTGTGGCCTCCTCCCGCTGGCGCGCTGCCTATGCTGAAAGCGACGATGGAGTGCATTGGATCAAGCCCAACCTGGGACTGGTCAGCTACAAGGGCAGCAAAAACAACAATCTCATCCGCACAGACCCAAGCCCGCTTGGTTTCGTGAATATCAAAGTGCTGGCCGACCCTGAAGATCCGGACCCTGCGCGACGCTACAAGATCTCCACCCATGTCTATTTCAGACACCATCGGCGGCTGGGCACCTTGGCCCCCTTTGTCAGCCCTGATGGCCTTACCTGGAAGATGGAGAACGAAGTCAAAAGCCAAAAGGCTGAGCTATTAAAAAAGGATCTGGTGCTTCCTGGCATCCATTTTGAGCCCTCGGGGGGGCTGTACAAATGGGATGGCATGTTCTACGCTTCTGGTCAGAACTCCATGGATGCCACACGCCCCTATCATGGTCGCGTGGCGCGGGTTTATCGTTCCGCTGACTTTTTGAACTGGTCCCAGACAAGCGGCATCTCCTTCACCCGCGCCGCACAGCATACCTTGTTAGGCCCTGGCCGCAGCCGCGAGGGCGAACAAACCCACGAAGGCATCAGTGTCTGGAACCGCCGCAACGTGCTTCTGGGCATCTTCGGCATCTGGCATGGGGCCAAAGAATGGAAGGACGTCACCATTGACCTTGGGTTTGTCGTCAGCAATGACGGCGTCCTTTTTCGCGAACCTGCCAACGAATGGACCTTCCTCAAAAGAGGCGATGACGGCGAGTGGGACCAGGGCGGCCTGATACAAGGCCAAGGTTTTGAAAACGTCGGCGACCAGACCTATGTTTACTACGGTGCCTGGGATCCTCGGCATTGGGAAAAGGAGCCTCCTCGCGGTGGCTTGGGCATCGCCCTGCTGCCACGCGATCGTTTCGGCGATCTTGTCGTTGAAGAGGCAGGCAAAGGCCCCGGCGACTATCAGCTCCCCGAGATCACCAGCGAATTCATCACCGCCGCCGTGGATATGAAAGCCGACCAGCCCCAGCATTTCCACCTCAATGCTGAAGGCCTGGGGGCCGAGGCCGCCCTCAAAATAGAAATCCTGGATGCTCAGGAACGACCGCTGCCCGGATATTCCGGCAAGGATGCAGCCGTGATTCGCCAGAGCGGCTTCCAAACCCCCATCGAATGGAAAGGTCAGCGAGAGATTTCCGGCCTACCTGCTCGCATTCGTCTGCGAGTAACCTTTGAAGGTCCCCGCAATACCGACATCCGATTTAGCGCCCTTTATCTGCAACCCGCCTCCTGATTCCTGAGGTAGGCACTACTTCACACGCAACCAAGCCCGCCAATGAGGCAACAACCACAGCACGATCAGGAGGATCCATAAAGTCCCCACGCAACACGCCAAGCCCAGGCTGGAGATGCCACGATTCCCTGCAAAGAAAAGGCTAGCGAACCCGATGACCGTCGTCATGCCAGAAAAGAAGACCGCCTTGCCGGTGGTGGCCCGCACATAGCGGATGTCATTGCCAGTCCGCTTCAGAGCGAGCAGAAGATGAATGCCATAATCAATCCCCGTGCCCAGCAGCAGAGGAATAGCGGCCAGGCTGGCGAGATTCCACCCCAGGCCTAACAAACTCATGGTCGCCGCCAAAGCTCCCAGGCCGCCGCCCAGCAGCAGCACCGAAAGCAGCAGGTCCTTCACTCCCCGGAAAGTGATCAGAAGTGTGAAGCCGATGATCCCCATGATGGGCAGCAACTGCTGATTGAGATCATGCTGCACAATCGTGGAAAGCGCGCCGCCGAGCGTCTCCCAACCAGCCACCCAAGCTCCGGTATCCGGCGTCAGGAGCTTCTGCACAGCGGCAAGTTTGGCCCGATCTGGCAGGCCCGGTTTGCCCGTGATGCTGATGGAGGCCAGGGCGACACCTTCACCTGGTTTCATATCCGCCCCCGTCGCGCGGTCGCCCGTCGCCAGCAGGCGGCCGAGCACCGGTCCTGCGGCTGCGTTGGCCTCATCCTGAGGCCAGGGACCTTCGAGGGCAGGCTTCCACACGCCACAAACTCCCCGCAACAGGGCCACGGCAGCCTCGGCAAAACCGGCGGCGTCCACCTCTTTTTCCAGCCGTGCCTGCTCAGCCAGCAGCCACTGGATAAATTCACGGTTTGCCGTCTGTGCCGCAGGGTCGCTGATCAGCAAGGTGGGCAGGGCTTGGCGAATGAGCGTTCCATCCTTAACTGCCGCATCCAGCTTCACCGAAAGGGCCTGGGCACGAGCACGCAGTTCTACTGCTGGGCCGGTAATGAGAATCGGCAGGCTGGCCTCATTCTGCTGCCCCAGGCGGTCCTGCATCCATTGCAAGGTGTCCATCGCCTCGCTGTTGGTCGGGCGCAGAGATTCAGCCCCCGTCATGAACTTGGGCAGCCCGTGCGTGGCAAAAACCCAGGCTATACCGCCTAACAACAAGAGCGTGCCTACCGCAGCCGGACCGTGACGGGCGGGCGCACCGGTGATCGTCACCACGGAATTCGGCGGCTGCTTGCCTGCCGTAAAACGAGGGGCCAGGGCCAGCATCACGCAAAGCCCCACCAGCACCCCCAGGGCGACCAGCAATCCCAGTTCCGCCAGACCCGGTAGTCCGCTGAACAGCAGAGAAAGAAAGACTGTAGCCGTGGTACACGCCCCCGCAATGATGCCTGGAGCCGCCAGACGGCACAGCCCCCGCGCATCCATCTCCGGATGCTGACGCGCCTCCTGGATGATCAGAACGGCGTAGTCCACGATGATGCCCAATACGATCGCAGCAAAGCCCAAGCTCATGATGGAAAGTTTGCCCACCAGCAGACCTCCCGCCCCCATGGTCAGCACCATGCTCAGCATCAGCAGGCCCTGGATCCAGAGCAGGGGCTTCAGGCGGCGAAACATGATCCAGAACAGCAGGGCGATAAGCACCTCCGTAATGCCAATGGTGCTGGACATGTCCTTTTCAATCCCGGCCCCAATCTCCGCCTGGAAGGCAGGCTCGCCGGTATAGCGCAGGGTCAGTTTTTCGTCGCCACGCCACTCTGCCACTTCGGCCTTGATCTGCTTCAGCCAAGCCTCGGCGGATTTGTAATTTCCCACACTGGTCGCAGGCGTCACCAACAGCAGGCGGAACATACCGTCTTCAGACACCAAGCCAAACATGGATCCCTCCAGCGCGCTCATGGCCGAGGCGTCTAGACTGTCCAGCAGGCCTAGGGGATCATAAGACGCACGTTGCACCTTCTCGGCATCCAGGGAATTCGCCACCGTCTGCAAAGACTGCTGCAGCTTGGCTTTGGCTCCCTCTCCTTCCAGCCGGGCGCGCACGGCCTGGAGCTGCGCCGGATCCGTATTTTGCAGCGACCAAGCCATCAGCGCTGCTCCAGACTGCGCCTGCTGCTCCATCGGCTGCGCCCAGCGCACCTCCTTCACCAGATCTGTGCGCTTCTGTAGCCTCTCGGCCAGCGTTGTCATCGCCTCCTCTGCCGCCAGCTCATCTTCAGCTTCCAGGGCAATGAGCAAATCACTGCCGCCGGTAAAGCCATCCCGCAGCAGCTTCAGGGCACGCACCTCCGGCACCTCGCCAGGCAGGGTGGCTAGGATGTCGGTCTCCAGTTTCAGGCGCATCAGCCCGCCGATGAAAAGCGGCAGGATGAGGAGACCGATGAACCAAGGTTTGGAAAAAAGCGCGCGCATGGGGAGGGCCCCTATCAAAGGACCGCCCACGCCGTCTGCAAAGGATGTTTTTTGGATAAGCCGACGCTTCAGCCCTCACAACCAGGGTTTCCAGCCCACGGCTTCAAACCACGACTGGGCAAACATGGCGCCGGGCTTCTCCGCCCACTCGCGCAGGATGAAGGCACCCGCCTCCTGGTTATTTTGTTCTAATTCACGGGCGAGGTAATCGGCAATCAATCTCGTGGAGGGATAGATCTCGTAGCTCGCTGAGGGTGTGACGTGGTGAAACCCCGTCGCACGCAGCCAGGTTCCCAGCTTCCGTCCCGCCATGACATCGCTGCCCTTTTCGATCTGGAGATCCCGATAGGCATGGATCGCTGCGGAAACATCATCGTCCCAGGGGTCCAGGACAAAGCCGCCCCAGTCAGGGCTGCGCAGAGCGATGAAAGCGCCAGGTTTCATCACACGGCGCAGTTCCATGAGTGCGGCGGTCGGACGGGCAAGGTGCTCGAACAGCGCATGGGAAAACACGCCGTCAAATTCCGCGGCGCCGAAGGGCAGCTCATAGACATTGGCCTGGATGAAAGCGGCGTTAAGATTCCGCTCCACGGCTTTTTCATTGGCTTGGCGAAGCTGCTCACCCTGGCAATCGATTCCGACGATGCCGCCCGGGCGGATGCGCTCCGCCAGACCGAGGGTGATGGAGCCGGGGCCGCAGCCGCAGTCCAGGAGGCGCATGCCTGGCCGCATCAACGGCAGGGCAAAGGCTGCATGAGTGCCGGCGCTGCGACGCGCCATGAAGTCCCCGGCAGGCAAGGTGAGGCTGGGAGGATAAAAACTGCTAATGGAAAGGGTGTTCACTTGGGGGAAGGAGAGGAACGGGTGATGAGAATCACGGAAAAAAGAACCAGAGCGCCCGCGATGATCACGTTCTGGGAGATGGGCTCATGGAGGAACCAACTGCCGAGCAGCACCGCCACGAGGGGGTTCACATAAGCATGGGTGGAGACCCGTGCGGGGGTGCTGACCTGAAGCAGCCAGATGTAGGCGGTGAAACCCACCAGGGAGCCGATGAAGGTGAGATAAACAAAAGCCCAGGCCGAGGTGGGAGTGATGGCAGCCAGATTTAAATCCTGCGCTTCACCCAAAATCAGACCTAACAACAATTGCAATCCGCCGCCACACAGCATCTGCATAGCCACCCCCAGCAGGGCTGAGCTAGGCTTTCGCGCATGGCGGGCATAGATGGAGCCGAGGGCCCAGCAGATGTTGGCCCCTACGAGCACCAGAGCCGCCATCGGCTCCACCACTCGTTGGCCCAATTCCCCACGACCGAGGATGATCACCGCCACCCCTGTCATGCCGATGACCAAGCCCGCCACCACCCGGCGTGTGGGTCTCAGGCCCTGGGGGCGCAGCCAATCCACCAGCATGATCCATAGCGGCACGGAGGCCACAATAAGCGCCGCCACACCGGAAGGAACCGTCTGCTGGGCCCAGCACACACCGCCATTGCCCGCCATCAGCAGCAGGCCACCGATGATGATGGAACCCCGCCAGTGATCCCAGTCCGGACGTGGGGCACCGCGCATTCGCATGACCAAAAACAAGACACCGCCAGCGATGACAAAACGGCTGCCCGCCATCAGCAGAGGGGGGATGGAATCAATGGCCAGACGGATGCCCAGGTACGTGGAACCCCAGATCAGATACACCGCCGCAAAGGCTGCGATGATGAGACTGAAGGGAGGACCTGAGGGACCGACCTCGGGAAGCGAGGCGGAAGATTCGACCGTAATGCTGGGGCTGCTCATGAAAAGTGATTTTGGGAATCACGCAGCGGCAAGAAAAAACCCACCGCCTGTGTCCGGGGTGGGTTTGGGAGATACGTTTGGAAATTTAGATAAACGAAGATCTCAACCCACCTGGCGTGGCCAGGCCGCGATAACGGCCCAAACCATGACGCTACGTTTCGCTGGGGAACCAGCGACGGCGGCGTGACATGGGTGACGGAGAGAATTCATCAAACGAGGCTCGTGATTAACCGAATGGTTAGGCCCTGTCAAGAAAGGGCTTTTTGAATCTCGCGCTCACTTACCGGTGCGCACGCGTTTGGCCTCTTGTTTGATAAACAGCGGCTCCAGGTTCTCACGGATCCAGGCAAAGGCCGTCTCCAGCCCGCTCTTCTGGTAGATGATGCCGATGTCGGCCTCCACTTTGGTAGGGTTGCCCACGCAGTTGAGAAATTGATTGCAGGTAAAGCGGGTCTTCATCTCCGCATCCACCTTTCCATGCAGGCGCAGGATGTAACTGCGGACGTAAAGTTCCAGCACTGCATCTCCCACCCAGGCATCCTGGCGAAGTTGATCAATGGATTCTGACTGAGAGGGATTGGCCATGGATTTGCGGCCTGATCCTGCCGAATCTTTGAAACGGAGCAACAAGAGTCCGCGAACTTCGTTGCGTATTGTTTGAGCAGGTCGGCAGAAGCGCTTGTCTTTGATGCACCGCCCTACGTATGTTTGGCATAGATTGTCCTTTTCATGAAAATGCGTCCCCTTTACCCCGCCGTCGCAGCCTTGGCGTTTTCCGTTCTCTCCCCTGCCCAGCAAACTGCGCCGGATACCGTGCCGGACTCCGTCCCTGCCGCATCTCCTCCTGCTCCTGAGGCCCCGCTGATTGATGAATGGGAAGGCATCGTCAACATTGACGCTTCCGTTCTGCTTCCGGACTACCGCGAACCCTGGAATGCCGGCCAGCCCTCCGGCGGATCAGGCACCGGCTTCCTCATTGGTAAAAATCGCTTTCTCACCAATGCCCACGTCATCAGCAATGCCACCAAGCTGGTGATCCGCACCACCAATGACCCCGAGCCCCATCCGGCCCGCGTGGTGCATGTGGCGCATGATTGTGACCTCGCCATCCTGGAGGCCGAAGACGGCTCCCACTTTGAGAAGCTGAAGCCCCTCACCTTCGGCGGTATCCCCAAGCTGAATACCGAGGTCATAGCCGTCGGTTACCCCATCGGCGGAGATCGCATCTCCGTCACTCGCGGCGTGGTCTCACGCATTGACTTCCGCCCTT
Organism: Prosthecobacter algae; assembly: GCF_039542385.1. NCBI lineage: Bacteria > Pseudomonadati > Verrucomicrobiota > Verrucomicrobiia > Verrucomicrobiales > Verrucomicrobiaceae > Prosthecobacter > Prosthecobacter algae. Next base: position 155,935 of record NZ_BAABIA010000001.1, on the reverse strand, counting down.
TCAGCCACACGCAGGTGGATTCCCACCTCGCCATTCAGGTGGATGCGGCGATCAACCCCGGCAACTCAGGCGGCCCCGTCATCCAGGATGGCAAAGTCGTGGGCGTGGCCTTCCAGGGCTTCAATGGCCGCGTAGCACAGAATGTCGGCTACATCATCCCCGTGCCGGTGGTGCAGCGCTTTTTAAAGGATGTGGACGATGGCAAGTATGACCACTACGTGGACCTCGCCGTCAGCGATTTCCCCATCGAAAACAGCGCGCAGAAAAAGGCCATGGGCCTCAATGGCGGTGGTGTGGGCGTGATGATCGCCGATGTGGAGCCTGCGGGCAGCGCGGGAAATCTGCTGAAGCGCGGAGATGTGCTCCTCTCCATGGATGACAACCCCATCATGAACAATGGCCTCATCCGCTTTGAAGGCGAGCTGATGGACATGAACGAAGTGGTGGAGCGCAAGTTCGCCGGGGACAAGCTGAAGCTGGCCTACATGCGCGATGGCAAAAAGACGGAGACCGAGGTGGTGCTGAAGCGTTTTGACCCCTACGTGAAGCTGGGAGAGCAGTACAATCAGCGCCCGCGTTACCTCGTCTATGCCGGTCTGGTCTTCCAGCCCATGGACAAGAACCTCATGGATGCGCACCAGATCGCCGACTCGGCGGCTAACTACTTGTTTGACAATTACCTGACGGAAAAACTCTACGTGGAACGGCCAGAGCCGGTGCTGCTGACGAGCATCCTGGCCGATGAAGTGAATACCTACATCACCCCCTATGCGCAGAGCGTGGTGGATGAGATCAACGGGGTCAAAATCCGCAGCCTCAAGGACGTGAAAACCGCCCTGGAGAAGAAAGGTGAAAAGGCAGACTTCATCGTCATCAAGCTGCTGGAAAAAGGCCGGCCCCTGGTGCTGAAGCGCGACCTCGCCGATGCCGCCCACCCTAAAATCATGCAGACCTACAACATCCCGGAAGACGCCTACCTGGGCGAATAACCCGCCCTCTTTTCCGAGACTGTCCCTGCCACCTTTTTTCCTTTCGTGCTCATGAAGTCCCTTTCCTTTCTTTTCGCCCTGCTGAACGCCGCCAGCGTGCAGGCCCAGGTCGCCCCCACCACGCCCAAGCCGCCCATCGGCCCGCGTCGGGTGCTCATCAATCCAAACGCCCCCACCCAGCCGCCGCAGCCACAGCAGCAGGCGGGCATCCAGACCAGCTCCCTGCTGAAGGTGAACGTCACCTACCAGAGCTACAACCTCCGCATCCCCTGGCAGAAAGAGAGCGCCGGGGGCCGTCGCGGCCTGGGCGTGGTGCTGGAGGGAAACCGTATCCTCGTCACTGGCCAGATGGTCAGCGATGCCACCTACATCGAGCTGGAGCTTCCAGAGAGCGGCCAGAAGATCCCTGCCCGCGTCATCGCCGTGGATTACGAGGCTAACCTCGCCCTCCTGGCTCCCAATTCCCCTGCGCGTGAGGCGGCCTTCTTCGCCGGTCTTAGCCCCATGGAGGTGGATACCACGGCCCGTATCGGTGACACACTGGTGGTATGGCAAACCGGCCGCGTGGGTGAGCTCATCGTCACCCCCATGCGCATCAGCAAGGTCATGAATCAGGGCTACGTGGTGGAGAACGCCAGCTTCATCGTTTATGAAGCGCAGGGCATCATCCGCAGTGAAGCGAATAGCTTCACCCTGCCCGTGGCGAAGGGCCGTAAACTCGCCGCTCTGCTGCTGCGTTACGATTCAAAAAACCAGCTCGCCACCCTGCTGCCCGCGCCCATCATTGAGCACTTCCTCAAAGATGTGGCCGATGGCAAATACGATGGCTTCCCCTCCCTGGGCATCGAGTTCCAAATCACCCTGGATGAGCAGTTCCGTGACTACCTGGGCATGAAGGCCGACCAACCCGGTGTTTACATCAGCAGCGTCACAAAAGGTGCCTCCGCCGACAAGGCTGGAGTGAAAAAAGGCGACATCATGCTCTCCATCAATGGCTTCACCATTGACTCCCGCGGCGACTATCAGGACCCTCTCTTCGGGCCCCTCAGTGTCAGCCACATCGTCCGGGGCAAAGCCTTCGTGGGCGATGAAGTGGAGATGAAAGTCCTGCGTGATGGCAAAGAAGTGACGCTCACGGGCAAACTGGCCCGCAAGCAACCCACCGACTACCTCGTGCTTCCCTACCAGTTTGATCAAGGGCCGAAGTACCTGATCAATGGCGGCATGCTCTTCCAGGAACTCACCCGCCCCTACCTGAACTCTTTTGGCACCGAGCAGCAGGGCGGCCCTATCCTGCGCCTAGCCCGCATCGCCAGCAATCCGGAAGAGTATGAGAAGAAAGGCCGCAAGCGCGTGGTCTTCCTCAGCGCCGTCCTGCCCACCACCAGCACCCAGGGTTACGAGCGCCTCAGCGGCCAAGTAGTGGATGAGATCAATGGCGTAAAAATCTCCCAGATCGAAGACGTGGCCGAGGCCTTCAAAAAGCCCAAGGATGGCCTGCATGTGGTGAAACTGGACCAGTTCCCTTTCATCCTCTATCTCGATGCCACCAAGGTGGAGAAGGATAACCTCCAGCTCATGAATGGCATGTTCCGCATCGGCAGTCTGTCCCGTCTGGAATAGTCCTGCCCCCAGTCCCCATCTCCGCCGTTTTATCCCCTCTCCTGCTCCTCATGAAATACAGCTACGCCGAACTCGCGGGCATGATTGACCACTCCCTGCTTCAGCCCGGTCTCACCGATGCCGAAGCCGAGGCCGGTTGCATCCTGGCTGCCGAATACGGCGTGGCCTCCGTTTGTGTGAAGCCCTACTTTGTCCCCCGCGCCGCCTCGTTGCTCGCGGATACGGGCGTCATCGTCGGCTGCGTCATCGGCTTTCCTGCCGGTAACAGCAGCACCGAGGTGAAACGCTACGAGACCGAACTCGCCTGCAAGGACGGGGCTCGGGAGATAGACATGGTCATCAACATCGGCAAAGCCCTCGGCGGCGACTGGGACTACGTGGAGCGGGAGATCCAGGTCATCGCCGATGAAGCCCACAAACACGGGGCCAAACTCAAGGTCATCTTTGAAAACGATTACCTGCCGAATGACGCCCTCAAAATTCACCTCTGCGAAATCTGCGCCCGCGTCGGGGCCGACTGGGTGAAGACCTCCACCGGCTACGGTTTCAGCAAGCAGCCCGATGGCAGCTACAACTACCAAGGCGCAACTGAGCACGACGTGAAACTCATGCGCCAGCACAGCCCCGCCCACGTCCAGGTGAAAGCCGCCGGCGGCGTGCGCGATCTCGACGGCCTCATCCTGGTCCGCGACCTCGGCTGCACCCGCCTGGGTGCCAGCGCCACCAAGGCCATCCTCGACGAATACCGCCGCCGCGAAGCCACGGGTGAGAGCGGTGGGAGTGCGAGTATTGGCGCTGGGGGGTATTGAGGTGAACGGTAGCCCGCACAGTCCCTGTGCGGTTAGCAGACACGAAAAAGCCCCGCAAATGCGAGGCTTCTGTGATTGGCTACCCCTCAAGGACTCGAACCTTGAACAACAGAGTCAGAATCTGTTATGTTACCATTACACCAAGGGGTAGTGAATATGGGACATGCAGTCTGGCATGGTTTGAGGAGAGTGCAAGCGGAGGTTCATGAGGAAAGACAAATCTCTACGCATGGTCGGGTAACTAGGAGTGATCGACCCGAAAGCAGGGGAAAGATGGGGTGGGAGGTCGGAACGGTGGGGAATTGTTCTGGCAGAATCATCTCTCTCGCCCAAAGTGAAGCATGTTTCTGCGTCTTGTTTTGACTCTCCTCTGCCTGGCGGCCACCGCTGGGTACCTGGACCGTGAACAGAAGGCGGGGCGGTTTCACCGGGTGGATGAGCTGTTCCTGGACTTTTTGGTTTCGAACACGCGGGGCCGTTTTGAAAAACCTGAAGGCGGAGGGGACGTGGTGCTAGTGGAAATGCGCGAGCAAGAACGGACCGACTATGCCTCATGGCCACCTCCACCACTGGATTGGCAGACGCTGCTGAAGCAACTGCAGACGTACAAGCCGGAGGTGCTTGTCATCGCCACTCCGCTGAACTGGGGAAAACCGACACCGGACTTTGCACCAGCGGTGGCGGAGGCCTTGCTGGCTTTTCCCAGTGTGATTTTGGGCATCGAAACTCAGGTGGCAGAAACGACGAAAACAGATGCGGCTTTTTTGGGAGATCTGGACTCCTTGCTGCCGCACTTTCAGCAGGTGGATGGCGATCTCAGCCGCGCACCCCGGCTGGCCAGCCTCATCACCGCGCCAGATGCCTCCGTGCGTGCTTCAACGGAGTTGGGGCTGCTTTCCGCGAATCGTGTGGAGGATGAATGGCGGCTGCCGTATGCGCTGCGGGATCAGGATCGTTTCATTCCCACGGTGCTGGCAGCGGCGCTGGCCCGCCACAGCCGCAGTCCTTACTCGGGTGGGCATCGTCTGCGCCTAGGCCCAGGGGCGGGGGCTTACCTGCAAGGCGGGCAATACGTGCCCCTGGAAATCAGTGGCGAATTTACCGTGCCGGAGGAGGCCACGGTGCCGACGGTGAATGCGCTGCATCTGATGGCGGGCAATCTGGTGGATGTGCTGCCGGAAGAAGAAAAAGCGGCGCTGGAAAAGGCCCGCATCCTGGTGGTGGGCACCACCCAGGCCGAGGTACCGGGTGCGCCCCCTTCCCTGCCGACTCTGTATGCACGTGCGCTGAATCGCCTGCTGGCCCTGCCACGGCTGCGGGTGCTGACGGAGATGGAACAGTGGATCGCCTGGGGCATCGCGGGGGTTGCGGCCCTGTGGATCGTGCTGCGGGTGCGGCGAGTGCGCGCCTTCCGGGCGGGACTGGGCCTCATCTTTGCGGCACTGGTGGTGAGTTACCTGTGCTTTCAGTCGAACCTCCTGTGGTGCCCACCTGCCCTGCCCACCGCCTTGATTGCCGTAGGCATGATCTTGGGAAGGTTCCTCGGGAAAAAGGAAACTGTGGTGACTGAGGAAACTGCGCCGACCGCTGCTGCCTAACGAAAATTGCATTAATGAGAAGGCGCAATCACATCGCCATCTTGGACCGATGTTCGCTGGGCCGCCAGCCGATCCATTTTTTGAAGGTGTTGCTGAAGACAAAGGGGTTTTGGTAACCCACAGTGTGAGCCACGGTTTCCACCTTCAGGTTCGTGGTGGAAAGCAGCTCGCACGCCTTGCGCATGCGCAGCCAAGTGACGTGATGCATGGGCGTACGCCCCAGGGCGCGGCGGCAGAGACGGCGCAGGTGCTCAGCACTCACATGGGCCTGATGCGCCAGTTCATCCAGCGTCCAGTCACGCCCCACATCGGCGGCCACCAGTTCCCACACGCGCCAGAGGCGATCATCCTGCTGCCAGGGCTGGGCAAAGCGCTCGACATAACTTTGAATGAGCTCCACCCAATGAAACATGGCCGCAGGTTTAGGATCGTGACCGCTTTCATCAATCAAACCCTCGATGGCACTCCACAGCGCCTGGCCATGAAAGGCGGCCATCTGCGGGGAGCTGCTGCTGAGGATGGGTTTTTGCTCGGGCTGCTGCTCATACCGCACCCAGCAGCAGCGCCAGTCTTTTCCCTTCACGGCCTCAAAGGCGTTCACCATGAATGGCGGCAGCGCCACGGCCATGCCCGCGCTGCATTTCTGCCAGCGGCCATCCACCAGCACACGCCCTTCCCCCGCCACACAGGCCAGAAAATACAGCCCACCCTGGTGCATGCGCACGATGCGGTAGGGGGCCCTGGCCGTCATGACTCCCGCATGAGAGATGCGATGCGTCTTCAATGTACCGCACACCGGGGCTCCGCGCAGCCAAGCGCGGTTATCCGCCTCCGTGGCCCGCACCACGCGAAATTCCGTGTCGGCCCCGTGGGTGTGCGTTTCGGATAGTTCGAGGATGGAAGAAGCTGCGTGCATTGCGGGAGGTTTGCAGTTGTTTACCGTGGCTTGTGCTTCGCACGTTTGCGGTGGTTCTTCAAACAACGGCAATCCACAGCCAGCTATCGCAAACAACCGCCAACTTTACTTTATGCCTAATCCCTGGACCGGAACCGGAAATCCCTACACCAAGCAAGAAGTCGTGGATCGTCTCAAGGCGACGCTGGCTAAAGGTGAGCCCATCATCGCTGCCGGTGCTGGCACGGGCATCAGCGCCAAGTTCATCGAAAAAGGCGGCGCGGACCTCATCATCATCTACAACAGCGGCCGCTTCCGCATGATGGGTCACGGCAGCACCTGCGGCCTCATGGCTTATGGAGATGCCAATGCCATCGCCATGGAAATAGGCGAATACGAAGTGCTGCCCGTGGTCAAAGAGATCCCTGTCATCTGCGGCGTGCATGCCACAGACCCACGCCGCCGCATGTGGCATTGGTTAGGCCGCGTGAAGGAGATGGGCTTTTCCGGCGTCAATAACTTCCCCACCCACACCATTGTGGATGGCCACTTCCGGGGCGTCCTGGAGGAGACCGGGATGAGCGTGCAGAAGGAATTTGAAATGGTGGGTCTGGCCACGCGCATGGACCTCTTCAGCATCGTCTATGTGGCCACACCGGAAGAAGCCATCGAGATGGCCAAGAACGGAGCCGATGCCATCATCGCTCACGTGGGCACCACCGTCGGTGGCAGTATCGGCGTGACCAATGCGGTGGTGAGTTGGGACCACACCGTCAAGGTGACTCAAGACATCATTGATGCCGCGAAGAGCGTGAACCCGAATGTTTTCACCCTCACCCACGGCGGCCCAATCAACACGCCCAAGGACGTCGAATTCATCCTCAGCAAAACCAGTGCCGACGGCTTCGTGGGTGCTAGCAGCCTGGAGCGCATGGGCGTGGAAGACTCGCTGACCACCCTAACCCGCGAGTTTAAAAAAGTGACTCGAGGGTAAAGAGTTATAAATCAAGAAAAAGCCCATCCTAAAAACAGGATGGGCTTTTTCATGGAAGTCTCACTTGAGCAGCCCGGTCGCTGCTTCTTGAAAGGCTTTGCGCATGGGGGAAGCATCGCCATTAGCGAGGCCAGCGCGTTGGATGAGGAGGATGTGAACGGTCTTTTTCACGGGGTCAATCCAGCCCTGGGTGCCATGGGCACCACCGTGACCATACGTGCCGGGGCTCAGCATGACGGTGACTTCCACAGGCTTCACCACCACTTGGAAACCGAGCCCCATGCCCATGCCATCGGTAAAACCAGCCTTGAGATCACCCGTGTGGTTTTGAGTCATGAGTCTCAGCGTCGCCTCAGAAAGGTAACGCTTGCCGTTAGACTCACCGCCATTCAGCAGCATGGAATAAAGCCGATACAGATCCTCTGCCGTGGAAAACAGACCGCCTGCGGCCAGGGGCGTGCGCCGATGATCAGAAAAAGGCGGTGTCAGGTATTTGATCGTCGCCACTTCCAGGCCTTTGCCATCGGCGGTGGGTTTGTAAGAGGTGGCCAGTTTAGCCATCTCTTTTTCCTTGGGCCAAAAGGTGGTGCTTTTCATGCCCAGAGGTTTGAACAAACGCTTGTCCAAAAACTTCGCGTACTCGTCTCCACTCACCACCTCAATGATGCGACCCACGGTATTGATGCCGGGATTGCAGTAGGACCATTTGCTGCCGGGCTCGAACTGCAACGGGCTCAGGGCATAGGTGATCACGGATTCTTTGAGGCTCAGCACATCAATGGCATCCTTGTCCAAAGGCGAGCTGCCCACCAGACCACTGGTGTGGGTGAGCAAGTCCTTGATCGTGATAGGGCGCGCGGGCTTTACCAGCACGGTTTGTGATTCGGTCTTTTCCTTCAGTAGCATCTGTCCTTTAAACTCGGGCAGATGCTTCATCACCGGATCTTCGATGTTCAGTTTCCCCTCTTCCTGCAGCATCATCACCGCCATGGCCGTGATCGGTTTCGTCATGGAGGCGATCCAAAACAGGCTGTCTTTCGCCATCGGCGTGCGGCTTTCCAGGTCCTGCAAACCGGTGGCCTCAAAGCTGAGGATCTTCCCGTCCTGCGCTACCAGCGTCACCGCCCCGGAGAGCTGCGATTGATCCATGAAGGGCTGCAAGGCGGCCTGGATAGGGGCCGATTTCACAGGGATCTCGGCAGGCGCGACGAGCGAAAGAGACAGAAGAAGGCAAAGCAACGAAGGCAGCAATTTCATAAGCAGGCAGCCAAGGTGGGCAAAAAAGGGTTGAGTGTCGAGCCCACAAAAAGGCGGTGCCTGTTTCCAGACACCGCTTGGGGAAAACCTGAGGGGTCAGGCTTACTTGATGGCCTTTTCGTATTTGGCTGGATCGGCCTCGAATTTTTCTTTGCAGCCCTTGCAGCAAAAGCCGATTTCCTTGCCCTTGTGGGTGGTGGTGAGGGTGGCCTTCACTGGCTTGCCTTCTTTCACAGGACATTCGGTATTGACTGGGGCGGCCGAGGCAAAGCTGGCGATCGCACTGAGAGCGAGGACGGAGAACAGAGTTTTCATGGGATGAAGCGCTAGTTGACTGAACGATTAAAACACCGAGCCAAACGCGACCCAGTGACACTCATAAGTACGTGCGGGCGAGAGACTTCTCGTTGTTAAATTTACGCGATCCGATGGACAAAGCCGCCGTCCCTTGCAAGGGAGTGAGTGCCCAGTGACCGAAACCGACTCCATCGCCACATCCACCCCCATTCACGATGCCCGCGAGGCTTTGCGGAAGTATTTTGGCTTTCGTGAGTTCCTCGACGGCCAGGAAACGGTGATGGCGAATATCCTGAGTGGGCGGGACACGATGGTCATCATGCCCACAGGCGGCGGCAAGTCCCTCTGCTATCAACTCCCCGCCATGGTCATGGAGGGCGTCACCATCGTGGTCAGCCCACTCATCGCTCTGATGAAGGATCAGGTGGATGCCCTTGAGCGGCGTGGCATTGCCGCCACCGTCATCAATAGCACCCTTTCACCGAGCGAGCAGCAGGAACGCATCGCGGCCCTTCGTCGGGGGGAATATCGCCTGGTCTATGTGGCACCGGAGCGCTTCCGCAGCCGGATGTTTCTGAATACCATGCGTCAGGTGGAGATCGCCCTCTTCGCTGTAGATGAGGCGCACTGCCTCTCGCAATGGGGTCATGATTTCCGGCCGGATTACTTTCGGTTAGGCGAAGCGCTGGAGGCCCTGGGCCGCCCGCAGGTGGTGGCCCTCACCGCCACCGCTACCCCGGAAGTGCGCGAGGACATCCGCCGCGTGCTGGACCTGCGAGATCCCTTCATCACCATCCGTGGCTTTGAACGACCTAATCTCAGCCTCAACGTCACCCACACGAAGAAGGGCGATGACAAATACACGCGGCTGAAAAAGATCATCCAGGACTACAAGACGGGCATCATTTACTGCTCCACACGCAAGCGGGTGGAAGAAGTGGGCGATGCCCTGCGCGAGTTCGGCATCCGCGCCATCCAGTACCACGGCGGTCTAGACGACAAGGAGCGCGAGGATCGGCAAAACAAGTTCATCTCCAAAAAGCACGATGTCGCCGTGGCCACGAATGCCTTTGGCATGGGCATTGACCGTTCCGACGTGCGCTTCGTCGTCCACTACGACATCCCCGGCAGTGTGGAGGCCTACTACCAAGAAGCAGGCCGCGCCGGACGTGACGGTGAGCCTTCTCACTGCGAGCTTTTTTTCAACTTTGCCGATACCAAAACCCAGGACTTTTTCATCGAGGGGAACAACCCCAGCCTGGAGACCTTGCAAAGCGTCTATCAAGCTCTGCTGAATGCGTCTAACCAACAGCATGAAGTGGAACTGAGCATTGACGACATCACGGACCGCGCCGGCGTGAAGAACGGCATGGCCGTTGGCTCGGCCCTCAGTCATCTGGGTCGCGCGGGCTACATCGAACGATTCGACATCCCCGGCAAACGCATCCGTGGCACCCGCCTGCTACAGCCCGAGGTGATGACGCGAAGCCTGAAATTCGACGTGGACGCGCTGCGCGAAAAGGAACGCCGAGACCGCTCCAAGCTGAAGTCCATGGTGGACCTCTGCTACGATGAGCAGCGCTGCCGTCAGGAGCAAATCCTGGCCTATTTTGGCGAGACGGAAAGCCAGCCCTGCGGCACCTGCGACATCTGCCGCCGCAGCGGCGTGCAGGTGCCCCGCGATGGCAACGCGGCCGAGGTGATGATGCTGCGCCAGGCCCTCAGCGGCATCGCTCGCATGTCCACCCGCCTGACGGATGGCACCTGGGAAGGTCGCTATGGCAAAGGCCGCATCATCCAGATGCTGGTGGGCAGCAAGTCGAAGGAAATCGTGGATGCGGGTCTGGATCAACTGACCACCTACGGCCTACTGAAGGCCGTGGGTTCCAATGCCCTGCACCCGCTGTTTGCCGAAATGGAAAAGCAGGGCCTCATCGAAACCACCACGGGAGAATACCCCCTCGTCACCCTCACCGCCAAAGGTGCAGACGTGATGAAAAAGGGGGCCAACGTGCGCATGATGTGGCCCAACACAGAGCCCAAGGTGGAGCAACCGCTGAAGCCCGGGGCGAAACTGACCCCTGCCGAGATCTCCACCCGCGAACTCGGTTTTGACGATGCTCTTTTTGAAAAGCTGAAACGCCACCGCAACGTCCTGGCCATGGCCGAGGGCGTGCCCGCCTACCTCATCTTCAGCAATCAAACCCTGGAGTTCCTCACCCGCCTCAAACCCACGTCCGTGGAGGCCGGATTAAAGATCCGCGGCGTCGGTGACAAGAAAGCCCACACCTACCTGCCCGAGTTCATCCAAGTGATCAAAAAGCACGGGGCTTAAGTTATGCAGGCACTCCTGCCTGCATAACCGAAGGCCAAAACCGCTAGAGCCATCAAGGTTCGAAGAATTGCAGGCAGGAGTGCCCGCACCACTTTACATCCGCTCCGTCGTCTGGATGCCCAGCAAACCGAGCCCGGTCTTCAGCACCCGACTCGTCGCCTCACACAAAGTGAGACGGGTATTGCGAACGACGCCCGCGCTGTTCAGCACGTGACAGGCTTCGTAAAAGCTGTGGTACGTATTGGCCAGTTCATACAAGTAGTTAGCCAGCGTGTTCGGGCGGTGATCCACCAGCACGTCATGGGTCGCCTCAGCGAACTGGGCCAGCTTCATCGCCAGGGCGATTTCGGCAGGCTCGGTGAGCGCGATCTCAGGTGTCAGCGTGACCTCGCTGCCCTCCAGCTTGCGGAAGATGGCGCGCGTGCGCACATACGCATTGATGAGGTAAGGCGCGGTATTGCCCTGCAAGGACAGCATCTTATCCCAGCTAAATTTATAATCGGTGAGACGATTCTGGCTCAGCTCGGCATACTTCACGGAGCCACTGCCGATGATGCGGGCGATCTCGTCCTTCTCCGCATCGGAGAGGCCTTGATCTTTCTCTTCAGCCGCCGCGCGGGCACGCTCAATCGCTTCCTCGATGACTTCGAGGAGGCCCACGGTTTCACCACTACGGGTTTTGAACATCTTGCCATCCGGCCCCAGGATGCTGCCAAAGGCGATGTGCATCATGCCGGTGCTGTGGCCCATGCGTTTGGCGGCGGCGAAGACTTGACGGAAGTGAAGCTGCTGCGGAGCACCCACGACGTACCAGATTTCATCCGCCTGCCACTCCTGGACGCGGTAGTTGATGGTCGCGAGGTCGGTGGTGCCATAGAGGAAACCGCCATCGGACTTTTGAATGATCAACGGAAGCTGCACCCACTCCTTCGTCTCGCGGTCACGCGTCATGAAGGGATCATCCTCCACGGCCGCCGTGCCTTCGCTAAAGATCACCGCCGCGCCTTCGCTCAAAACGGCGATGCCGCGAGAGAGCAGATCCGTCACCAAGGGTCCCAGCGCCTCGTTGTAGAAACTTTCGCCCAGGTAATGGTCAAACTCGATGTCCAAGGTGCCATACACCTCTTCCAATTGCACGAGGGTAAGCCGCACGCATTCCTTCCAGATGGCGAGGTTTTCCTCGTCGCCCTGCTGCAATTTCACCAGCTCGGTCTTGCAGAGGGTCAGCACGGTTTCATCCGCTTTGGCCTCGGCATTGATGAGTTTGTAGGTGCGCACCAGTTCCTGAATGGGGTGCTTTTTCAGCGCCTCATGGTCGAGCTGGGTCTTCCAGCCATGAATGATCATGCCGAACTGGGTGCCCCAGTCGCCCACGTGATTGTCTGTGATGACCTTGTGGCCAACAAACCGACTCACACGGGCCAGACAGTCGCCAATGAAGGTACTGCGGATGTGCCCCACATGCATAGGCTTGGCGATGTTAGGCGCACTGAAATCAATGACGATGGTCTTGGGCTGTGCCACCTGCACCACGTCACAGGACGTACCGGTGGTGATGGCCTGTACCTTGGCCGAAAGCGCGGCAGGACTGATGCGGAAATTCAGGAAACCAGGTCCGGCAATGCTCACCTCACTGCACAGTTCATCGGCTGAGAAGGAAGCCTTGATCTGCTCCGCGAGGGCACGCGGATTGGTCTTCAGTTGCTTGGCCAGCGTCATGGCCGCATTGCTCTGGTAATCGCCAAATCGGGTGTCTGAGGCGAGTTCCACCGAGACAGGGAAACCCTCTGGCAAAACAATGCCAGCGGTGGTGAAAGCGGCCTGGAGACGATCGGTAAGAGCAGCGCGAAACATGGGGTGGCGAAGATACTGACTTCTGGGAAAAGTCGAACACGGATTGCGTTCCGCCATGACTTCAGGCCAGCCCCAGATCCGCAACCTGCTCTTCATCAAAGCCCAGGTAATGCCCCAGCTCATGCAGCAAGGTCACGCGCACCTCGTCCCGGTATGTTTCCGGTTTGCCTTCTGCGTAGTCCCAAAGATTGTCGAGAAAAAGCCGGATTCGCGGCAGATGCCCGGGAAACTCCGGCTCAGGATCCGCCAGCGAGTTTCCCTCAAAAAGGCCCAGCAGATCATCCTCGATGGCCTCCCCGGCAGCAAGGCAGTCCGCCATGAAAACAGGCTCAATCACACAGCCCTTGGCGGCCTCACGAATGCTTTCAGGCAGGCTGCGCATGGTCTGCCGCACGACTGCCGCAGCCAGGGTATCGAGCCGGTCATCCGTCATGGCAGGCCATTACTGGTCGTCATACACCGTTCCTGGACGACGGCCATTGATGGTGGTGCCGCCCATTTCCTGCATCATCGTGCCCATGACCTGGCTGCCCAGACCATTCTGACGGGTCGAGTTATAGACGGATCCCTGCAACGTGCCGACTCCTGGGGGCAAATTGAGCTGGGGCTTGTCCGGGGTGGGGATGGCATTCGCCTTCATGTCGCTCTGCACCAGGGCATGGCGGCTCCAGGCCATGGTATCCACCCGGTTTTGCACCCGCTGGTCCAGTTGGTCTTTGGCCAGCTTGTAGCCTTCAGCATCCAGTGCGCCGCTGCGCCGCTGATCTTCCAGCAGTACGTACTCCTGCCGGTATTCGGCGCGGACCTTGTGCTCCAGCTCATCCAGCTTTTCCGCCGTGGGCACGCTGTTGACACAGGCACTCAAGGAGACGGCAAGACAAAGAAAGAAACCGTGGCGGAAACGCATAAGAATGACGCTAACGGACTCTGCGGGCCTTTTCAATCCAAACCGCACCGCTCCGGCTGGCGTAATGCAAGGACTCCACTCCCGACTCCATGGCTCACGACCCAATCGAAACCGACCTCGCGCAAACCACCCCACGCGGAAATTTCCTGCATTACCCCACCTCAAGGCTGGGCGCAAAAATCATCCCGCAGGACCTCACCAATTTCAAAAGCCGGGGCGTCTCCCGGGTTGAGCGCGAGCTACAGCAGGAACTCATCGAACTGCGCGAAAAATATCTTCAGGTCATTGATTCCTTCAATTGGAACAAGCTCATCTACGAGGCCCATTTTGGTTTCGAGCCGGTGATTGGCGAGGTTTACCATCTTTACGCTGTGGAAGGAAAACACCACCTCAGCATGATCGAGCCTGAATCCTGGCATCAGAAATGGATCGGCACCTTTCGGCTCAATGCAGACGGTCGCTGGCAGTTGGAAAAAGTGGCGGATGACTTTGATTTGCGTGGATGGATCAGCACCCACGTGGAGTGAAGAAAGGGCGAATCAACGGGTGACGAAAGCACGATGCTGTGGTGAGCTACTTCAGCCTCAGCGACTTTACCCCGCCAACCGCCCTACCCTTCCCATGTCCACCTTCTCCACCATCGGTCAGCGGCTTTCAGGCCCCTGTGGCATTCAAGAACTGATGGATGACCTAGGCGAGGCCCTCTCCATCACTCCAGACATGCGCATGCTGGGCGGGGGCCAGCCTGCCGCCATACCCGAGGTGCAGGCCTTGTGGCGCAGGCAGATGCAGACCATGTTGGAGGATGGCAGCCTGGACCGCACCCTGTTGAATTATGATCCTCCAGGTGGCAATCCCGTCTTTCGTGAGGCCTTTGCCACCTTTCTAAAACGCGAGTGCGGCTGGGACGTGACCAGCGAAAACATCGCTGTCATGCCCAGCAGCCAGAGCGCCTTTTTTCTGCTCTTCAATCTCTTGGCCGGTGACACCCCCACGGGGAAAAAACGCATCCTGTTCCCCCTGCTTCCAGACTACATCGGCTACGCCAACCAGGCCCTGACCGAAGGCCAGTTCACCGCCTGCCGTCCCATCATCACCCCACAGGGAGAGCGTGAGTTCAAATACCACGTGGATTTTGAGCAGCTCAAAATCACGCCGGATATCGCCGCCATGTGCGTCTCCTGCCCGACGAATCCAACAGGCAATGTCCTAACAGAGGCCGAGTTTAACCAATTGCGTGAACTCGCCCGGCATCATGGCATCCCCCTGATGATCGACAACGCCTACGGCCACCCCTTCCCAGATGTGATCCATGGCAGCTTCCGGCCGAAGTGGGAGCCAGGGATGATCTTCAGCATCAGCCTATCCAAAGTCGGCCTGCCCGGCGTGCGCACCTCTGTGGTGGTCGCCGATCCCGCCATCGTTAAAGCCCTGTCCAACATGAACGCCATCGTCTCCCTGGCGAATGGCAATGTCGGTCAAGCTCTGCTCGGGCCGTTGCTGAAGGACGACACCTTGCTGCGTTTGGGCCGCGAAACCATCCGCCCCTTTTACAAGGAACGGTCCGACTTTGCCAAAGCCGCCCTGACCCACGCCCTGGGAGATTCCGTCCCCTGGGCCCTGCACGCGCAGGAGGGCGCCTTCTTTCTTTGGCTCTGGCTCAAGGATCTGCCCATCACGGCTGCCGAACTCTATCGCCGACTCAAAGCCCGCAAGGTGCTCGTCATTCCCGGCCACTACTTTGCCTTTGGCTTGGAGGGTGAATGGAAGCATCCCCACGAATGCCTGCGACTCACCTACAGCCAGCCAGCCCACATCGTCCAAGAAGGCTTGGAGATCCTGGCCGACGAAGTGAAAAAACTACGCGGCTCAAACTGAGCCGGCCAGCAGGGCTCGTCCGTTGCTAACGGTCACCGTTCTCCTAGAAGACTCGAAGAAAACAAAACAGCCCATCTTTCGATGGGCTGTTAGGAATGGAGATCCAAACAATAATCGCGACTAAATGTCGTCTTCGATCAGTTCGATGTTCTTGCCACCGAGCTTCTCGAGGAAAGACTTCGTGCCTTCCTGGGAGAACTTCGGATCGCGGGCTTCGATGCAGACAAAGAAGCCGTCATCGGAGAACTTGGCGAAACGCTTAGAGACGAACAGAGGATGGTTCAGACGTGGCAGGCCGATCATGGAGAGCAGGCCGAACAGCACGGTGAAGGCGGAGAACAGAATCGTCAGCTCGAACATCACGGGGAAGAACGCTGGCAGCGTCCAGATGTGAGTCGGCTTGGCCTGCACCACCGTGGGGTAGGTTTCAGCCAGAGTCTGAAGGAAACCGAGACCGATGTCCGACCAGAAGGTGGTCTGGGTCAGCGTCTGCAGGGTGAAGGCCACGCAGGTGCCGGTCAGACCGCCGAAGAAGACGAAATAGGGCAGCTTGGAACGCTTCACGCCCATGGCGGCATCCATGCCGTGAATCGGGAAGGGCGTATGCACATCCCAGCGCTGGTAACCAGCATCGCGGACATGCTCGGCGGCATGATAGAGATCCTGAACGCTGTCGAATTCAGCGAGGAAGCCGTGTACTCTTTTGAGGGTGGTGCTCACGATGGATTTTAAAAGGTAAAATTTGAAATCCGCATCAGGCGACGGTCTTAGCCACGTGGCGGTCGGAGTAGTTCATGAGGTCCTCCTCCTGAATGCCCTTCTCGTCGTGATCGCTCGCATGAGGATTGGACTGAGGCAGCACGCCCTTCACTTCACCGATGGCGATGACTGGTAGGAAGCGCAGGAACAGCAGGAACAACATCATGAACAGGCCGAAGGTGCCGAGGAAGGTGTATTTATCCACCCAAGTGGCCTCATACACACGCCAGGAACCTGGGGTGAGATGGCGCTCCAGCGTGGTGGCGATGATCACGTAACGCTCGAACCACATGCCAGCGTTCACGCACATACAGACGAACATGACGACCCACAGATTGTGGCGGAAGGGGCGATACCAGAAAAGCTGCGGGGCAAACACGTTGAACCCGAACATGAAGTAGTAAGCCCAGGTGGAAGGACCGTAAAGACCGCGAAGCTGGAAGGTCTGAAGCTCATACTTGTTCGCACCGTAGTAAGCGATGAAGAACTCCATGCAGTAGGCGTAACCGACGATCGTTCCTGTGAGCAGGATGATCTTGGCCATGTTATCAATGTGCTTGGGCGTAATGAGGTCGCCCAGGCCATAGATCTTCGAGACCGGGATCATAAGCGTGAGCACCATGGCGAAACCGCCGAAGATAGCGCCAGCCACGAAGTAAGGCGGGAAGATGGTGGTGTGCCAACCAGGAACGATGGAGGTGGCGAAGTCGAAGGACACCACGGAGTGCACGGAAAGCACCAGCGGGGTGGAGAGAGCCGCCAACAACATGTAGGCCGTTTCGTAGTGGCTCCAGTGACGGTTGGCACCGCGCCAGCCGAGGGAGAAGATGCCGTAGAGGGTCTTGCGCAGGCCGGGTTTGCAGCGGTCACGCAGGGTGGCCAAGTCAGGCACCAGACCGAGAAACCAGAACACGGCGGACACCGTGAAGTAGGTGGACACGGCGAACACGTCCCAAAGGAGCGGCGACTTAAAGTTCTGCCAGACCGCGTTGGCGTTCGGGATCGGAGCGAGGAACCACACCATCCAGACACGACCGACGTGGAAGGCCGGGAACAAACCGGCGCACATCACGGCAAAGATGGTCATGGCCTCAGCAGCACGGTTCACCGACGTACGCCACTTCTGACGAGTCAGGAAAAGAATGGCGGAGATGAGGGTACCGGCGTGGCCGATACCGATCCAGAACACGAAGTTCGTGATGTCCCAGGCCCAGGCGACGGGCTGCTTCTGACCCCAAACACCGACGCCGGTGGAGATGAGGTAAGTGAAGCAGAACACGGTGAGCAACGTCAGCAGGACGGAGGGCACAAACAGCACCCACCAAAGCATGGGCTGCTTGTTTTCCACGATCCCGCAGATGCGGTTGGTGATCCAGGAGTAGGAACGGTTGTTCAGCACCAGGGGCTCGCGATCCAGGATGCGAGCGGGGCCAGTGTGGGCTTCCGTTGAGTGAGTGGTAGCGGTGGCTTCCATGGTTCCGGCTTAGATTTGGTGGGCGCTCCAGGCGGCAATGTCTTTCCAGCCTGGCATGTTTTTGTTAGGATTGCGCAGACGGGCCAGGTAGCTCGTGCGAGGCTGGGTACCGATGTATTTGAGAAGCTGATAGTTGCGAGGAGAAGCCTTCGACTTCACGACCGCAGACTTTGGATCGGCAAGGTCACCGAAGACGATGGCATCCGTGGAGCAGGCAGCCTGACAGGCCACCTTGACGGAATCCGTCGGGATACGGAAGTTCTTCGAATCACGCTGCTTCTGCTTCTGCTGAATCTTGGCTGCTTCCAGGCGCTGGACGCAGTAAGTGCACTTCTCGATGACACCGCGCATACGGACGGTGACGTTTGGATTCTTCTGAAGCTGCACGGACTCACGCACGCCAGTCTTCTCAGCGGTGGAAAGCGGACCCCAGTAAAGCTCATCCAGAGGACGCTTGTTGTAGTCGAACCAGTTGAAACGACGCGCTGTGTAAGGGCAGTTGTTGGCGCAATAACGGGTGCCGATGCAACGGTTATAGGCCATGGCGTTCAGACCATCCGTGGTATGCACCGTGGCATTCACCGGGCAGACGGTTTCACAAGGAGCGGATTCGCACTGCTGGCAGGCGACGGGCTGCTGCACCATCTCAGCATTTTCAAGCTGCTCGACGGTAGGCTCGACGTTGACGTCATCCGACTTCGCGTTGTTTTCACCCCAGGTGGCGCTGGCGAAGTAGCGGTCCATACGGATCCACTGCATGAGACGGCCTTTGCGGACCTGATCTTTACCAACAACCGCGATGTTGTTTTCGGAGGTACAAGCAATGTTACAAGCGTTGCAACCCAAGCACTTGCTGAGGTCAATCGTCATGCCCCACTGGTGCTGCTTCTCGTAGTCAAAACCTTCGGGATTCGTCTCGCTGCGCACGCCCACCTGGCCTTTGTAGAAGGAGATGTTCTGCGGGATGTGGCCGTCCATGCCCGTGGTCTGGGCGAAGTCGGGCTTTTTGGCAAAGGTATCGAGGGTGCCTTCACGATAAAGCGCACGGCCTTCCATCGTGTTGTGCTCCTGCGTCACTGCCAGCTCATAGTATTCTTCGAGCTTCTCGATCTTAGCGCCCGTGAAGACGTAATCGCCCAGCTTCTTGCGAAGCGGGTAGGCATTGAAACCACGGACAAAACCCTTGCGCTTGTCAAAGTCACCGGAGCCGATGAAACCGAGGTTTTCCTGGCCGTAACCGACGGGGATTGTGATGGAATTCGAGACGTGGCCGGGAGCTTCGATGGCGGCGATCTTCAGGACCGTGTCACCGATGGTGATCTGAACCTTCTGTCCTTCCTTGAGACCCAACGCGCGGAAGGTGGCGGCACCGATCCAGGCGGCATTGTCCCAAGTGAGCTTGGTGATGGGGTCTGGAGCTTCCTGCAACCAAGCATTGTTGACGTAACGACCATCATAGACGCCTGAGTCAGGAGTGAGGACGACTTCGAGGGACTCGACCGTCGGGGCAACGGGAGCAGCCTTGGCAGCAGCCACCAGGGTGCCGATGGCGGTGGTATTAACCACGCCCGTCGCTTTCACATAGGAAGAGCCTTTGAGGAAACCATCACGCAGGGTCAGGTTCCACTTCACTTCATCCAGGCTGCCGACGACGGCTGCGAAAGTGTCACGCACGGCCTGGTAGGCCGGATCTTCGGGCGCTGGAGCACCCGCTTCAGCCTTCACAGCTTCGGCAGGACCGATTTTCTTGCGGCCCAGGATGGCGAGAAGAAGTTCGGTTTCGCTGACGCCGTCGTAGAGAGGCAGGATTAGCGGCTGAACGATAGAATAGGTGCCATCCGCGGCGCGGACGTCGCTCCAAGATTCCAGATAATGCGCCGAAGGAATGTGCAGGGCAGCTTTTGATGCCGTGAGATCTGCCAAGTGACCGAGATGGATCAACTGAACAGCCTTGTCCTTGATCGTCGTGGCCAGAGCGACGGCGTCTGGAGCATCAAACAGGAGGTTGGAAGGCGTGAGGGAGATCACGGTCTTCACAGTGCCAGCGGCCAGAGCCGTGGTGAGATCAGTCAGAGTGCCGAATTCAGCTTCGCCGGTGGACTGTAGCAAGCCAACGGTTTCACCGTAGGCACCGAGGGCGTTGTTGATGGCAGCGACGAGAGCGTGCACTTCAGCGCCGTAGCGGGAACCAGCGAGGACAACGGACTTGCCTTTGTTATCCAACAAGTCAGCGATGGCGGGAGCCAGCCACTTCTTGAGCTCTTCGGAAGCGGTGTCTGCCAGAGCTTTGGCGGAGGCTTCACCCAATTCCGAAGCGATGACCGCTGCGGCGACGGGGATGAGGCTTGCTGCCAGAGGCTTGCGATGGTCGGCCATACCACCCGTGACGGTGTAACGGTTTTCCAGCGTGTAGAGACGGTTCATGTCACCGCCAGGAGCGTCTTTGGAACGCTGCTTGGTGAACTGCTTGATCGGCTCGCCTGCAACAGGGTCGAGCCCGAGGAAATCGCAATCAAGGGAGAGAATGC
Organism: Prosthecobacter algae; assembly: GCF_039542385.1. NCBI lineage: Bacteria > Pseudomonadati > Verrucomicrobiota > Verrucomicrobiia > Verrucomicrobiales > Verrucomicrobiaceae > Prosthecobacter > Prosthecobacter algae. The sequence goes on along the minus strand of NZ_BAABIA010000001.1, from coordinate 135,738 downwards.
GCAGCGCCTTGCTGAAGCGAACAAAGGTCTTCACACCCGCACCCAGCACGTCCTTGTTGGACTGGAACTGAGCTTCGGTGCCGAGGGCCTCGTAACCAATGAGTTTGACCTGAGGCAGGGCGGCCTTGATTTCGCCCAGGAGGCGATGGGTGGTCGGTGAGGTAGTGCTACCGACAACGAGGGCCAGATCGGCACCTGCGGTTTTTTTGGAGGCTTCGATAGCCGCTGTCAGAATCTTATTGGCAGAATCCCAAGAGGTCTTTTTGCCGGCGGCAAGAGGGGCCTGGGAACGCTCTGGATCATACACGTCCAGGATGGAGGCCTGGGCGAAGCTGTCCAAACCACCACCGAGGGGGTGAAGAGGATTGCCCTGAAGGTGCGTTGGGCGGCCTTCATGAGTGATGGCCACCATCGGGATGGCGCCCGTCGCGGTTGGCTTGACCGTCGCGTAAAGAAGAGGTTTGCCAGGAACAACCCACTCCACGTGGTCCGTGTAAGGAAGGATGTTCGTCAGCGGACGGCGGCAGGAGGCCAGGCCCATCATCGCTGTGGAAGCACCCATGAGCTTGAGGAAATCACGGCGAGAGGTCTCGCGCTCTTCCTCGTTCAGGGTGTCACCGGCGGGGAACTCGACACCGAGTTTGTTCAGAAACTCCGAGCGCTGCTCCAGTTCGCCAGTGCTGCGCCAGTAGCGCTTGCCGGTCTGAGGCTCTTCGGGGTGATTCCAGATGCGTTTCATGAGGGGCGATAAAAAGGGGGCGCAGGGTTAGCGGTGGCAGGATGTGCAGTTTTCAGGTGGTTGCACCTGCCAGTGCTTCTTGAGCTGGCTGCCCACTTCGAGCTGGGTCACCTGCTTGCCGAAAGTGACGGAGGCCAGAGAGACAAGCTCTTCAATCGAGGCAGCTTTGCCGCCCTCCTGGATGGTTTCAGCAATCTCACCCGTCTTCACACCTTTGGCGATGAGACTCTGGTAGAAAGCGGCACGGTCGAGCTGCTCAGGCTTATAGTTCAGATTCGTTATCTGATCCAGCGGACGGAGCTTTTGCTCCGGGTTGCGATGGCAATCAAGGCACCAACCCATGGACTGAGGCTCAGCATGCTTCACGACTTCCATCTCATTGACCTGTCCGTGGCAGGACTGGCAGGAGATGCCGCGATTCAAGTGAGCACTGTGATTGAAATAAACGTAGTCAGGGGCCTTGTGTACCTTAACCCATGGGATGGGCTGCTTGGTTTCATGAGCCTTGACAACAAGTTCCAGCTTCGGACTGGCAGACTTAACGTTGCCTTTGCCTGGGCCGTGGCAATTGAAGCAGGTCTGGTTGGTCGGCACGTTGGCGTGACTGGAATTCTCCACGAAGGAGTGGCAGTAACGACAGTCCAGGCCGAGCTGGCCTGCGTGAATCTTGTGGGAGAATGGTACAGGCTGTGTCGGCTCATACCCCACCCGTGTGTACTTGGGGGTGAAATAATAAGCGACGCCCACACTCACCCCAAAAGCGATGAATGCGACCCCGACGGCCAGCTTGAGAGGCAGCCAATTGGTCCAACGCGGAAAGAAATTACCCATAAAATCTCGGTGAATGCGCTTGTGAAAAATTTCACAAGCAGGTTGGAGAATAGAAGTCCGGAAGGGCTTTGCAACTCTGGAAATGAATTTTTTAGCGGTTTCTGGGACGGATGGACAGCCTGAATGTTGTCACCACTCCAGATGGAGAAGTTTCCGCCTCATATCGAAGGTGACTCGATAGTCCTTCAGGAAAAAGCTGCCCACCCTTGGCGGCCCGGGGGCGATGTCCACTCGAACATCCCGATATTGGTCCCCTGCCAGCTTCAGATCCGCCAGCTTGACCGTGCGCAAATTAGCCTGGCCAGACGTCACCGTGCCCCCTACTGCCATGAGATACAGCCCCTTCACTTGTTCTCCCTGCTGCTGCACCCCAAGGCGACCCGCCAGTGATTCGCTGATCTCGATCTTGTTAAAGGATCCCGTATCCACAATCGCCTCCCATCTCACAGCACCGGAGCGCAGGGTGATGACAGGCACCCCTTGCTTCAGCCGGAAAGGCGTGCTCGCCAACCTTTTGCCTGTTTGAGGCCTGAATCTTTCCTGAAAACTAAAGGTGATCTCGTTGGAGGTGTAATCGAGGGTCAAGAAAGTACAACGGTTTAGAGCCACATCGAATCCCAGCAGGCATTCGGGGAACCGGCTGGCCCCACGGCGGTTCGTCAGCCTGTTTTCGTAAGTCCTAACGAGACAGGGATAGCCATGCAGCGACCAGGAACCCAGCGTCAATGGATCCAGCAGGCCGATGCGCCCCTGCTCGCGCCCAACGATGCCTTGCAATTCCACGGTGGCATCCGAGGCATGCATGACAGGGACCTTGGCCTCCACGACCAACGAAGCCTGGACCATCGTGCGAGAGGCCCCGGTATCCAGCATCATGGGCACAGGACCATGATTGTTCAGCCTTGCCTTTGCCACAGGCACCCCATCCACGAGCTTGAATGGAAGCGTGACGGGAGAAGTCGGCAGGGGCACGACAGTCTGCATGCGGCGAAGAAAAACATCCTTTGTCACAGCCTGCGTTTCCATCCGTGCCAGGGTGCGGGCTGAGGCGGGACCATGATCGGCCAACTCCGTACAACCCGGCAAAAACAGCAGCAGAGAGAGGGCAGCAAATGCACGCATCGTCAGCGGCTCTAACGGGGCCGACTCTTCGTCGCAAGCAGTAAAATCCCCCTCATCTCGGCACGGGATTTATCACTAATCCTTGGACATTTGAAGGAACCCGCCCTCTCACACCGTGCTATAAGCCCCCCTTTTTGATAGATGTCTCTGTTAGCCCGCCATCCCATCCTCCGTCTTTTTGCCTCGCCCCAGCATTTGTGGCGCACCGTTTCCCTGGGGATGAAGAGCATTTGGCTCAACAAGCTACGCTCCTTTCTAACCGCCCTGGGGGTCATTTTTGGGGTGGCTTCAGTCGTGGCCATGCTGGCCATCGGCGAAGGTGCCAGCCATGAGGCGCAGGAGCAGATCCGTCGGCTGGGAAGCCAAAACATCATTCTCGAAAGCGTGAAACCGCCAGACGGCCAGGGATCCTCCGCTGAGGCGCGCAGCATGGTCTTGGAATACGGCCTCACCACCCGTGACATGCAGCAGATCCGCCAGACAGTGCCCGGCGTCAGCGTCGTAGTGCCAAGTCGCATCCTCAGCGAAAACATTTGGAACTTGGACCGCAGCGTGGACGGCCAGATCCTGGGCGTGCTGCCGGTTTATCCGCAGATGCGCAACCGCACGGTGATTCAGGGCCGCTTTTTCACCGATCTGGAACTCAATGAAAAACTGCCCGTCTGCGTGCTGAACCAGACGGCAGCGGCCAAACTCTTCCCGCTTTCTACCCCCACAGGCAAATCCGTGCGCGTCAAAGGCTACTACTACAAGATTCTGGGCATCATGGAAGATGAGGGACAGCGCGTGGGGGGCGACAGCGGCAGCAACACCAGCAATGTGGGCAGCGCCCAGGTGATGATTCCCTTTTCCACGCTGATGGACCAGTATGGCGAGACCTTCTTTCGCATGCGCAGCGGTAGCTTTGAGGCGGAAAAAGTCGAGTTCCACGAGGCCATCATACGCGTGGAAGACGTGAACCAGGTGGAAAGCCGGGCCAATGCTATCCGCCATCTCATGACGAAGAATCACAAAAAGGAAGACTGGCGCATCATCGTCCCCGTCGAATTGCTTCGCCAGGCGGAGCGTACCAAGCAGATCTTCAGCATCGTGCTCGGCAGCATCGCTGCCATCTCCCTGCTGGTGGGTGGCATCGGCATCATGAACATCATGCTGGCGAGCGTTACGGAGCGCACCCGCGAGATCGGCATCCGACGCGCCATGGGCGCACGTCAGGCGGACATCGTTGTCCAATTCCTTATTGAAACCGTCCTGCTCTCAGGTGCCGGGGGGGTGCTCGGCGTCATCGTTGGTGTCTCCATCCCGATTGCGGTGGAACACTTTGCTGGTGTAACCACGGTTGTCAAAATATGGTCCCCTGCCCTGGCCTTCCTGATCTCCGTCTTCACTGGCATTGCTTTTGGCATCTATCCCGCCCGTAGGGCAGCCCGGATGAACCCTGTTGAGGCCCTTCGACACGAGTAAGTCGCAAATCTGATTGATGAATCCATAATTATTGCTGTATTTCACAAAAAGTTCCGCCAAATTTGAGATTAATGAAGAGAGTTCTCATTGTTGATGATCACCAGCTCATGCGCGACGCCTACAAGCACGCGATGATGACGCTGGGCAGTTATGAGTTCGGCGAAGCCGGCACTTACCAGGAAGCCCAAGATATGATGGCCGCCCAGTCATGGGATGTGGTGATCCTGGACGTGACCATTCCGGGGCGGAACGGGTTAGACTTTCTGGCCGAAATGAAAGCACGTCCCCACGCTCCTGCGGTTCTAGTTTGCAGCGGACATGATGAATCCGTCTATGGCGTCCGGGCTTTCAAGGCTGGAGCTGCAGGCTATGTTTGCAAGAGCGCCGGCACCGGTGAGTTTCTCAAAGCCATCAAGGAAATCCTGGTGGGTCAGAATTACATCAGTCCTAATCTGGCCCAAAATCTGGCCGCCTTTGTCCGTTCCGATTTCCAGGAGCAGCCCCATACGACGCTCTCCGAGCGGGAGTTTCAGGTGCTGCGCAAGCTGATCAACGGCGATGCCATCAAAGAAATCGCCTCCGATCTCAGCCTCAGCAGCAAGACCGTCAGCACTTACCGGGTGCGCCTCATGGAAAAGCTGCGGGTCAAGTCCCTGCCAGAGCTGGTGCAATACTGCATCCAGCATGGCCTGATGGAAAAGACGGCTTAAATGTGCTTTGCAGTGGAAGGCGCGATCAATCCTCGCCGTCTTCCACACCAGCTTTGCTCCCTGGGGTGATACCGCGTTTTGTGGTGGAAACAAAATCCGTGAAAACGGTCGCTTCCGTCGTCAGCGGGCCGCTGCGCAGTTCCTCCACAGCCTGGGCATTGTTCAAGCCGCTGCGATAGACTTTGCGGAAGGCGGCACGGATGGCGCGCATCTGCTCACGGGTAAAACCCGCCCGCTGCAGCCCCACAATGTTTAGCCCGCGAGTGCGGGCCGGATTGCCATCGGCAGTGCTGTACGGCGTCACATCCTGAACCACTTTCGAGCAGCCGCCAATGATGCTGCGGGTGCCAATTCGGCAGAACTGATGCACGGCGCTGAGCCCTCCTAAAATCACGTGGTCCTCCACCACCACATGGCCAGCGAGGGTGCCGTTGTTCGAAAAAATGACATGGTTACCCACGATGCAGTCGTGGGCGATGTGCACATAAGAGAGGAAATTATTGTGGCTGCCGATCACCGTTTTATCACCAGGGCTGGTGGCTCGGTGCACAGAACAAAACTCGCGGAAGGTGTTGTCGTCACCAATCTCCAGGTACGTCGGCTCCGCCGCATACTTCAAATCCTGCGTCTGCTGGCCAATGGAGCCATAGGCATAAAACCGGTTGTTTTTCCCGATCTTCGTCGGACCTATGACGGTCACGTGATGCTGTAGCGTGGTGCCATCGCCCAGTTCTACGCCCGCTCCAATGATGCAGTAGGGGCCGATCGTGACATCAGCACCAATTTTTGCAGAAGGATCAATGATGGCAGTGGGATGAATGGGCATGAGTGATGGAGCAGCGGGTCAGACTGGAGGATAAAAAGGCAGGAAAGGCCCTGCTCGGCGGGCCGACTAACGATCAACCACGTTGAACATCAGTTCGGCTTCGGAGACGACCTGGCCATTGACCAGACAGCGCCCAATGGCCTGGGCGATGCTGCGCTTGGCCTTCGTGATCTCAGTCTCAATGATGAGCGTGTCGCCAGGAACCACGGGCTTCCGCCACTTGACGTTGTTGGCGCTTAGGAAGTAGCCGATCTTGCCCTGGTGGCTTGGCATTCTCAGAAGCACGATGCTGGCCACTTGAGCCATCGCCTCGAGTTGCAGCACCCCTGGCATGATCGGGTGGCCTGGGAAATGCCCCTGGAAGAACTGCTCATTGATGGTGACATTCTTGATGCCACGGCACTTGGTCTCACCTTCAAAGCCAATGATGCGGTCCACCAGCAGGAAGGGATAGCGATGAGGCAGGATGTTCATCACCTCATTGATGTCCAGCACGGCCTCACCACTTGGGATGTTCACCGCCGGCGGCACCATGGCGCGCATGGCGTTGTATTGGGAGACAATGGCACGAGCCATCTCGGTATTGGGGCCGTGGCCTGGACGCACGGCGATGACATGACCGGTGATCCGTTTGCCCGAAAGCATGAGGTCACCAATGATGTCGAGAATCTTGTGGCGGACGAACTCGTTGTTGAAACGCAGGGGCTGCTTCGACAGCAGCGTTTCCCCACGGACAACCACTGCGGCTTCCAGTGTCCCACCCTTGATCAGCCCCTTCTCCATCAGCGGAGCGATGTCTTCATAATAAACAAAGGTGCGAGCCGGGGCGATTTCCTTTTCATACGTCTCCGGATTGATCTCCAGGGAGATATACTGGGTGAAGCGCCCTTCCGGCCCCACGTTGGTGCAACTGATGCGGAACTTTTTGTCCGGCACGATGGTGATGATGGTTCCATCGCGGGTCTCCTGATAAATCGGCTCACGGATCTCGAAAATCTTGCGCGGCTCTGACTGCTCCTGAAGGCCTGCTTTTTTGATCAGTTCCACAAAGGGCTGGGAACTGCCGTCCACGATGGGGGGCTCATTGGCATCCATCTCAATGATGGCATTGTCCACGCCCATGCCAGCCAGAGCGCTAATGACATGCTCCACCGTATGCACATTCACACCGCCCTCGGCGATGGTGGTCGCACGTTCCACCTTCTGCACTTTCTCCACCAGGGCCGGGATGAAAGGCTTGTCCTCCAGATCCATGCGGCGAAACTTGAAACCGAAGTTCTCCGGCGCAGGCTGCAGGGTGAGGGTGACTTGCTCACCGGTATGCAGTGAAGTGCCGGTGATGGAGGCGGGCTTGGCCAGCGTGTGTTGACGGTCTGAAGCAGGCATGGAAAGGGATGCCCGTTTTAGCCGTGCGGGGGGGTGGGGTCAAAGGAAAATCCCAGCGAGCCACATGCTTGGCCCCGACAACACTGCGATTATCCATCAGAAAACGCAGCGTTTTATATCGCGAATGAAGAGCCGCATGCCCCAGCCGCACTTCAAAAATGACTTTCAGCGGCATTCAAACAACCTAAGCTTACCCTAGATTCCGCCATCTTAAATCAAATTATTATACATTTAAATGTATTATCATTAGATAATAAAGACTGACGTTATCATCAAATAATTATGCATGAACCAGGATAAATTAACCAAGTAACAGTAAAGGCTTGTCAACTTGATCATCTGTCATTCCTGCATTATAAGACCTGCTTACATCTAACCTATGCCTGAACTGTTACTTGCCACTTCGAATGCCCATAAAACTCAAGAGGTTTCCGCCATGCTCGGAACCGAATGGCAGGTTCAAGACTTTCACTCCCATCCTGGTGTTACGCAGCCAGAAGAAACAGGCAGTACTTTCGAAGCAAACGCGATCATCAAAGCCCAGGCAGGTAGCCGAGCATGCCCAGGCATGCTGGTCTTGGCGGATGACTCTGGCCTCGAAGTAGACATTTTGAATAAGGAGCCAGGTGTTCGTTCTGCTCGGTATGCAGGGGAAGACGCCAGTGATGCTGACAACCGGAAATTTCTCAAGGACCGGCTCCGCCGAGTGAGCACCAATCCAGGCCAGTTTTTCTCGGCTCGATTCCGCTGCTGTCTGGCCCTTATCCGAGATGGTCAAGTGCTGCACGTCACACATGGGACGATCGAAGGCCACGTCAGCACCATTGAGCGCGGCCGCGGGGGGTTCGGCTATGATGCCATGTTCACGCCGCAAGGTTACAATCAAACCTTTGGAGAACTGCCCGCAGAGACTAAAAATCAGCTCAGCCATCGTGCTCATGCCTTGGAGTCCATGCAAAAATGGCTAAAAAGCAGCCCCGAAGCTCTCATTGTGAATGCCCATATTGCCCTCCCGGGTTGATGGCATTGCCACCATGAAAGCCTGTCTTTTTCTCTTCCTGGCCAGCCTGTGTCTCACCCAGTGCGTTCAGCAGGAGTTTCAGACCACTCCAGCACCCCCGATTTTTCAACCTAGCGTAGCGCCATCGACCAGTGCCGCACACCCCCCAATGGCACCGCCTCGGGATTTCGCCCATTGGCAACAGGCGTCATCAGTGCGCAGCAGTTCTTTGGGATCGGGGGCGCAGTTTTATGAATTCACCGCTCGCAGTGCCGAAGGCAAGGCTGAGTTGAGTGTGGTGATTTTTGACAGTCAGCGCTGCTCGCTACGGGTACTGGACCAGCCCACGGAATACGCAGGGGGCCACGTTCTGGCGTCTATCATGCGCCAAGCGGGGGCTATCGCGGGAGTGAACGGAGGCTTTTTCCACCCCAACTTCTCTACGTTGGGCCTGATGATAGCCGATGGGCGCACGACTGGCCAGTTCATGCGCAGCAGCCTCGTTTCAGGGGCGATGGTCGTCATTGGGCAGGAACCTTATCTCGTGTGGAATTCCGAGTTTTTAGGCGAAAAAGGCGTAACTCAGATGGTGCAGGCGGGACCGCGACTGGTGGATGCGGGCCAGCCTTTGCCCTCGCTAAATCGCACCAAGTACGCGGCCCGCAGCTTCATCGCCACAGACGGTCAGCGCCTTTGGGCCCTGGGCACCGTCCGCAGCACCACTTTGGCGGGATTGGGAGAACTTCTGGCCAGTGATAGCCTGCTCCCCGACATGCAGGTTCAGAGAGCGCTGAACCTGGATGGAGGCCGCTCCACCGCGCTCTACGTCCGGCAGACAGATGGCCAGGAAATCAACCGCCCCGGCTGGAGCACCGTACGCAATTACTTAGCAGTGGTGCCGAAGTGAAGCGTGGCAGATAGGCCCATCATTCGCGCTTGGCCGAGGCTTGCTCCGGCTGAGACCTCGTTTACAGACGTAACATCTCTTCATGCCTTATGACCGCCGCCTCCAAGACTTTTCTTTTTGATCTCCTTTCCACGCCGAGCCCCACGGGTTTTGAAGTGCGCGGCCAGCGCAAGTGGGCGGGGTATGTGGGCAAGTTTGCCGACCGGGTGGAGAGCGATGCTTACGGCACCGCCTGGGCCACGCTGGATGGCAAGGGTAAGAAGCCGAAGAAGATCATGTTTGAAGCTCACGCAGATGAGATCGGCTACATGGTGAAATACATCTCCAAAGAAGGCTTCATCAGCGTGGATCGTGTGGGCGGCAGCGATGTGGCGACGGCACGTGGACGCCGCGTGGACATCCTAGGAGACAAAGGCACGGTGCGTGGCATCATTGGCAACATCGCCATTCACATCCGTGAAGATCGGGACAATGAAAAAGCGCCGAAGGTGCATGAGCTGTGGATTGACATCGGCGCACGCAGCGCGGGCGAAGTCAGCGATGCAGGTATCCGCGTGGGCCACCCTGCGGTGTATTCAGACACGGTGGAGGAGGTCGGCGCGCATCGCCTGGTAGGCCGTGCTTTGGACAACCGCATCGGCGGATTCATCATCGCGGAGGTCATCGCGCGCCTCAGTAAGCGCAAGACACGCCTCCCCGCCTCCGTGATGGCGGTGAATGCCGTGCAGGAAGAGATCGGCGGCAATGGGGCGAAGATGGCCGCTCATCGGCTGATGCCAGATGTGGCCATCGTGCTGGATGTGACCCATGCCACGGACACCCCGAATGTAGATGTAAAGAAGCATGGCGAAGTGACTCTGGGTGGCGGCCCCAGCCTCACCCATGGCAGCGCCAATCACCCCGAGGTGGTAAAGCGGTTGATGGCCGTGGCCGAGGAAAAAAAGATGCTCATCCAGCATGAATCCTCTTCCCGTTTCACCGGCACGGATACGGATGTCATCTTCACCCAGCAGCACGGCATCCCCAGTGCCCTCGTCTCCCTGCCGCTGCGCTACATGCACAGCGTGGTGGAGATGGCCGACCTGCGGGATGTGGAGCAGGTAATCGACCTTTTGGTAGGATTCGCCGAAAGCGTCACGGATAAAGATGCCTTCCGCGTGGAGCTGTAGGGCTGGGCACATGCTCGGGGGATGGAAACCCATCCGTTTGTGCCCACTTCGGGCCGCACGGGGTGTCTTGGCACAGGCCAAGCTAAGTGACTTCATACCCCCCGAAACTGAAGCCAAAAACAGGCACCTCATGGTGCAGGAAGTCCACGGCCCGGCGCGGGCGGCGACTCTCCTGCACCATGAAAGCTTCATCTCCCCTGCCCCTGTTTTTTGGCCTGCTGATGTTTGCCTGCGGTCCGCTGCCCGCCCAGCTCACCTGGGATGCCGATACAGTGACGACCGGTGTCCAAAATGGCAATGGCAACTGGAATCTGACTAACACCAACTGGTGGAATGGCAGCAGCAACGCTGTCTGGGATAATGCGGGCAGCACCATCGCTGCCTTTGGCACCAGCGCAACGAAGACAGGGGGCACTGTGGCCGTGGAAGGCACGGTGAAGGTGGGCGGCATGGTCTTCAATCCCTTCAGCACCTCCACCATACAGGACCTTCCCGTCACCAGCGCCTACACCATCGCTGGCGGCACGATTCAGTTTGCCAACAACGCCATCATTGAGGCCGCGAACAACACCTCCAGCGGCAGTTCCGGCGTGCTGTTTATCAATCTTAATTCCGTGCTGGTGGGCAATGGCCTCACGCTTCAGCGCAAAGATGAAACACGCATCAATGCCTTTCAATACATTCGCTTTTCCACGGCTAGCCCAAACCTCACCGGTGTACTGAATGTGAACAGCCGCTCCTCCATCAATGGTATCTTCTTGCTCCTGGCAGGTAGCAATACGGTGAGCGGCATGGAGCGCATCGTGGTCCAATCCGGCAGCGTGTTGGCCGCAGGCGGCACAGGGAATATCTACAACGTGCCCATGACCATCGCAGGGAACGGGCAGGGCAATGGAGCCATCCGGGTGGACAGCAGCAACATGCAGTTCAATGGCCAGATCACCCTCAGCGAAGAGGCCGCCCTCTATACCAATCGCAGCATCCTCAACACGGTAATCAATGCAGCCATCACCGATGGCGGCGGCAACTTTGGCTTCCAGCGTTTTTCCACTTCGACGGATAGCGTGGTCACGCTGAATGGCACCAGCACCTACGGCGGTGCCACCATCATCGGCCGCAGTGGAGCCACGGCGGCAGGCATCACCATCTTGAATTTCGCCGCACCAGCCGCACCACAGGCAGACATGCTTTACAGCGGGTTAGCCACTCCCGGCAGCCTCAGCCTTATCGGTGGCACCACGGCCCCCAGCGTCTTCATTCTCCAGGGCAAAGACTTCACTGATAACACCCAGCGTTTTGGGGATCTAGCCGTCTCAGCGGCCCGCTCGAACCTCGTTCTGAATCCAGGTTTCGGCGGCAGCATGAAGATCAGCATCGGCAATGTGGTGCGCACCAGTCCAGGCTCGCTCACGCTCACCACCAGCCAACCGGATGTGGTCAGCACGACCATGGCCGATGGCTTTTTAGGTCCCTGGTCCGCCGTGGTGAATACCACTGGTCACGGTGCCTGGATGCAGGTCTCTGGCGGTAAATTGACGTCCTTTCAGGGCAGTTCAAATTACGCCACCGCAGGCCTGCTTTCCAGCTCAGGGGTCACGGCGGATGTGGCGATCCACGCGGGCTCCACGGGCAACGTTTTGGGCGGCACGGGTACCTATCAAATCAATACCCTGTCCATGAACGATGCGACCTCCGCCCGCACCGTGGACATCGGCACGGGCAATGTTCTGCGCCTGGGCACCACTGGCGGCATCCAGGTCACTCGCGATGCGATGAGCCTGGACGTTGGCGTGGTGGGCAGTGCGGGCGCTTTGAGAGCTGGCACTGGCACCGGCCAACTTTGGCTGAGCAACCTTTCCAGAAGCGGCACCCTCACGGTGAATTCCGTCATCGAAAACAATGGGGCGAATGTGCTGTCTCTGTATTTCAATGGCACGGGCAAAACGGTGCTGACCGGGGCCAACACCTTCACGGGGGCTACACAGATCGGCAGTGGCGTGGTGGAAATCTCCCACCCCAACGCGCTGGGCACCATCCTGGGTAACACCACCGTGTTGGCCGATGCTACACTAAGACTCACGGGCGGGATCAGTGTCGATGAGCCCATCGTCCTCAATGGCCTGGGTTTCAATGGCACGGGCGCACTGGTCAATACCAGTGGCAACAATGAAATCACCCGCGCCGTGACGGCCAGTCAACCAATGCGCATCAACAGTGAGTCAGGGACGCTGCTTTTCAGAGCGGTCAATGGCACCACGGAAGCCATCACGGCGGCTGGCTCTGCAGTCACCACCACCTTTGGGGGCAGTGGTGACATCACCATTCAGGGGCGGCTCAATCCAGGCACCAATGTCGTCTTCAAAGACGGCGGTGGCACCCTGACTTTTGCAGGCACGCAGGTGTTTACTGGGGCCATCACGCCCACGGCAGGCACCGTGCATCTGGACTTTTCTGCCGCCACTTCTCCCACCACCAATATCCTCTACAATGGCGTCGCCGCAGCGGCTTTGAGCCTAACCAATAGCACGCTCAAACTCACGGGCAAATCCGGTGCGGTGAATGCACAAACGCATGGCAACCTCACGACCACAGGCTACGCCAATATCCAACTCAATACCAACGGCGCGACCAGTCTCACAGCCACCTTTGGCACCCTGACACGCAGCTTTGCCAGCCTCCTGGGGCTGGACCTTCCCTCCGGCGGCAGCGTGCTCACCACTACGGGCAGTAACAATACGCTCCTCACCAACAACGGGCGCGCTTTTGCCTTCATCCGCGACAGTGTGAATGGCGACGAATGGGCCGCCACAGGCGTGCTGGCAGGCGGTACGCGCCCGATTGTGAAGCTCTCTTCCATCAGCGGTTACACGGCCTCCACCGCCTCCACACTCAGTGGCAATGCCGACATCACCGCAGGCATCCCCACCACCACCCTGGCGGCCAATGCCACAGCAGACAGTCTCCGTTTCGCCCAGCCGCAGGCCACGCTGATCACCGATGGTGATGCCACCACCACACTCACCACGGGGGCCATCCTCATCTCCAGCACCGTGGGCACGAACACGACGCGGATAGAGACCAACATCCTGCGCCCCAGCCCCGCCATCGCCGCCATCAGCCCGGAGTTGAACATCATTCAAAACAACACCGATGCCCCGCTGATCATTACATCCGCCATCAGCAACAGCCTGAACACCTCCGCCGCAGCGGTGCCCACCTTTGTCACTAAAGCCGGGCCTGGATTGCTGATCCTGAGTGGAGTGAATACCTTCACCGGCAGCCTGCGGGTGTATGAAGGTGCGGTGCAGATCAGCGGCGGGGATTTATCGACTTCGAGCGAGCTGCTCATCGGCACCGGGGCACGCAGCGCTCGGGTCATCCTGGGCAGTGGCAGCACGGCTTCCACCCTCGGCTCGGTGGATTACGTGCAGGCCGTGGGCACTGGCACGGATAACCGCATTGTCGGCGGAGCCACGGCTTTATCCCGGCTGACTCTGACGGGATCGGTCTCCATCCCCAGCGATTTTCGCACTGGATGTCTGGGTGGGCCAGGGGCGAATGAAAACAATCTGGAGCTGCGCATGGCCGCCATCAATGGCCTGATCATGCTGGGAGCCGAAAACACCTATGCGGGCCGCACCATCATCTCACGCGGCATCATCCAGGTAGAAAAGCTGGCGAACATTGGTGAGGTCAGCTCTCTCGGCACAGGCAATGCCAACGCCACGGCAGGCATCATCACACTTTCAGATGCCACCACCAGCGCCACGGATTCCCCTGCTGTGTCCATCATCCGCTATGTGGGCCGCACAGATTCGGTGACGAATCGTCCCATCACCATCACCAACAGTGACTTTGCCACCGACATCTCCTCCACCGTGGCGGTGCTGGAAAATATCGGCACAGGCACCGTCAAATTCACGGCCCCTTTCACCGTCGGCGGCACAAACACTTCAGACCGAGTCCTGCGCCTCAGCGGGACCAACACAGGGCTGAATGAAGTGGTGAGCATCCCAGACACCAGCGCCACCATCATCACCCGCCTGGAGAAAGAAGGCCGTGGCACCTGGGCGCTAACCGGAAACAGCACCTACACCGGCGATACCACCGTGACCCAAGGCACCTTGCTGGCCAACAACCCGCTGACGGGCTCCGCCACGGGACTGGGAAATGTGCGAGTGAGCGCAGGAGCGACGCTGGGCGGCACGGGCCGCATCGCCCCGGCAGCGGGCAAGTCCATCCTCATCCAAGGCGGCGCTTTGAATCCCGGCCTGCCCGGCATCACCATTGCGGCGGGGAAGCTGACTCTCGAAACCTCAGGCCTGGGAACCCTGACCTTGGACAACAACGCCACGCTCGTCTTGGATCTCATCTCTGGTGCTGGACTGGGCAATAACACAACGGACGCAGCAGCGGCGGATCAGCTCGCCATCGCAGGCTTGGCCAGTTTTGGCAGCGGCAGCACTCTGCGCGTGCTGAACCCAAACCAAATGACCGCCTGGGCAGCCAACGATCAGTGGCAGCTATTTGACTGGGCGGGTCTCAGCAGCCCGGTGACAGGTAGCTTTACCTCCTATGACCTACCCATGCTGCCCGATGGCCTGCTATGGAATGTGGACGATCTTTTCACCACCGGCATCCTGTCCATCACCTTGGTGCCAGAGCCGGGGCGACTGAGTCTGGTGGCTCTAGCATTGCTCGGCCTCGGGCTGCGTCGTCGGCGTTGAGGCACTTGCAATCTAGGGGCTATGGAGGTCCATTTCTCCCCTGCCCATGCCTCCAGAGTTTACACTTCGCCCTGCCACCCAAGCCGATTGCGATGCCGTCCGAGCACTCGTTTTCAGCGTCCTTGCAGACTATGCCTTGCAAGTGGACCCCGAGACGACGGACGCCGATCTCTTTGACCTGGAAGGCCATTATGCAAAGCGCGGCGGCTGCTTTGATGTGGTGACCAATACAGAAGGCCGAGTCATCGGCAGCGTGGGCCTGCAGCCGCAGGAACCCGGCATCTGCGAGCTGCGCAAAATGTACCTGCATCCGCAGTATCGCGGGCTGGGCATTGGCAAGGCCTTGCTGCAGCATGCTCTGTCACGTGCCACCGCCCTCGGATTTAGTGAAGTGCGGCTGGAGACGGCAGCGGTGCTGAAGGAGGCCGTGCGCATGTATGAAAAGGCGGGCTTTCAACGCTATGAACCCGAGCACTGTGCCGCCCGCTGCGATGCGGCCTACAGGCTGCGGCTATAAACGGTCACGTCCAAGAACATGGCCCCCTGTTCAGTAAACACGTGTGAAGCTTACTTTTTCAGCAACTCTTCAGCCCAGGTGAGGATGCGGCCCACCTGCTCCGCATCTTCGGCAAGTTTGGCAGCTTCGAGGGCTTTCTTGCCTTCGATCAATTGCCGAACCAAAGGAATGGAAACCACCCTTTGGGCAGCCACTTCGACATCAGTGTAGCGTTGTTTCAGCACGGTCAAATCGATGTCACCGGGTGAAAACTGGCTGAAATCGGGGGCTGTCACCTTCTCAGCTTGATCAAGGCCGCTGTCTGCGGTGAGCTGATCCAGCGCCTGATCTGCGGCCCCATAGTCGCCGCCTCGCACAAGGGCCACAATGGCCTCACCACGCTCCTGCATGGCCTGCGTAGGCGGTACGCCCAGGGACTCGACAGCAGTCTTGAGGCGCTGAGCCTTTTCTTTCATGCGGGCTTCCACATTGCTGTTTTTTGCCCGTCGGCCAGGTGTCAGCTTCACCGCCTTTTCCTGCTGTTCAGGAGTCAGCACATCGCGCAAAGCCAGCAGGGTGCGCAGGCGCATATGTTTCACCTCTGCCTCAGCTTCGAGCAAGGTTTTCAGGGCAGCTTCTGCCTCTACCGCGGTGGAGGTGGGCTGGCGCAACAGGCGAGTGAGTTCCCGTTCGCGCTCCCGCACTTGTTTTTCTACAGGCTCGGCTGCGGCCAGAGCCTCCTTTGCTAAAACACCCATTTTAGACTCCTGATCACTTGTTAGGCCAAGTTCAGGCTTCACGGAAGCGATCATTTCCGGCGTTAAAAGCCCCGCCTCCAGCCAGGCTTCTGGCCCGGCGATGAGGGGCGAGGCAACACAGAGAAAAATGAAGAGCAGACGTTTCATGGCAGTTCAATTTGAAGGTAGGAAGGCAGCAGAAAATCACTGGGTGCAGCCGTGTCCGGTTCGAGCCCGGCAAAGAGCGGCGCGGCAGGGTTGTCTAGCAGAACGGGTAGGGCCTCCACCAGTCGTGGAGCCGGGGCAGGCAAGGCAAGCCAGGTAACGAGCACCAGGAGAGCAGCGGCACAGGCTGGCAGGGCCAGGAGGCGCAGATTCAGCATGGGTTTCCGCGCACGGCCCGGAGACTGCAAAGTAATCCCATCCCAACAAGGGGCCTGCTCACGCTCAGCCTGGCGCTGGGCTTGGAAGCGGGCGCGAAGGTCGTTATCGGAGGAGGTTTTCATGATCGGAATCGGAGGTTTGTAGGAGACTGCGCAGGCGGGCCTTGCCTCGTTCGTAATGCTGTCGCACGGAACCCAGGCCGACCTTCATCACGACAGCGGCCTCGCTCAATGTGAGGTCCTGATAAAAAACTAGGTGCAGCACCTCTGCCTGACGGGTCGGCAACTGGGCTAGGGCAGCTCGCAGTTGCAAAGTTTGTTCGTCCAGCTCCGCCTGATGCGAGGGAGAGGGGCGTGGGTCCTGAAAATCGCCACTGATCTGCAGCCAAAGTTTCCCCAGCAGGGATTCGCGGTAGCGCAGCCGCCGAAACTCCTCGTGGGCGGTGTAGCGAATGACGCCAAACCACCACGTCTTGAATGAAGAAGCTCCCGCAGGCCGACTGCGCCCCGAGGCGAGCTTCAAGTAGGCGTTTTGTAGCACCTCTTCCGCCCGCGAAAAGTCCCCTGCACAGCAATGCAGTGCCCAGCCGTAGGCATCGGCGTGCAGAGATTCGAGGTGATCGGCAAGTTCGCGCTCCATTCATTTGCCCTCTGAGTGACATCACCCTGCCGTCTGTATGACAGCCACTGGATCAAGCGCCTGGAATGTAAATCCAAAACGTGGCACCGCCGCCTTCGCGGTTCTGCCCGCCAGCATTGCCGCCATGAGCCATGGCGATGGAGCGCACGAGGCTGAGTCCCAGGCCCATGCCGGAGGTCTTGGGCCGGGCGGCACTGCCGCGCACGTAACGATCCCAGATGACCTCCAGTTCCTCGGGGTGTAGCCCGGGGCCAGTATCCTCCACCGTAATGACCGCACCAGTGCCTTCGCCCATCCAGCTCACCTTCACCTCACCGCCCGCATGGGTGTAAGCGAGGGCATTGTCCAGCAGATTGGAGACGGCCTGCGTCAGCAGCTCACGGTCCACATTCAGGGTGAGGCTGAGACCTGTGCCGAGGGTCAGCGTGAGACGCCGGTCCTCAGCCGCTGGAATGAAAAGTTCCACCAGACTGCTAAGAAGGCCATCCAGTGAGGTAACCTGACGATGCAGACGAAGAGCCACATGATCCCCTGCGCGAATGGTGAGGAGCGTCTGCACCAGTTGAGTGGCGCGGTCAATTTCCTCCAAGCTGCGGGCAGCGGCCTCACGCGCCATTTCATTGTCGGTCTGATCGTGAAAATGTTCCAGGTTTCCGCGCACGCGGGCCAGTGGTGTGCGCAGTTCGTGAGCGAGGAAATCATTGGTGGACTGGAGTTCCCGTGTCAGTGCGCGGATCTGGTCCAACCCAGTGTTCACCACATTCGCGAGGGCTTTCAATTCAGGGATGGCACCCGGCGCACGAAGGCGTGTGTTGCTGCCCGGAACCCGCATGCGCTCGGCACTGACGATGAAGGACTGGATGGGGCGCAGCACATCATGCATGTACCAGACGACCGGAAGGAAGGAGATGAGCGCCGCCGTCAGCCCGGCGAACCAGAGGTGCCTCTCAATGTTCGCCAGATGGCGGCGCGCCTGGATATCGCTGCGCCCAAACCAAAGCGTGTTGCCATCCCACAGGCGGATCGCCCCCAGATGCAGACGCAGAGGCTGATCTGGACTGCTGATTTCCATGAGGTCCATATCGCCAGCCTCCAGCAGGAACTTCACCGTTTGCTCCGGCCAGGGAAAGCCCTTCATCTCTGCCGGGATCTCTTCATGAATGACCTTCCCGTAGGCGGTGGTGAGACGCAGGGCATTCCAGTCGATGTGCTGGCTGGCATGAAAGACCTTCTTCATGCCATTGAGCCCGCCATTCGTGTAAAGAACCGAATATTCGATGAGGTCATCCGTGACCCGGCTGCGATCCACCAGACGCATGTCCTGGCTGACGGCGATCCGGACAAAGGTCAGGATCAGCAGGATGTTGACGATGACAATCAGCCCCATCAGCAGCGCCAGCCGCCAAGGTGAAGGAAGTCTCTCAGGCCAGAGTTTTGAAAACATATCCTTTTCCTCGAATGGTCTCGATCAAGACACCGCTGCCCGGCATTTCCAGTTTGCGACGCAGCCTACAGACCATGGCATCCACCACATTGGTGCCTGG
The DNA here is from genome assembly GCF_039542385.1 of Prosthecobacter algae. Taxonomy (NCBI): domain Bacteria; kingdom Pseudomonadati; phylum Verrucomicrobiota; class Verrucomicrobiia; order Verrucomicrobiales; family Verrucomicrobiaceae; genus Prosthecobacter; species Prosthecobacter algae. Next base: position 117,057 of record NZ_BAABIA010000001.1, on the reverse strand, counting down.
GTCAAAATGGATGTCCCACACCTGCTCCAGAAGAAACTTCTTCGGCAGCACGCGGCCCTCATGATTCATCAACACCTCCAGCAGGCACCATTCGCGCGGCTGCAGTTCCACACTTTCAGGCCCGCAACTGACGCGGCGGCGCACAAAGTCCAGGCGGCATTTCCCAAGACGGCGATGTGTGGGCACATGGTTGTTGGCGCGGCGGTTCAGGGCTTCCAGCCGGGCCAGCAGTTCCTCGAAGGCAAAAGGTTTGGTCAGGTAATCATCCCCGCCAGCGGCTAGGCCGCGAACGCGGTCGGAGACCTCCGCCCTTGCCGTGAGAAAAAGCACCGGCGTGCGCACACCATCCCGGCGAAGTTTTTGAACCAGGCTGAAGCCGTCCATGTCAGGCAGGCCCACATCCAGGATCACCACATCCCAGGACTGCTGCCGCAGCGAGGCCAGGGCCTGGGTGCCGGTCTTCTCCCAATGCAGCGGATGTCCGGCATCATTCATCCAAACAGCCACCTGGCGGCCGAGTTCGGGTTCATCTTCGACGAGCAGGAGGTTCATGAATGACTATGAGGCCAAAATGCGGCCAAGGCTAAAGATACGGAAACAGACGGGCAATTCTGAATTCCGCCAGCGAATGAGTTCCTGCATCTACGAATCTGAAAATCTTTCAGAAAAATTCCGCCTATTTTTGATTCATCATTACCAAATGGTAAGGTGACTTTCGGGGTATTGTTTCGATATGGTGTGGTCGTTCGTGAATATCACGAATTTATCAAACTCCCCCACTTGATCCACACACACGGTTTCTGAATCGTCTTTAACTTTCCAGTCCTGTCATGCGCCGCTACCTAGCATTTTCTTTCATCGTTCTCGCCCTAGCTGGCGCGATGACTGCTATGCTAAATGCCTATGCCGCGCAGACGATGCCTAACTCGCATCAAGGAAAAAATTCTGGGAGATCCACCGCTCCGGGGGGGGTTGGTGGGCACCAGTCGCAACTCTCGGCGGTACCAGGAAACATCTGATTTCTGGTGCCGCCGAGATCGTTCGCTTCATCAGCGAAGAGTCCGCCAGGCTTTTTCAAAGGCCTTGACCGAATTTCCAGCCGCCCCATAGCGTGCCGTCGCATATTGCTGGGCCAGCTCCACTACCTCAGGCTTTTTGGCACGGAGACGCTCCGCATAGGCCAGCGGGCCTTCATTGGCGCGCCGCGCTGGCAGGCCCAGACTTTCCAGGTGTCGACAAAAAAGACGCCAAGTCTGCTGCCAGGGATCCAGATCCCGGGCGGGCCGGCGCAGCCAGGCCGCCAGAAGTCCGGCGACCAGGATGACCAGGAACACACAAATGATGAAAAGATACATTTGCTTCAGCCCGCTGAGCCCGAGCCAGCTCAGCCAGCCAAACTGCGATTCCCCATCAAAATTGATGACCATTTTGTACCATTGATAGTTCATATGCTCCCAGAGCAGCCGGACCTGCTCCATGGACCGCCACAGGAAGCTGTTGCGCTGCCGCTCCAGCGCCTCTTCCCCGCCTAGGAAGTTTTGCAGGCCCAGATCCAGACGCCCTGGGGCCAGGGCAGCTGTGGGATCCACCCGTGTCCAGCCACTCCCTTCCAACCAAACTTCGGTCCAAGAGTGCGCATCGGACTGGCGCACGATCATGTGAGTGCCCGTCATCGACATTTCACCACCGAGATAACCCATGACCACTCGCGAGGGCACCCCGGCCGCACGCATCAAGGTGGCAAACGAGGCACTGAAGTGCTCGCAAAACCCCACCCGGCGATTCAGGAAAAACTCCTCCAGAGCCCCGGCCCCAAGGTAGGACCCCGGCTCCAGCGTGTACTCAAAACCCTGGGTGCGCAGATACTCGAGCCCGGTCTGCACCACCTCCATGTCATTTGCAGCCCCTGAGCGCCATTTTTGGGCCAGTTTCTGAAGGCTGGCAGGCAGTGAGGAGGGAACCTGTAGGGCGGCCTTGCGCTGATATTCTGGCAAAGGCTCCCAGACCATTTGAGGGCGGGACAATACCTCAATTTGACGCATTTTCCTCACCGTGTCGTGAGACTGGAGCAGCCGCTCCGAGGAAAGTTGATACAGGCTCCGGCCATCGCTCCCGCGCAGCGGGCAGTCGAGGCCTGGCAGCCAGTATTGGCCGTGGGGTTCCAGAGTGATGGTCTGGCGGATGTCGCCGGGCTGCGGCCTCCCAGCCGAAGGGGCATAACTCATCGGCAAACCGCGTGACCAGCTCAGTCCCTGGCAATCCCAAAGCACCACGCAGCGCCAATAACGCTGGTTATTGGCCGGCATATTGCCGTCTGGGAACTCCACGCGGAAGGCCGTTTCCGTGCTGCGCGCCACCTGCAGCACCTTGCCTGGATCCAGTGACGAAGGCACGCCTGTCACTGCCGTGCGACCAGACCCCAGGCGCACCAGATAATCCAGACTTACCCGGGGGAAAGCGACAAAGAGCAGCAGCACCAACGGCATGGCCTGCAAGATCAGCCTTCCTGTCAGCCGTGCAGGTGCCCATACACCTGGGACGCCGCGACGGAAACGCACCATGCAGCCAGTAATCATCACGTAGGAGACGAACATCAGCACCGACCGAGTGATGCTCTGGTCCGCCAACAGGCCGCACAGGCATAAAAACCAGCCGATGATGGCAATGACCTGAAAATCATGCGGGGTGCGAGATTCCAGCATCTTCCCGCCCGTCAGAACAATCAGCACCGCAATGCCCGCCTCCATCGTCATAAGGTCTCCCTGGCTGGCATAAACCCCGGCCAATCCCAAGACGATAACCGAAAGCGGCAGCCAGCGGTATCGCACGGGCTGGGCGATGAGGCTGCGGTAGGACAAGCTTAAAAACAGCATCACCAGGACAGGCAGGGCCACCAGATCCTGCAAAGGCAACGCCGTGAGAAACAGCACGATGCTCAGCAGCGCCAACGGGCCCCGCGGCACACCCGCCCGGTGCTCATGACTGGCAGGCACTTTGACCGGCTTCGTCGTCTCCGTCGCCGTCATCCCGCCGGCATGCAGTTCCGCGAGGGCCGCCAGACAGAGGCGGGCATGAGATTCCCCCTGGCCAGAGGCGATTTCCTGCCCCGGCAACTTGAGCGAATAGGAAAGGCCCTGCTGCTCGCACATCTGGATCCAGCGAACGATCTGCCCGGCCCGTTCATCTGCGGGCAGCGGTAGGTTTTCCCAATCCATCGGAACAGTCTCACTCACTCCCCGTGCCCAGCTTTTTACCAGCAGCGGCCGACCACGCGCCACAGCCCGCCAGTCGATGTGCTTGGGGGAATCTCCCGGCTGCCACTCGCGCAATCCGGCAAAGTCATCCCCCTCACGGCTGGGCAGCGATCTGGCTCCGCTGCGACCTTCGGCTCCAGTCATCTGAATGTGTGAAGGTGGAAGAGGGAGATTTCCAGAAGCAGGAGGCACCGCATGCCGGGTCAGTTCCACGTTCACCACCCGCTGCGCCCGCAGGAGCCCGAGAGGAAAGGCACTGCGCAGCAGCAGCTTCACGGGGGCATTGCCCGCCGGAAGGCGAAGCTGCAAACGCACGGACTGCCCACTGGGGATCTGGTCCACAAAAGTGCTTTTTGCCGCCCCAATGATCAGGACCTCGATGCCACAAGGGGTCATCCCGGAGGCTGCCCGCAATTCCACCGGCAGCACATCCCCCAGCCCAGTTTGGTGCACCGGCGAGGCGCCAACCCGTACTTCCAGCCCGCGCAAGTTCGCGCGGGCATAGACATAGCTCATCACGCCCAGCGCTCCCGTCAAAAAGGCCAGCAGATAGGCCGCACCATTCGATTGAACGGCCCCCGCATAACCCATGACGCAGCAGAGGCCAAACCAGGCCACTGTGTGCAGATTCAGCCGGATGCGCGTCCCCGCAGCCCGCACACGGGCGGCTGAATTCCGCGCCCAGGGCCGCCAGGAAAAGACACGCCCCAGCCACCCGGAGGCCGGGGACTCAGCGTGCATGCGGCCAGTCTGGCTCATGGGCAGGGCAGATCAGGGAATCGGGGTTTCCTCCAGCAGACGCAGGGCCGTCTCGCCATCACCTTCCAGCCGGTGCGCCATCACGGCAGCTCCCACATCTTGTACATCCTCTGGCAGCACCATGGTCCGGCCCTGTTGCAGGGCCCAGGCACGGGCTGCATTCAGCAGGGCCAGACCACCGCGCGGGGACAGCCCCCTTCCCTGGGCACGACTGGCGGAAAGGATGTCCTGGACGTAGTCCAAAAGTGGGGCAGACACATGCACTTGGCGCACCAGTACCTGCATTTGCTGCATCTCCCCCCAGGGCAGGATCTCTGGCATGGACTTCAGCATTTCCCGCCGGTCTTGCCCTTGTAGGATGGTGCGCTCTGCAACGCGGTCGGGGACGCCCAGGGCCAGGCGCATGAGAAAGCGGTCCAACTGCGACTCGGGCAGCATGAAGGTGCCGATCTGGGAGGACGGGTTCTGAGTGGCAATGACAAAAAAGGGCTGCGGCAGCGCATGGGTGATGCCGTCCGAGGTCACACGTCCTTCCTCCATCGCCTCAAGCAATGCCGACTGGGTTTTGGGCGTGGCCCGGTTGATCTCGTCCGCCAGAAGCACTTGGGTGAAAACGGGACCGGGATGGAAAACAAAGCTGCCCGCTTCCCGATCATAAATCGAAGCGCCCAAAATATCCGCAGGCAACAGATCGCTGGTGAACTGCACGCGGCGGAATTGCAACCCTAGAGCCTGGGCCAGGGCCTGGGAGAGCAGCGTTTTACCCACACCGGGCTGATCTTCAAACAACAGATGCCCCCGGGCCAAAAGGCAGGTCACCGCCAAGCGGATGACATCCTCCTTGCCGAGAATGATCTGAGAAATGCCCTGGACGAGGCTTTGCAGTTTCGTTCGGATCTCAAGAGCCACGGCTTCAGGCAAGACGGTATCAGGGAAAGAGGGAGGGCGGGCAGACACAAAAGTGGGGGGATTGGTGATTTTTGGAGTGTCGCTTTTTATGAACCGCTCTGGCAAGCTCTCATCCTCATCTCACATAGATTTTACGCCTGTAAATATCTTGCCGGACACCTCCGTAATCTCTGCACATGTCGTACACCTTCCCTCGATCCACCGATCTCTTTGCCCGCGCCCAAAAAAGCGTCGCTGGCGGCATCAACAGTGGCATTCGGAAAATGGAGGCGCCCGTTCCCCTCTATTTTGATCATGGTCAGGGCAGCCGACTTTGGGATGTCGATGGAAATGAGTACATTGATTTTCAAACGGGCCAGGGAGCCCTTCTCTACGGCCACGCCCCCGCCGGCATGGCCGAGGCCATCGGCGCACAAGCCAAAAAAGGCACCCACTGGGCAGCCCAATGTGAACTGGAAATCGAGGTGGCCGAACGGCTGCAAAAAATGATCCCAGGCGCTGAACGCGTGCGCTTCAACAACTCCGCCACCGAAGTGGTGCTGGCAGCCTTCCGTCTCGCCCGCGCCCACACAGGCAGAAAGCTGATCCTCAAATTCGAAGGCCACTATCATGGGTGGGCCGATGAAGGGCTGGTGGGCTTTGCCCCGCCGCCCGACAAATGGGGCACCGAAGACGAACCCACCCGCCTGCACCCCAGCCAGGGAGTGATCCCCGAAGTGCTCGACCAATTTGTCGTCGCACGCTGGAATGATCCGGAGCATCTGCGCCGCCGGGTGGACCAGTATCGCGGCCAAATCGCCGCCATCGTTTTTGAGCCAGTGCTGTGCAACACCAGTTGCATGGAGCCTGTCCAGGGGCTGCTGCAAACCATCCGCGAGCTGTGCGACCGCGACGGCATGATGATGATTGCCGATGAAACCATCACCGGATTCCGCTTTGGCGCGGGCTGTGCCCAGACACATTACGGAGTGGTGCCGGACCTGACCATCCTGGGCAAGGCCATCGGTGGAGGTGTGCCCTTTGCTGCCATGGTGGGCAAGGAAGCCTCCTTTGCAAAAATCCTCAGTGGTGAAGTCGTGCATGCAGGCACTCTCAATGCCAATCCTCTCTGCCTAGCGGCGGCCAAGTGGTGCCTCGACCAAGTCATCGAACTCGGCGACGCCCATCCGCATCAGCTCATCGGACTCGGACAAAAGATGATGGCAGGTCTGCGCACCCTAGCCGATGAGCACAGCATTCCTCTGCGTCCGCAAGGGCCAGGACTTGTCTTCCACACCACCCTGCTCAAGCCCGGTGCCGCAGAAGGCCCTGTCACCAGCTATCGCGACTATGTGCAGCGTCACGATGCGCCGCGCTGGGCCCATTTGCGACGTTGTTTGTTAGAAAACGGTGTTCGCGCCATCGAGCGCGGACTGTGGTTCCTCAGCCTCGCCCACTCGGAAAACGATGTGGACGAAGGCCTGCAGCGGGCGTCAAAAGCCTTTGCCCGCCATGCAGCCGAATGGAAAGCGTGAATGATGGCAACCACTGAGGTCGCTGGCCGCGAAAGTTGGAGGTAATCCCTCCGTCCGATGTCGGTACCCAGGTAGTCTTCCCCCCTTATGAGCCGCCCTCCCCGCATCCTGCTCGCCGGACTGTTCCACGAGACTCACACCTTCCTCGAAGGCACCACTTCCCTGGCAGACTTCACGCTGCGCCGGGGGGATGAAGTGCTGGCACTGAAAGGCGATGCATCGCCCTTCGGCGGAGTGCTGGATCTGGCGGTCGACTTTGGCTGGGAGATCCTGCCGATGGTGGATTACCGCGCCCAGCCGAGCGCCATGGTGGAAGACCTAGTGATCGAAGCCTTCTGGGCTGATTTTGAAGAACACGCGACCCCGCATCTCACCGCCGGAGTAGATGGCATTTTCCTGGTCCTCCACGGAGCCATGGTCTCGCAGTCCCATGACGATGTGGAGGGAGAACTCCTGCAACGTCTGCGCGCCCTGCCCGGGGCAGGCCATGTACCCATCTTCGGTGTTTTTGATCTTCATGCGAACTTCACCCCGCGCATGGCCGCCCTTTCAGATTGTCTGGTGGCTTATCGTGAAAACCCGCACACCGATGCCCGCGAGGCCGCCTGCGATGCAGCCCACCTTTTGCAACGCTGCCTAACCACAGGTGAACAGCCGACGCAGCAGTTCGCACATCCTCCGCTCATGTGGCCGCCGACGGGCACGGGCACCGCCAGCGAGCCCATGCTAAGCCTGGAAGCCATGGCACGGGAAATGGAGAAGGAACCGGGCATCTGGTCCGTCAACGTGGTGGCAGGCTTTTCTTTTGCCGACACGCCGGACACCGGGGCCAGCTTCGTCATTGCCAGTACGATCGATGCCAGCGCCCATCTTCAAAAGCTGTGTGACGCCGCGTGGTCTCACCGCAGCCTTGGCAATGCGACGGAACCACCCATCAGTGAAATCATCGGCGGCCTCACCACGCCTCCCGAAGGACTGACCGTGGTGGTGGAGCCTTCCGACAACATCGGCGGCGGCGCACCTGGCGATGGCACAGGCCTGATGCGTGCCTTTATCCACTGGCGTGTGCCCAACAGCGCGGTGTGCATCGCCGATGCCGAGGCCGTAGCCACCGCAGCAAAGTATCGCAGTGGCGACCGCGTCATGCTTTCAATCGGGGGCAAAGGCAGCCGTCTGGATCCAGGCCCCGTCCAGATCGAAGTCGAGGTGATCTCGCACAGCGACGGCAAATTCACCCTCGAAGATGCCCATAGTCATTTAGCCTCGATGAGTGGCGGTCATTTTGACATGGGGCCCTGCGCTGTCGTGCGACACAAGGATCTCACGATTTTGCTCACCAGTATCAAGACCCCGCCCTTTGACCTTGGCCAATGGCGCAGCCAGGGGCTGGAGCCAAAAGACTTCTCCGTCATCGGCGTGAAAGCCGCAGTGGCCCATCGCCGGGCGTACGATCCCATCGCCGCCCGGATGCTTTGGGTGGATACCACGGGGCCCTGCAGCAGCCACCTTGCCGCCCTGCCTTTTCAAAAGGTCACCCGGCCTATCTATCCGCTGGATGAAATGGCCTAACGTGAGGTAGGGTTTAAAATGATCGCGAACCTCAAGACCTGTTCTTATCGCGCTCCGGTTAACCAGGTTTGCTTCAAGATGGAACGGCTTCCGGAGAAGAAGAGGCGGGTGGCGTTTTCTTGCTGTTTGCCGTACGCGCCTTCAGGCTCGCCGCGCGGATGCGCTTCAGGCGGCGAAGGAAATCGGGGCTGAGGCTGTGAAGTTTCAGACGACTGTCGAGATTGGTATAGTTCATGAGGGGTTTAAGGTTTAGACTCGGAAAGTTTTCTTTTGTTCGGTCAAAAGCGCTGTCGGCTTGATGTGGAGAGTTATCGGGCATTTGCCGGGAGCGGCCTGCGTTCGACCGGGGGACGGCGAACCCATTCGCTGGGGGTGAAGCCTTTTTCGGCCCGGAAAGCCTGACTGAAATGGCTGAGGCTACGGTAACCCACCTCCAAAGCTGCTTCGCTGGCATTGGCCTGTCCCTGCGCAAGCATCTCGGCCGCGCGTTCGATGCGCAGTCGGCGCAGATACAGGCTGATGGTGGTGCCGGCGCTCTCTGAAAAGGTGCGGGAAAGGTACTGTGGGTTGCAACCGCACAGCCGGGCCATTTCCTCCAACGTCGGAGGGCACTCCAAATTCGCCAGCAAGGCAGTGCGCACTTTGGCCACACGCTCCAGCGCCAGCCGCCGGGTGCGGGTGCAGAAGAACTCATCCCCACGGGATTCTGTGAGCACTTTGCGGAAGAAGAATTCGCTCATGCGGCTGCCTTCCAGCAAGTGGCGGGCTGCGGCGCAAAGAGTGGGGGCCATGAGACTGCGGCTCCAAGAACGGTCCTCTGCCTCGAGAGGGCGGGTGATGAGAGGGGTGGCAGGATGAGGCCCCAGAAGGAGAGTACGGAAATCGGCCGACATCTCCTGCCGCAGGCTAGCAAGGCTGCTATTCACCCAGTCCACCGGGAAGTGCAGAGCCAGAGCTTCATGGCTGCCGCTTCCCAGTAGTCTCAATCCCGCAGGCATCGCTGCCGCCGTATTGATCCAAATGAGACTGTTCCCGGCGATTTCCCGGTGACTCGAAAGCGTCCAATCCACCCTCACTGTTCCCTGAAGAAGCAGCAACAGCATCACCGCACCCGGCCGCAGGGCCTGGAGCCAATGGTCTCCGCCATGCTGGGAACTGGCCCCCAGCCAGCGGCTTTCGAAAGTGGGATAAAGCAGGGACACGGCAGCAGAAAAACCAGGAGGAGGACTCTCCCCGCCATGATTTAACCGCCTCTCCTTAATCTGGCAATCAATATTTGCGACTGCGTATCAATTGCATTATCAAAAAGTCTGGAGTTCATTTCAGCCTCCTACCATCCGGCGAGTTGCCTCATTCCAGGGAATCCAGCCATTCCTGGAGCTGGCCGCGCACCTCGCCCGGACCGTCTTCGGGGAAATGTTCGGTTAGCCAGCGGACGTCCTCGGCAGCCTCTTTTTTCAGCCCCAGGCGTTCCTTCATGCGGGCACGGTTGATGCGCTGCACGGCGGCGTCAGGGTCCAGGGCGATGGAAAGGTCTAGATAGGGCATGGTTTCCTTGATGGCGGTGGCATCGTCTAGGGTGCTGCTGAGGAGGTTGTTCAGCATGCGGAGGATGATGTCGCGCTTGGTGGAGGGCTCCAGCGAGTCTTCGGCAAATTCACCTCGCTCCGTGAGTTCCAGGGCTGCCTGGGTGACGGAGAGGGATTTGCCGCGCTCGAACACGTCCAGCAGTTGTAGTTCCCCCTCGGGGCCTTCGCGGTAGCCGACCATGAACTTGCCTGGCAGCGGGATGCCAGCCACACCTTTCACGCCGAGGCGGGAAGCCAGCTCAATGTAGAGGACGGAGAGGGTGATCGGCAGGCCCTCGCGGTCATCCAGCAGCTCGTTCATGTAGCTGTTGGACTTGCTGCCGTAGTCATGACGGCTGCCGTGAAAGCCGCCTTCTTCAAATAAGTAACGGTTCAGCCGCTTCACGGCAGGCAGGGTGCCCTGAAGGATGGCGGGATCCTGTTTCAGGTCGTCCACCATCCGTGAAAAGCTCTGCAGGTACTGGCTCACATCCACTTCTGGATTGTCATGCCGGGCCAGCAGCAGCGTGGCGCGGATGAGGTCGATCTCCTCCTCGGGGCGCGAGAGTTCGGCGACCAACTCCCGGGTGATGGTCCGGCGGTGGAGGTCCTTTTCCAGCTCACCCAGGGCGGCGGCTTCCTGCTCCAGTTGACGGCGCTTTTCCACCAGCAGACGTCGGCTGGCATCGGGTTGGTCGAGGAGCTGGGCCAGGATGGTTTTCTTGGAGCCTGTACTTTGGGCAAAGGTCTCCAGCGCGGTTTCGATCGTAGCCGCCACGGCCTCCGGCACGGGCTTTTCCGTCAGGTCTGTGCCGACGCGGAAGCCGCGAAATTCAGCAGCGGTGTTGCGGAATTTGCAGAGGCCAACATAGCCACCACGCAAGCCGGAATCCTGCTGCACCATGACTTTCTGGTCATTGACCCAGCAGGTGATCTGATCCGGCTCCACCCGCACACGAAGATGATTCCATTCGCCGGAGCGGTAAGCCTCCGAAGGAATGTCGGCCAGGATGGTCCAAGAGTACACGTCCGGCCCCTCAAACCGGGTGAGGCGGAGCTTCCCTGCCGAGGGATAAAAGCCGTAATGCGCATCTCCCCCGTCGGAGCAAAAGACCAGCCCGGCAGCGCCGGATTCATCCTCCAACTTCACATTCACGGCCACCTCAAAGGTATCGCCCGGCTGCTCAGGTGCCCAGAGACATAGGGAGCGGCCACCAAATCCGGTGCCAGGGGTGGCGGCCTTGATGATGCCCGCGTGCTGAGTCCAGCGTGCGCCTAACAAAGGGGTCCAGAGCTTCGGGTTCAGCACGCCGATGGTCAGCCAGCGGGCCATGGGCACCGGGTTCGGTTTTTCGATGAGACGCTTCAGCTCATTTACTGGCATGGCGAAACCGAGGTTCTCCGTGACGGCAGATTTCATGGTTAGGATACCCAGCACGCGGCCTTGGCGGTCCAGCAGGGGCCCTCCGCTGTTGCCCTTTTCGATGGGCAGGGCCAGGCGGATCATGGGGATCTCATTGATGAGGTCGGGAAACTCGGAGACCACACCATCCACCACGCTGAAGGCGAGGCCCTGGGGATTTCCCATGGCCACGATGGGCTGGCCTTGCTTGATGGTGTCACTGTCTGCCAGGGCCAGCGGTTTCAGGCCCTTTTTAGCGATGCGCAGCAGGGCCAGATCCCAGTGGGCATCCGTGGCGGTCACCTCCACCACCTCGTGCTTGTCCCCATTGGCCATTTCCACCTCCAGCCGACGCGCTTCGCCGATGACGTGCATATTCGTGGCGATGAGGCCGTCCTCACTCACCACAAAGCCTGCGCCCAGGCCATCCATGCCCTCCCGGCCCGATTGCAGGACCTTGACGACGGATCGCTTGGCCTCCGCCGCGATGGCCTCCACCGATTTCGCAGGGGGAGCTGCCCCAAAGGCAACAGGGGCCAAAAGTAAGAGGCAGAAAAGCGGGCGCATGGAATTATGTTTCGCTATATACGGTTAGAAGATGGGCAATTCTGCACAGTTGCGAGCTTGCAAGCATCTCTTAAATCCAAGAATCTCTGCGGCATGAAACCTCCGTCTATGATGTTGATTGGCCTGAGCTTGGCCCTGAGCCTGTTCTTTATTTACAGCAGCTTTGAGGCCAAGGGACAGGAAGCCACCGCCCAGGCCCCCACCGCCGATGAAAGCTATCAAAAGGCCTTGGAGGAAGAGGCCGCTCGAACAAAGATAGCTAAGCAGGTGTTCGAGGAGCAGGTAGATCTTCAAAAGCGCTATATGGTGATGATTAAAGAACAGGAAACCCTTTTCCTACGACAGGCTGCCGCCTTTGAGATTCAGTTGAAGCAAATTGAGCAGTATGGCAAGATCCTGGACACCTGGGAAAAGCAGCAGAAACAATACCAGCAGCATTTGGACACCTTGACCAAAAAGTAAGGGCCAGAGCACATCTGGCGGAAGGCCTAACAAAAACTTGCCCATGAACACGCCCCGCCTGCGCTTTCTGGATGCCTTGGTGCTGCTGCTTTCCATCTACGTCATTCTGGCGCTGCTGTTGGATCTGACGGTGCCGCTGGAGCCAAATGTGCGGGAGCTGATGTGCTATGTGGACTGGTTTGTCTGCTCGGTCTTCTTTCTGGATTTTTGCCTGCGATTTCGCCGGGCTGAATCAAAGCTCGCCTTTATGCGCTGGGGCTGGATTGACCTCCTGTCTTGCATCCCGGCGGACATCTTCACCATCGGGCGTGCGGTGCGCATCGTCCAGATCGTACGTATCCTGCGCGCCTTCCGCTCCGCCCGGGCCATCATGGCCTATCTGCACCAGCACCGAGCGCGTAGCATGGCGGCGACCACGATTTTGATGGCCGTGGTGCTGCTGCTGTTTTCCATCATCTCCATCCTGGTGTTTGAAAATGTGCCCGAGTCGAACATCAAATCTCCCATGGATGCTTTTTGGTGGGGCATCACCACGATGACGACCGTGGGCTATGGAGACCGCTTTCCCGTCACGCCTGAGGGGCGGCTGGTGGCCATGCTCCTGATGGTCACCGGCGTGGGTTTGTTCGGCGTGCTCACGGGCTTGTTTGCCCGGTTCTTTGTGGAGCCCGACCTGAAAAAAGACGACACAGAGATTAAAGAACTGATCACCGAAGTGCGCCGCCTGCGGGAGCGTCTCGAAAGTATCGAAAAGCGCCCCGACGACACGCACAGAAACTGAAAGAACACCCGCCCCGGCCCCGACTCATTTCTTCCACCCATGAAAGCACCGCTTTTTACTTCCCTGCTCGCCCTGACTGCCATCACCGGCCTGCGCGCTGAAAACAATGTCCCGCCCGAGGGCTTCAAACCCCTCTTCAATGGCAAAGATCTCTCCGGCTGGTATGGCTGGGGCACCCGCGACCCCAGCGAGCTGTGGGCCATGACACCTGAGCAGCAGGCCGACTACAAAAAGAAATCCGTCGAAGGCGGTGCCGTGGATGCCAAGGGCAAGGCTGCCGAAGACCATGTCAAAGCCCACTGGAAGGTGGAAAACGGCGAACTGGTGAACGATGGCAAAGGCCTCTACCTCACCACCGACAAGGACTACGGTGACTTTGAACTCTGGGTGGAATACAAGGCCCTGCCGAAAGGTGACAGCGGCGTGTACCTGCGCGGCATCCCCCAGGTGCAGATCTGGGATGCGGATGAAGAAGATCCCAAGGGCCTGGGCCGTGCCAAAGGCTCCGGCGGGCTCTGGAACAACAGCGCTGGTGCTCCAGGCAAAGACCCGTCCAAGCGCATGGACAAGCCCCTGGGCGAGTGGAACAGCTTCAAAATCACCATGATCGGTGAGCGCGTGACCATTCTCTTCAATGGTGAAAAGGTCGTGGACAATGCTGTGCTGGAAAACTTCTTCGCGAACAAAAAGGCTGGTTACCTGGCCTATGTGAAACCGAAGGCCGGCGAAGTGGCCCCGCCGAAACCCGCAGGTTTCATGAAGGACCCAGCCTTTGCCAAAGGCCCCATCCAGCTCCAGACCCACGGCAGCGAGATACGGTGGCGCAATGTTTTCGTCCGCGAAATCAGCCCTGAAGAGGCCAACAAAACCCTGGCTGCCGGTGAAGAAGGCTTCAAGGAAATGGTCAATGGCAAGGACCTCAGCAACTGGCAGGGTGCTGTCGAAAACTACGAAATGAAGGACGGTGCCATCTACTGCAAAGCAGGCAAAGGCGGCGATCTGCTGACCCTCGAAGAGTATGGTGACTGCGTGATCCGCACCGAGTTCATCCTGCCTCCAGCAGGCAACAACGGCATCGCCCTGCGCACACCGAAAGAAGGTAACGCCGCCTGGAATGGTCTGGAACTCCAGGTCATCGACAGCGATGGCTACAACGCCAAGGCCAAGACCCCTCTGAAGGAGTACCAATATCACGGTTCCGTGTATGGCCTCATTGGTGCCAAGCACGGCTACCTGCGCCCCGTGGGCCAGTGGAACTTCCAGGAGGTCACTGTCAAAGGCCAACACATCACCGTCACGTTGAACGGCACCAAAATCCTGGATGCCGACCTGAGCCAGGTGGACCGCAGCAAACTGGATCCCAAAAAGACCCCCAAGGGCCTGGACAAGACCAGTGGCTTCATCGGCTTCGCTGGCCACAGCGATCCGGTAGGCTTCCGCAGCTTCCGCGTGAAGAAGCTCTAAGCCTCCTTTGAAAATTCAAAGCCCGCCTTGGATCTTCCAAGGCGGGTTTTTTGTTGGGAGAAACCGGAGGTCTGCTTAACACCTCAAGGCAGCGTGAGGTAGGTGCCTTCCGCCGCCTGCTTCTTGCGGACTTGCCCGTTGAAAGAGTACTCCACCGTCAGAATGTTGCGGGGGGTGCCCGTGACCACGATGCCGCCTGAGCCGCCGTTTCTGACGGTCACGGTATTTCCCTGAATGGAGGCGGCCGAGCTCAAATCATCCGTCACCAGGATCTCCACGGGCTGATTGATGGTTCCAGCCGGGATCAGCTTGGTCAGACGGTTTTTGACATTGCGCGGCTGATTGCCCTGAAGGGTATACTTGGCGCTGATGAGGACGATCTGCCCTGGGGTGAAGGCACTGGCGGCAGTTTCAGGCGAAATGGTGGTCGTGGTGGATGCTGGGGCTTCAGGTTTCGCGGTGACGGTGACATCCGTCTGCGCCACCACCACTTTGCGGCCGTTGGCCGAGATCACCACGTAGCCCATCTTCTGTTCTACTACATCGAAGACCATGCCCTTTTTCAGCGGCATGGTTCCATCGGCTAGGTTGCGGTCATTCAGCGTGCGCCCTGCTGTGGAGCGATTCAGTTCAGCCTGCTGGGAAGGTGCTGGAGTCTGAGCCGAGGCATTAACCGCAACGAGGAAAGAAAGTGCGAAGAGGAGCTTTTTCATGTCTGGTGATATCTACCGCTGGTTAAGCAGTGTCTTTATCCGATAAAAAGACATTAAGGTGACAAAATCGTCTTTTCACTTGTCCCACCCGGCCTCGTTTTATAAAACGGACGGCATGATCCACCCAGCCACCCGACGCACTTTCCTTCGCAACACCGCACTTGCAGCCACGGCCCTTTCCGCCAGCCGGGTGCTAGGGGCCAACGAAACCGTGCGCGTGGCCGCCATCGGCCTGGGCGGCCAGGGAATGGGCAATGCCAAGCGCATGGCCAAGGTGCCAGGGGTGGAGATCGCCTACCTGTGTGATGCGGATACGGCTCAACTGGACAAGGCGAAGCTGGCCTTCCCCAATGCCAAGACCACGCAGGACCTGCGTCACGTGATGGATGACAAAAGCATTGATGCCGTCGTCGTTTCCACTGGCAATCACTGGCACGTGCTGGCCTCCATCTGGGCCTGCCAGGCAGGCAAGGATGTGTATGTGGAAAAGCCCATCTCCCACAACATCTGGGAGGGGCGCCAGCTCGTGGCCGCGGCACGCAAATACGGTCGCATCGTGCAGGGTGGCACCCAGCAGCGCAGCGACCCTTTTCATGATGAACTGAAGGCCTACCTGGACTCTGGCACTCTGGGCGCAATGAAATACGTGCGCTGCAATCACTATGGTATGCGCGCCACCATCGGCAAACGCCAGACACCCATTACCCCACCCACCTCGGTGGATTACAATCTCTGGTTAGGCCCTGCCCAGGATGTGCCCATCCTGCGGGAAAGATTCCACTACGACTGGCATTGGAACTGGAACACGGGCAACGGCGAGCTGGGCAACTGGGGCCCCCACATCCTGGATGACCTGCGCAACGTGGTCTTCCGCGACAAGATCACCCTGCCCAAACGCGTGCTGGCAGGCGGCGGCCGCTATGGCTGGGATGATGCAGGCGAAACGCCGAACACCCATTTCCTTTACTACGACACAGGCGTGGTCCCCGTGATCATGGACGTGCATAACTTGCCCCGCCAAAAGGGCATGAAAGCCCCAGACGTCTATCGCCGCCGCCGCTCCAGCGCCTTCCTCATCATCGAGTGTGAAGGCGGCTACTACGCGGGCGGCCGCGGCGGCGGCTCCGCCCACGATCCGGCAGGCAAAGTCATTCAGAAATTCAAAGGCGATGGCGGCGGCACCCACGCGGCCAACTTCATCGCTGCCGTGCGCAGCCGCAAAAGCAGTGATCTGAAGGCCGAGATCGAGCAGATCCACTTCTCCAGCGCCTGGTGCCACCTGGGCAATATTTCCTGGCGGCTCGGTCAAGCGGGCGATCTCGACATGGCCAAGGCGCGCCTCAAGGACTTCCAGCCGTGGCAGGAAGTCATCGAGGACCTGCCAGCCCACCTCACCGCGAATGAGGTGACGCTGAAGCCCGGCGATGTGCGTGTGGGCCCGATCCTGGAGATTGATGCCGAGAAGGAAACCTTCATCGGCGAAACCGCCACCCCTGAGGCACTGGCTCTGCTGAAACGCGAGTATCGCGAAGGTTTTGTCGTGCCGGAGGCGGTGTGAGTTACGAAGTCGCGACAATGTCCCGGATTACGCTGCAGAGAGGCAAGGACAACCTTGCTTCTCTGCGCCGCTCACTTCGGCTCCACAGAAATCCGGTGCCCAGGCTTCGCTGCCCGCGCGTGGCTCCAGAGTGAACCGAACACCACACATAACAGCAGCATACACACCACGGTGGCCGTCAGTTGGTTCTTGGGCAGGATTTCAGCGCTGAAAAAGCTCTTAGCCAGAACAAAAAATCCCAGTCCTGCCAGCGAGCTTTCAGCGGCCAGCCAAAGTAGAAGGAGATAACGATGTGCTCGGCGCATCCCGAAGTCTAACTGGAAACGTTGTCACGTCCAATCATTCCCGCGTGATCGTCTCATCCAGGTTCAGCAGCACGCGCGCGATTTCCTGGGGCTGGAGTTGGCTCAGCGTGGCACGTTCTTCTGGCGTGGGGAGGCGGGCGGTGCAGCGGCGGAAGGCGGCATCCAGTCCCTCCTTTTTTACGATCTTTTCCAGGGCCTGGGCGAACTCTACAAATGAGCTGTCATTGAGGAGGGTGAGGGCCTGCAAAGGTGTATTGCTGCGCAGGCGGCGGGTGCAGGTGCTGAAGCCGTCCGGTGCATCAAAGACGCTGAGCCCAGGCGGCGGGGTGGCACGGAAGACAAAGGTGTAGAGACCACGGCGGTAACGGTCGGTCCCTTGGCTCAGCGGCCAGGTGCGCTTCACCTGCCCCAGGCTGAGCACCCCCTCTGGAATGGGCGGATAAACGGGTGGGCCACCCAGCTTCGGCTGCAGCAGGCCACTGGCGGTGAGGCAGACATCACGGACGATTTCGGCATCGAGCCGCAAGCGGGTTTGCCGCCACAGCAGCATGTTGTTGGGGTCTGCCTTTGAAGCGAGGGAAACGGGCGATGGCACCTCGCTGGCCTGGCGATAGGTCTGGCTGGTGACGATGAGGCGGTGCATGTGCTTGAGGCTCCAGCCACTGTCCATAAACTCGACTGCTAGCCAATCCAGCAACTCGGGGTGCGTGGGCAGGCTGCCCATGGTGCCAAAGTCATTTTCAGTATCCACCAGACCCCGGCCAAAATACTGCTGCCAAATGCGGTTGACGATGACACGGGCGGTGAGCGGATTGTCACGGCTGACCAGCCACCGGGCCAGGTCCATGCGATTGGGAGTCGCGGCTTTGAGATCGTGCAACACCGCAGGCACAGCGGGCTTTTGCTCAGCCGCCGGGCGGGTGAAGTCGCCCTTGATAAAAAGGGTGGTCTTGCGCGGCTGCGGCAGTTCCTTCATCACCAGGGTGGTCAGGCCTCGCTCCAGTCGGCCGGTGATCTCCATGTAGCGTTCATTGAGGGCGCGGAATTCCTGATCCGCCACGCCCGGGCCACTGGCAAAAAGAAGACGCTGCTGGGTGACACTGCGCTGGGCGGCAGGCCGCTTCAGTGCCGACAGACGGTCTTTGGGCAGTTGGGCCAGGGCTGCGGATGAGAGCTCCGCCTCCCATTGGGTGAACTCCTGCTGATGCCGGGCGATGTAGGCGCTGATTTTTTCTTGCAGCCCTTTTTGTTCGGCCAGGAGTGCAGACTTGTCCAGGTTCGGGTCTGGCACCGGCAGCGTGACTTCGTCCTGGTTGTTCAGGAACGCGAAAAACTGGTAGTACTCTTCATGGCTGATGGCATCGAACTTGTGATCATGGCACTGCGCGCAGCCGATGGTGAGGCCCAGCCAAACGGTCCCGGTGGTGGCCACGCGATCAAAGACGGACTCGATGCGGAACTGCTCCTTATCAATGCCACCCTCCTGGTTAATCTGCGTGTTGCGGTGAAAGCCGGTGGCAATGATCTGCGCCGGGGTAGGATTGGGCAGCATGTCACCGGCGAGTTGCTCAATGCTGAACTGGTTAAACGGCATGTCCTCATTCAACGCCTGGATGACCCAGTCGCGGTAGGGCCAGATGACGCGGGGAGCATCAATGCTGTAACCGTTGCTGTCCGCATAGCGGGCCTGGTCCAGCCACCAGCGGCCCCAGCGTTCACCATAGTGAGGGCTGTCCAGCATCTCATCCGCCTGCCGCGCATAGGCATCGGGCGAGTTCTTGGCAGCCTGGACATAGGCGGCCACCTGCGCAGGCGAGGGAGCCAGGCCGGTGAGATCGAGAAACAGGCGACGGACCTGGGTCTCAGCAGTAGCAGGGGCGGAAAGGGCGAGGCCCTCTTTGGCGAGCCGGGCCTGAATGAAATGATCCACCGGATGGGCGTCTTTGGCAGCCGCAGGCAGCGCGACTTTCTCCGGGGCAATGTAGGCCCAGTGGCGGTCATCGCTGGGCTTCTCATCGGCAGGAGCCTGGGCTCCCTCCGCGATCCATTGCTGGATCAGCGCCACCTGGGGACTGTCCAGAGGACCGCGTTTATACGGCATCTGAGCGACTTCATCGTGGATGCCCGAGATGACCTGAAAGAGCAGGCTTTCCTGCGCCTTGCCGGGCAGCACCGCCGCCCCACGCCCGCCGCCCTGGATGGCACCTGCGGCGGTATCCAGCCGCAGCTTGGCCTTTTGGGTGGTGGCACCATGGCACTTTACGCAATGCGTCTGTAGCAGCGGCTTGATCTGGGCAGTGTAATTCACTGCCGCTGAAAGCGGGGCAGAGAAAGCCAGGAAAAAGAAAAACGGCAAACGCATGATGAGAAAGGCTATTTCGTCCGCAAAAGGGCCAGGCTTTCACCCGAGAGACGTAAACAAAAAAGCCGCACCCTCGTGAAAGGGTACGGCTTGAAAATGAAAGCGGCGGGTTGGATCGTCGCTTTCAAAGGCATCAGGCGTCCTTTTTCTTCTTCTTAGGAGCGGCGGTGAACTCTTCTTTGCTCAGCTTACCGTCCTTGTCCTTGTCCTTACCAGCGAAGGCTTTTTCAGCCTTGGCAGCGTCTTTCTTGGCCTGTGGGGAAGCAGCCCACTCTTCTTTGGTGATGGAGCCGTCGCTGTTGGCGTCCAGCTTGGCGAAGGCTTTTTCTGGGTCCATTTTTGGCTTCTTCGGAGCGTCGCCTTCGGCGGCGTTCAGGGTGAAGCTAGCAAGGGCCAGTACGGAGAGGATCGTGGTGATCGCTTTCATGATTGTGCGTGTGTTCTGTTTGGTTTTGCAGAGGGGGTTGAGATCAACTGACCCATCCGCGCCATTAAACGCGGGGCCTCTCACACAGTTTCAGCTATTTTTTCCAGAATGGTCCTTTTTGCTTAAAGCAGACGTGCGCCAGCCTCCGCCAGCGGACTGCGCTCCCCTTTGGCCAGTGGCACGTGGGCGGCAAATGGCTGCCCGCGCATGCGCTGGCGGGTGTATACCAGGCCGTTCGAGCGGCTGTCGACATAAGGATTGTCAATCTGGGCCGGATCCCCGACGAGAACGAGCTTGGAGCCTCGCGACATGCGGGTGACCACCGTTTTTGCCTCCAGCGGGGTGAGCTGCTGGGCCTCATCCAGGATGAAAAAGCGGTCGGGGATGCTGCGACCACGGATGTAGCAGAGTGCTTCGATTTCGATAACCCCCTGCTGGATCAGACTGTCATACGGAGCCGCGCTTTCCGGCTGGGCAGGAGACCTGTCCGGCAGGAAGCGGTTCTTTTTCCGCTGCGGTCCCTGCTGGCTATCTACCGGACGCATCAGCAGGTCCAGCGCATCATACACGGGCTGCAGCCAGGGGCGCATCTTCTCCTGAAGGGAGCCGGGCAGGAAGCCGACGGTCTGCCCCATGGCGACGATGGGGCGGCTAACGGTGAGGCCATTGTAGGTGCGGCCAAAGACCTGGGAAAGACCAGCGGCGACGGCGAGCAAAGTCTTGCCCGTGCCAGCCTGGCCATAGCAGGTGACGAGGCTGATCTCCGGATCCAGCAGGGCATCCAGCAAGCAGGCCTGGCCGAGGTTCATCGGCTTGATGTTGCGCCCCTGCCCCACCTTGATGGATTCTGGCGTATGCAGCAACCGCACGAGTTCACCATGGGCATTGAGCTTGGCCGGCATGGAGGTCTTTTCACCGGCCATGAGCAGCATGTAGTCATTGGCCACGGCATCGCCCAAACGATTGGCGGAAACGGACAGCTTGCCGCTGCTGGCAAAGCGCTGCAGCTCATGCGGGCTGACATCCAGGCGGGCAATGTCGAAGTTGGAAACCTCGCGTGGCTCCACCTTATCATGCAGATAGTCTTCACACTCGATGCCCACAGCGCGGGCCTTGAGCTGCATGTTGAGATCCTTGCTGACGAGAATCACCGGCGGGCTGATCTGCTCGCGCAGCCAGAGGGCACAGGCGAGGATGCGGTGGTCCACCTTGTCGATGTTCGGGAAGATGCGCTCAAACTCGCGGACGCTGGCCACCTGCTTGGCGGCTTCAGGGTCATAGATCAGGACACGGATATTGCCACCGCCGGCGGTCTTCACCCCATCGGTGACGGAGGCATCCGGGGCGGAAAAGGTCTTCATCAGCGCGCGGTGCACCTCGCGGGCATTGGCACCGCGCTCAGTCATCTCATTTTTAAAGCGGTCCAGCTCACTGAGGACATCTACCGGAATGCAGACATGGTGCTCAGCAAAGCGATGGATGCAGGCGGGGTCATGAAGGAGGACATTGGTGTCCAGGATAAAGGTCTTGGTGCCGACCGGGGTGGCGGAGTGACGGTGGCTGGAGGCGGACTTGCGCTTGCGGGCAGAGGGAGATCGAAGGACGTGCTGACTTGAGCCCAGATTGACGTTGTCAAGGAAGGTTGGAGCTACGTTGGCAGGATGATCGTCGCGGTCCATGAGTGTGGTTGGGTTATTGGTTAGGCGTGGACTTGCCCGAGGGGGTTAGTCTTTTCACCTGGCGCATTTGGGATGCCAGGTCTGTCGGTCCACAGTGTGATTTTTGAATTTGAATCACGGGCGTTTACAGGCTGCCAGTTTGTAAAGCAGGCAACAAGCCATTTATTCACAATGAATTGGATTTATGTGAAGAACTTATGCGTGACGATGACGTCACCCCTCCCAGTACAGCAGCCTAGAGGCTATCCTAGAAAAGCAAAACCCGCACCGTGATACGGAGCGGGTCTGCCAGAATGGTTGTTGTCAGAAAAGGAAATTAGGAGCCGGAGATGGCGTCCGAACCACGCTCGCCCGTGCGAATGCGGACGGCTTCGATCACATCGCTGACGAAGACTTTGCCGTCACCGATCTTGCCGGTGTTGGCCGCCTTGACGATGGCATCAACGACGGTCTCGCTGCGGGCGTCTTCGACGACGACCTCAATCTTGACCTTCGGAAGGAAGTCCACCGTGTATTCAGAACCACGGTAAATTTCTGTGTGGCCTTTTTGGCGGCCGAATCCTTTGACCTCTACGACGGTCATTCCTTCCACTCCCACTTCAGAGAGAGCTTCTTTGACGTCCTCGAGTTTGAAGGGCTTGATGATCGCTTCGACTTTTTTCATGGCTGTCGCTATTAGATGTGTGGTTTGGCGGGATTGCAACGACCAGAGACAATCATTTGTGATTTTCTCCGGTCGGTGTTCGTGAGAGATATCTGAGCGATATCCGTGCCAAGTTTTAGAATGATTTTGAAATTCGGCTAGAAGACGTCTTTTTCGTATTGGTTCGGCCCATCCTTGAACTCACCTCCGAATGATGTTTGCAGTTTCCCCGGCAACTGCTCTTAATTGCCCGCTTCCCCGCCCTCGGAACCTGATCGCATGAGCCAAGACACCGCCGCAGCCCCACCCCCGAGCAAGCGCCGTGTCTTTATGTCCCGGCTGTTCAGCACGCTGATCCTGTGGGCCATCATTTGGGCAGCGGTGCAGTGGGAAAAAAATTGGCTGTTGATCGCCCTCACCGGATTCTTCGGAGTCGCTGGCGCGGTGGAGTATTTTCGGCTGCTGCGCATCGATGCCCAGGCGCGTTCCTTTAACATGCTCGGGCTGACGATCTGCCTGGCCTACTGGGCCACCATGACGTGGTGGGTGATGACCCAGAAGCAAGCACCGCCGATGTGGCTGGAACTGGCCGCGCTGACGACCAGTGTGCATGGGGCCTTTTTGCTTTGTTATCGGCACCAGCTCGAAGGCACGGTGACCCTGCAGCGCATTTTCTCTACGGTCTTCGGCGTGGTCTATACCGTGATCTTCTTCGGCTTCATCGCCCGCCTCATGTATTTCAATGGTGATGGCCAGAACCCCACCGGGCTTTTTCTGGTGATTTACCTGGTGATGGTGACGAAGTTCAGTGACATGGGGGCCTATGCCTTCGGAGTCGTTTTCGGGAAGCACAAGATGATCCCCCACATCAGCCCGGCCAAATCCTGGGAAGGTCTGGTGGGGGCCTTTGTGACGTCCTTCCTCGCGGCGGTGATCATGCTCTGGTGGAAGCCCGTGGAACTACTCCCCCTGAACTGGCTGCATGGCCTGATCCTAGCGCCCGTGCTCTGCGCAGCAGGCATCACGGGAGATCTGGCCGAGTCCGTGATCAAACGCTGCACGTCCATCAAGGATTCCGGCCACGCCTTCCCTGGCATCGGTGGCATCCTGGATCTGACAGACAGTCTGCTCTTCACCGCACCGGTGTTTTATTTTTACCTGGAAGCCATCAGCGCCTAAAGAGGCGGTAAGAGTGCGAAATTGGAGTTGAGAAATCCAGCGGCATCGGCCAAACCCATCCACGCTTTTTCTTCCTGATGCCTTCCCCCACCGCGCCCTCAGCCCAGACCACCCCGCCGCGCAAAGTCCTGCTTCTTGGCTCCACGGGATCCATCGGCACGAGTGCGCTGAAGGTGGCCCGGGACATCCCAGACCGCATGGAAGTGGTGGGACTGGCCGCCGCCCGCAGTGTGGAAGCCCTGGTGCGCCAGGTGCAGGAGACCGGAGTGAAGCAAGTGGCGCTGACCGATGAAGCCGCCGCCGCGCTGGCCCGCCCCCTTTTACCTGCGGATGTGACCCTGCATGTGGGCCCCCAGGGACTGGTGGATCTGGTGCAGACCAGTGATGCCGACATGGTGCTGGTGGCCATCGTGGGCGTGGCCGGCCTGGCCCCGGCCCTGGCCGCCATTGAAGCTGGAAAACACCTGGCCGTGGCCAGCAAAGAAATCCTGGTGATGGCCGGCGAAGCGGTGATGGAGGCGGCCCGACGCAAGGGCGTGAACGTGTTGCCCGTGGACAGTGAGCACAATGCCATCTTCCAATGCCTGGAAGGGCACCGCTCCAGCGATGTACGGCGGCTTTTGGTCACGGCCAGCGGCGGCCCCTTCCGCCAGTTGCCAGCAGATCAACTGCCTCACGTAACCGTGGCCCAAGCCCTGAAACATCCCACCTGGAGCATGGGCCGGAAGATCACGATTGATTCTGCCACGCTGTTTAACAAGGGCCTGGAAATGATCGAGGCGCGCTGGCTTTTCGACGTGCCCATGAGCCAAATCGAGGTGGTGGTGCACCCGCAAAGCATCGTCCATAGCATGGTGGAGTTTGTGGACAACAGCGTCATTGCGCAGCTCAGCCACAGCGACATGTGCTTCCCCATCCAGTATGCCGTGACGTGGCCGGACCGGGTGCCGAACAACCTACGGCCGCTGGACTTTGCCAAAATTGCCTCTCTGCACTTCGAGGCACCACGCACCCATGACTTCCCTGCCCTGGACCTGGCCCGCCATGCGGGGGAGGTGGGCGGCACCCTACCAGCCGTGCTCAATGCGGCCAATGAAGTGGCGGTGGAGGCATTCCTAAACGAGCGCACCACCTTTCCCGCCATCTGGCAGACGGTGGCGCGGGTGATGGAAAAACATCAGGTCATCCAGCATCCAGACCTCGCGACACTGATCGAGGCCGATGCGTGGGCGCGCGAAGAAGCAGCCTTGAAGTAATTTCTCCTCAGTCGGAAACAAAAAGCCGACGGTGAAAACCGTCGGCTTTGATTGAATCTGACAAGTTGACCTTGATACCCTTAGCGGATGCCCAGTGCACTCAAAGTCTGATTGTTCACATTGCCTGTCACGGCCAGACCACGAGAGGACTGGTAACGGGAGATGGCCGATTTCGAGGCTGGGCCAAGACGGCCATCCACCGGTCCACGGTAATAACCACGACGGCGAAGCTCTGACTGCACGGCGGCATTCATCTCGGCCAGACGGGCTCCACGCCAGTAGTCATAGGGCACACGCTCGCGGCTGCTGTAATAAGAGACACCCGTACCCTGGTAGTAGTAGGTGGCATTCGGTGGGCCATAGTAATAACCGCGACCTGCATAACCGTTGCCCAGCGTGACGCCCCAGGACGTGCGAGGATGTGAG
Organism: Prosthecobacter algae; assembly: GCF_039542385.1. Taxonomy (NCBI): domain Bacteria; kingdom Pseudomonadati; phylum Verrucomicrobiota; class Verrucomicrobiia; order Verrucomicrobiales; family Verrucomicrobiaceae; genus Prosthecobacter; species Prosthecobacter algae. The sequence goes on along the minus strand of NZ_BAABIA010000001.1, from coordinate 92,260 downwards.
AAGAAGCGGCGGCGGTCATCGTCATCATGACGATGGTTGTCGTGACCACGGTTGCGGTCGCCAAACCAGCTACGGGAGCTGCTCGAAGGTTTTTTGCTGGGACCGCGGCGGTCATCCTTGTCTTTGGCCGAAGCATCTGGCGTCAGGGCCAGCATGCTGAGAGCAGCCAGGACGGCCACACCTAAAGTCCGGGTCGATTTGTAAAAGGGAGTTTTCATAAGCATTGAGTTGGATCGAAGGGCTTCGTTGTTTATTCGAATCTTCTGTTCTTTTCGGTTCTATCTTGGAGAGTCATTATTCAGGATGGCGCTTACCTAACCAAAAGGGCCGTCAGCTCGTCGGGTGCCGACGGCCCTCTGGATTCAGCCTTTACCAATACCTGGATGGCACCAGGCCGCGACGGCTGTAATAGACCACGCCGGGCTGGCGGGAATAGTAGGAGCGGCGTGGCGGGCCATAGTAATAACCGCGGCCAGCATAACCGTTGCCCAATGTGATGACGAAGCCCGAGGAACGTGGATAGCTGTAGTAAGGGCTGCGAATCACGCGATGGCTGCGGTAACGCGGGTAATGGTGATGATGATGCCCACGGTGCACACGGCTGTAGTGATGGCCGTGGTGACGATGGTCACGCGCGTCCGAACTCACAGGGAAGGCAAAAACACACATGGCTGCCAGAGCGGCAATGCCCCATGCCCGAATTGAGGAAATAAATGAGGTTTTCATAGCGCCAGTTTTGACCTCTTCCTATTGGCCGCTATTCAAGTTTTTGGCCTTTTCATGCACTTATCCCGGACATTCGCATTTTGCATTTCAGCGCCTCAGAATTTCCTTGCCCTCCAAGGTAAATTTCCACCAACCGAGAGCTTCCGAATGCTGTAAAAAATGCCTCACCGCGAGCAATGTGTAGAAAACGCAGGGATCATGACGATGGCCCATGACCGGAGCAAGCTCATGAAACATGGCCAAAGGATCCCTCCCGATGAGGTCCTGAGGCTGGGCAATTCCGATTCGTCGCAGATCGGCAGCGAGCTTCTTGCCAATGTTAGGCAAGTCTTCCAACCGACTGACCTGTTCTGGGGAAACAGAAGCACTTTTGCTTTTTCGGGGAGCCATGACGGCATCTTAAACGGCAACCCGCCCTGGAAGCAACGTCTGAAGGCATGCACGATCCCGTTCCGGGCTCAAAAGCCCTGCAACGCCCTTGACCCACCCGGTGCGCCTGCGCCACAATCGCGCTCCTTTTTCAATCTAACCCAAGAAACCAGAACACCTGTTTATGAGCCGGAAAATTCGTTATGGCATGGTCGGCGGCGGACGCGGCGCCTTCATCGGTGCGGTGCACCGCATCGCAGCCGCAATTGATCAGCAGATCGAACTTGTCTGCGGTGCCTTCTCCTCCGACCCGCAAAAGTCCAAGGACAGCGGTGCCGACTTCTTCCTCCCGGCAGACCGCTGCTACGGCAGCTATGAAGAAATGATCAAGGCCGAGGCCGCCCTGCCTGAAGGCGAACGCATGGACTTCATCGCCATCGTGACCCCCAACCACGTGCACTTTCCCCCGGCCAAAATGGCGCTGGAGCACGGCTTTCACGTACTGAGCGACAAGCCTGCCACCTTTGACCTCAACGAGGCCAAGGAGCTGGGCAAGCTGGTGGAAAAAACTGGCCTGCTCTATGGCCTGACCCACAACTACACGGGCTACCCGCTGGTGAAGCAGGCCCGCGAGATGGTGCACAACGGCGTGCTGGGCAAGATCCGCAAAGTCGTGGTGGAATACCCACAGGGCTGGCTGGCCACTAAAGTCGAAGAAAGCGGCCAGAAGCAAGCGGCCTGGCGCACCGACCCGACCAAGTCCGGCGCAGCCGGCTGCGTGGGTGACATCGGCACCCATGCGGAAAACCTAGCCGAATACATCTCCGGCCTGAAGATCAGCGAACTCGCCGCCGACCTCTCCACCTTCGTGGAAGGCCGTCTGCTGGATGACGATGCCAACATCCTACTGCGCTTTGAAAACGGGGCCAAGGGCGTGCTGCACTGCTCCCAGATCAGCGTGGGTGAGGAGAACAACCTCAACATCCGCGTGTATGGTGAAAAAGGCAGCCTCGAATGGCACCAGAAGGAGCCTAACACCATGTTGGTCAAGTGGCTGGACCAGCCGATGCAGGTCTATCGCACCGCCAATGGTTATCTGGGTGCCGCAGCAGCAGCGGGCAGCCGCACACCGCCAGCGCACCCTGAGGGTTACCTGGAAGGTTTTGCCAACATCTACAAGAACTTTTCCAACACCATCCGTGCACGCCTGGAAGGCCGTGAACCGACCGCCATCGAGAACGATTTCCCGAAGATCGAAGATGGCATCCGTGGCATGGCTTTCATTGATGCTGTGGTGGCTTCTAGCAAAGCCAATGCAGCCTGGACCAAGGTGGGCTAAGCCACCTCCACCGTTCAGCATTAAAAAAGGCACCGGGGTTTTCCCGGTGCCTTTCTTTTTTGGAGTTTCCAGCGCGGCGATTAGGCACCCACCACGTACTCGTACATGCCGTGGCGGCCTGGGTACGGGATCGGGTATTTGCCATTCGCATCTGCCAGGAGAGGCGCAGGGCCATCCAGGGACAGCTTGTCCGCATTCGGGGCAAACTCATGGTCGTGATTGACGACCTGGTCATAGGTCACCAACTGGCCCGTGTGGGCAGACATGCGGCCCATGACGGTGACGAGGCTGGCCTTGGCTCCACGCTCGACTTCGTTGTAAGGCTTGTTGTTGACGATGGCGTCAATGAGGTCTTCCCACTCCATGTCATACGGATTGGGCTCCTGCTTCGGACCACGCCAGATGATTTCCTTTGGGTTCTTGTTCTGCCCCTTGAAGGTCATCGCGCGGGACGGGAAGTGACCGGCGGTGGAGATGACGGCCATGCCTTTGCTGCCATGCACGTAGGAGGCGAACTCATTGTGCGTCTTCATCGCGTTGCGGCCTTCCAGCCAGAATTTGCTGCCGTCGCGGAAGGTGTATTCCACGCTGTAATGGTCGAAGTTCTGGTCAATGTGGTCACCACGCTCCGTGCGGCCGCCGGTGGCTTTCGCTTCGATCGGGAAGTCATTCTTCATCCAGCAAATTTCATCAATGTTGTGGATGTTGAAATCGCTGAAGGCACCACCGCTGGCCCAGAGGAAGGAGTGGAAGTTTTTGATCTGCCAGACGAGTTCACTCGAGTCCGTCTTGGGATCACGCGGCAGGGTAAAACAGGTGCCCACTGGGCCCTGGAGACGATAGGCGCGGCCAAGGATGATATCGCCGATTTCGCCCTGCTGGATGCGGTCAAAAAGCTCGCCGCGCACACGGCAGTGGCGGCACATGAGGCCGACGCCGACTTTCAGTCCTTTGGCTTCCGCTTCCTTGCCCAATTCCAGCATGCGCTTGCCGCTAGGGCCGTCCACGCAGATAGGCTTTTCCATGAACACGTTCACGCCTTTTTCGATGGCGTATTTGAACTGCACCCAGCGGAAGGCTGGCGGGGTGGCGAGCACGACGACATCGCCGGGCTTCAGCATATCAATCGCGTTCTTGTAGGCATCAAAGCCGATGAACTTCGAGTCCGCCGAAACGGAGAAACGGTCTGGATGCTTGGCGCTGAGACCGTTGAAGCTGGCCTCCAGGCGGTTTTCCTGCACATCGGCCATGGCGATGAGACGGGTGGACTGCTTCACCCCCATGGAGTTGCTGGCAGCGCCAGTGCCACGACCGCCGCAACCGACGAGGGCAATGTTGATGGTGTCATTCCCGGCCGCATGGACGTGAGGCAGGGTGACGCCAGACAGGGCTGACAGTCCGGCGAATGTCTTGCCCGTGGTTTTGAGGAACTCGCGACGCGAGGAGACAGAAGAGTTGGTTTCCATAAAAAGGATATGAGCCTGGCAGAAAAATACGCATTCAGGCAAGCATTACTTGCCAAGGAAATCAGGGCTGGACCCGGGGTGGCTGCGGGATCTCGGCAGGCTCAAAGTCGAGCACATCCTGGTGGGTGCGCAGCGCCTGGCGGGCCTTGTCAAAAAACGAGGACAGGTTCTCGGCATTGGCGATCTTTTTGTCCTCGGTCAGTTCGTTGAGCTTCTTGATCTGCGCATCCGCATCCATGTTCACGCTGCGCATGGAGCGCTGGGCGGAGGCATAGACGGTTTCAAATTTGCCTTGGGCTTCGGTGAAGGCGCGGCGGGCACCTTCCTCACGCAGGTGTTCCTTTTCGGCCTCGCGGAAGTCCTTGCTGAACATGCGTTTGAAGAAACCAAAGTTGGACTTGGGCTTTTCATTGGGGCGCTTGGAAGCAGACTCAAAGTACTCCTGCAGGGCGGAAAATTCCTGCATGGGCTTCTGGTACTGCTTTTGTAGGAAGCTGATGCCGCTGGTGATGACCGTCAGCCTCTCGACTTCGTTTTTGGACAGGGCCTGCCCAGCCTTCACCTTGCCTTCCAGAAGATTGATGTACTCGATGGTCTGCTTGTTGCCGGAGAAAATATTTTCGAACTCCTTGTAGGCGCTGGCCATCTGCTGGCGCTGCTCCTGGCGCATGCCAACGAGCTTCTTGTCATACTCGTCATTCAGGCTCTGAAGGGTGGCCTGATGCTGGGCATTCTGGGCGGCAAGGCTGCGCTGCATTTCCTCATCCTTGGCCTGCAGGGCCAGTTCCTGGGCGGATTTCAGTTGGTCCATCTCCTGCCGGAGACGGCCCGCGTCCGAATGATAAAACCAGATGCCATAGCCAAGCGAGGCGATGACGAGGGTGAGAGCAATGTTGCGTGCGTTCATGGACTTTTGGGGGTAGGTCCCAAAAGCTTCGGCCACCCAGGGCCGGGCGCAAGGCGGATTACGGCTCCGCGATTGCGGTCAGTGTGCAGATTTCGCTCCGATGGCCTCGGTCATGGCCCTGGCCGCTGGGGCCCGCCAAGCGATCACAACCGTGGGAGCCAGCCCGCCGGCGATGAGAAACACAATGCAGGCGGCCAGGGGCCAGCGCTCGCGAGGAAGCGCATCGGGGATGTCAATGACGTGCTTCGGCAGGACGCCGAGAAACAACAGGCCAAAGAGACGGATGAGGTGGATAGCATTGAAGGCTGTAGCCAGCAGCAGGGTGATACCCAGCCAGGGGTGGCTTTCCAAAGAACCGTGAAACAACAAGTCCTCTGCACAGTAGCCAAGCGTGCCAGGCAGACCGGCCAGGGCAAGACTACAAATGAGAAAGAACGTGGCCAGACGGGGAGCCCGGACCGCGAGGCCAAGGTGCTCGGAAGGATCCGCCGCATCGCGGACACGCACCTCGATCACCCGCACGATGCAGATCAGCCCAGAGGAGGCTGCTGCGACGACGAGCCAGTGGAGCAGCGCCCCCGTGACGCCCTGCGCATTGGCCGTGGCCAGACCCGCCAGGATGAAGCTGGCCTGGCTGACGCAGATGTAGGCCAGAAGGCGGCGCGGCTTCTTTTCCACACAACCGCGCAGGCTAGTGATCAGGGCCGTGACCAGGGCGGCCATGCAGAGGATGTCCAGCGCGTGGCGAGCCGTCAGCGGTAGCGCCACCGCCTCACTGCGAGCGATGAGCAATGCTCCGAGGTGACCATTAAAAAGCAGCGCCGTGGGCAGCAGAGGCCCGTGCTCAAATCCACTGACCAGCCAGGAATGGAAGGGTGTAATGCCCTTGCGCAAGATCACTGCCAGGATCAGTAGGCTGAAAGCCAGCACGCTGGCGTGCGAAAGGTCCTGAATCTCGATGTTATGCAGGAGAACCACGGCCGCCGTCAGCGCGATGCAACTGGCAAGAAGAAACCCCTGCGCCAGCCGCTGGCCACGCAATGGCCCAAAAAGGCCCAGCAAAAAGGGCAGCCCGGCCAGCCACCAGCCGACGACCATGACGACGAGATTCCCCCCCGCAAAGGCCAGCAGGGTGGCAAAGGCGATGATGAGCATCCCGGCAAGCTGGCGGCCATCGGAATCCCGTTTGGGAGCGAGCAGGAGGAAAAACAAGGTGAGGCACCCAAAGAAAATCATGGGCACCGCATTCAGCGCATCGGCCTCAAGCCAGGGCAGCAGCGGATCCAGCAAACCGGGCGAGCCAGGTACTGCGATGACTTCCAGACCTCCGGCCAGAAATCCTGCCAGGGAAAGCAACGCAAAGACCACTGCACGCGGACGTGCCACGGTGGCACTGCCGGAGGCGAGGACCACACCGGCACCCACCAGCAGAGAAGCCAGGCCGACACTGAGAAAAGGGAAAGATAAGGAGTCCATGAAATCAAAAAAATCAGACGTCGGTGTTGTCTCGGCCACCCAATTCAAAGACACCTAGCGCAGAGGCCGCCTTTTTCACCGGGGCGATGACAAAGCGGTCCAGAATGCTGTCATAAAAACCACGCCCGAGGGCGACGCGGTATAACCACATTTGCACTGATTTGGGGAGCAGTGATTCGTAGTGCTCACCGGTGGGGTCGATGTGCCCGCCCGCTGCGGCATGCACACGGTGATAGTCATGGAGCATGGAAGGCGCGCGCAGGAACTGCATGGTGCGCACCATCGCATGACCAGCGATGTGGAAGATGGCCAGAGTGGTCCAGCCCAGGCCTATCTCGGCAAAAATGATGCCCAACTGAGTCTGCGAAGCATAGGCCAGGGAGGTCTTGGCATCGGCACAGGTGCGGTGGACCAGGGTGCCCAGCACGGCGGTCGTCAGGCCGATGAAGATGACCAGGCAGGTGGCGATCCATGAACTGCGGATCAGCGGCTCGATCCGCAACAGCAGGTAAGCCCCCGCATGGACGGAGATGGCCCCGTAAAAAACGGCGCTGGAGGGTGTGGGCCCTTCCATGGCCCGTGGCAGCCACCCGCAGAACGGCCCCTGGGAAGATTTGCCTGATGCCGCAAAGATCAGCAGCACCGCAATCACGGTAGCGACTGCGCCGTCCAGATTGTTCACATGCCCCGGCCATTCCCCTCTGAACATCCCCGTCCAGGCAGCCGTGCCGAACCAATGATGCGCCAAAAAGATGGCCATCAGGAGATTGACATCCGCAATGCGGTAGATGCCAAAGACCCGCAGCGCATTACGCACAGGTTCACGCCGGTATTGAAAAAAGCCCACCAGCAACACCGCCGTGATGCCGACGATCTCCCAGCCTGCCATCAGCAGATCCAGAGACCCTGCGGTAAAGACCAGCAGTGCCCCGAAGGTGAAAAGATGCAGGAGCAGGAAAAAGCGGTTAAAGCCCGGATCCCGGTGCAGGTAACGCACAGAGAAGGAGCCGACAATGCCTGCCAGCACAATCGTGATAGCCATCATGGGCAGCGAAAGCCTGTCCACCAAAAAGGACAGCGGGAAGCCGTAGTGATCCACCTGGAACCAATCCCCCAATGAGATCTGGATGGAGGAAGTGCCCGACTGCCACATCTGCCAGCCGATGAAGCCGACCGCGACGGTGAGCAGGGCATAGGCGGCTTTGGTCAGCCGGGCGATGACGCGCTCCGGCAAATGACCGCCCAGTAGCCAGACCAGCCCCATGAGGAGGAAGAAGACGCCGGGCAGGGCTACGACGAAAAGAGTGAGTTTTTCAGGAGACATGGAAGAGCAAAGTCAAAAAAGGAAGACGAGGGCGATCACGCAGCCTGCGTGAGGTGCGGATCAATGCGGGCCACTGGCAGATGCTCCATTTTGCCGGAGTAGTAGGCCATGGAGGAGGTGGCCATAGGCAGAGGCTCTTCGTCGCCTTCCAGTCTTTCAAACACCCCGTCCCGATAGATTTCGATGTGACCATCATCCGGGTCCATGGTGGCAAGACGGATCCAGCGGTTCACCAGAAACTCTTTCAGCAGTGGGCTGGCAAGGATGACCGCCATCACATTTTTCGGCTGCGCCTCAATCACGAACAGGTTTCGGACCGGCTCATGAATCTCCACTGTTTGTAAAGGCAACCCCGTGCGAAGGTCTCCCTGGAAGCCATTCATCACTCCCAGCAGACCCGTGATGTTATGAGGCAGCTTAGTCCCGCAACCGTAGCCTTCATTGTCCACGGTAGAGAAATAGTACTCCAGACTGATGCCTGCACACACGGGGATCACAGCGCCCAGCAAGGCCGCCAGCGATTTGTTCTGAGGATCATGGGAAGCGTCATAACTGACCAGGAAGGAACGACGGTCCAAAAATAGCCCCTTAGTGCAGGTGCGGCGTCCTACCACGGTGACGGCATTGGTGCAGTGACCGTATTCGGGACGGGGCTCACCCAGATGTTGCGAGCGCTCCTGCACGTGGCGAAGGCCTGCAGCTACGTTGTGGCCAGGATCGGCCGCCTCGAAGCGGCGTGTGCGCTCATGCGCACTCATGGCACGTGCCCGGTCCAACTGATCTCGGACGCGGTTCAAGTCTTCCTTGTGAGAAGCAGGAACAGAATCGAGATCGTAGAGATCAATGTTATCGTTGCAGGTATCGTGATACCCGCCCACAAACCAGGTGTCGTCTGGAATGAAAATGCCGCGCTCTTTCAAGGCTTCCCGGACGACGGGCCGATTGGCCATCGCTGCAAAAACGCGGGCATTGGGGCCACCACTGCGGCCTCCGCAGGCCCCACAACAATAGGCGGACTCAAACGGATTGTTCAGGCTGGTGGATCCGTGGCCTAACACGACTACAAGTCGCGCATGACCTTTATGCAGGCCCGCAGGACCCAGTACTCCGGCCACACGGTCGGCTTTTTCCTGGGTGCTGAAGCCTTGCAAAAGCCCGGTGGTGGCATCCTTCGACGTGGCGTCGTCACGCATGAAGGAGAGCTCCGTCCGAGGCTCTGGCAGGAAAATGTCATTCAGCTTTCCCATGAGGCGTGCATAAGCCAGTGGGCTGAGCACACGAAGGGCGAGGGGGAACAGGCTGAAGAAACCAAGAAAGGCGGTGCTCAACGAACCACGCACCAAGGTGCGGGAGGAGATGTAACTATGGCGCACCATCTTGGCCCAGGCACGGCGCAGGGACTGACGCTTTTTATCGGTGTGTGAGTGCCCGTCAATCGCCCTCTCCCGCACTTCATGGGCAGGTTTGACCACAACGGGGCATAGGGCCACGCCATGGGCATCATCAATGCCGGTATAGTCAATGGCACAGCCAAAGAAGCCTGCGGCCCCGTGGGTTTCGATGCTGGGGTCGATCTCCTCCAAGGCCCGGCGGATGGACTCCTCCCGCTCATCAATGCAAAACATGACCTGGGCTGCGAGGCGGCAGGTATCCGGCCCGATACGCGGGAGGGCGCGATGTTTCGCCAGCGGAATGAGGATTTGCCGTTCATGACGGCGCTCATAAGCGATGTGCAGGAGGCGGCGGCGTTCGATCTCATGGCAGGCCTCCAGCTCCTCGCAAAGCAGGGCAAAGGTCGCCTCCGGGAGTTCCTGCAGCTCCTTGCTGGGCAGTCCCAGAAGCTGGGCGGCATCATACAGCCGCGCCTGATGTGTGAGCGGGTCCTGAGAGACAGTCCGAGCCTTCTGCCGTCGCCAGGAGGTGGTGTCGCCGACAATATCTTGCAGGGCCACAGCCGTGTAGGTGAGGCGCAGCGCCAGAAACTCCATGAGGGAGCAGCGCACGCGGTCATGCGGGGCCAGCGAGGGATCTTTCTCAAGGCAATGCACCAGACCGCCCCAGCCCGCCAGTGGCAGGAGCTCTGCTACGATGTAGTCCTGCCACTCGGATTCTGGCAAACCGAGTTTAACCAACATTTCGTTCACGACCTCAATGGCACCCAGTCCGCGCTTTTCCTGGTCGGCAAACACTTCGCCAATGCGGCTGAGATGGGCGGGGTAAACAGAAAACGGCAGGGAGATGATTTTGCGCGCAGCCTGGAGCAGCCCCTCCTCGCGCAAAGGCATGGGCCAGTAGGCGATGCCCTGGTCCAGGTAGGCCCCCGTGAGCCGGATAAGCGGAGGGTGGACGACGAGGTCGAGATCCACCCCATGGCTGATGAGAACAGCCTCACGCGGACGAGTTAGCCTCGGGAGAACCAGCGCGGGCTGCGGCTTGTAGCGGCGCGTGCACACCTCCCACAGTGCCCGGGGCGTGTCGGTGGCCAGGGAGCGGGCAGCGAGAGGATCGAGGTCGTTGCGGAAGGCGCTCAGCATGTCCCCCTCCTCCACATGCCAGGCGATGTTGCGGCGATTGACACGGCGGACACCCGGGATCAGCAAGGCGCGGCGGAGCTGGCGGCGGCTGAGGCGGCCGGGAATGATCTCCGCATCCGGCTCATCCCGGAGAGCGGCGTCAATGTCCTGATCTAGGATGCGCCCACGTTGACGTTCTTTTTGGTAGGCCTCTTCAGACAGGTAAGGCTCCGTCTTGAAGATCTGAGCGGCTTCTACAATCGCCTGCTCAAAGGGCTGGTGCTGGAAGGCGTGCAGCGTGTTATGATGAATGAAGACACCGATGGGCCCCTGGGCAGGCAGGTAATGCGCCGCGTGATCGAGAAGGTGAGCGAGGTGCTGCCCTGCATCTCCGGATGTCGTGCCTGTAGCGTGACCGTGACAGTCGCAAGAAGTGGAGGGGGAAGGCGCGCTCATGAGTCAGTACACAGAAGTAACGCGATGATGGCAACCCGCACCATCCCCTCTTCAGGGGGTATTATCGCCCTGAAGAGGGGACCCCCTGAAATAGGGTGTAATTTACCCTGCGGAGGGGATGGGATTTGAGCAGCGGGGCTGCGTCTATGTTGACGTCCACAAATCCATCCCACATGTCAGCCCCCACAGCACCTTCTGTTAAGCCACCCGGCCCAGTCCCAGTTGGAAATTTCACCGGCTTTCAGAAGTATCTGAAAAACGACCTTGTTTCCGGCTTTCTTGTCTTCCTCATCGCCCTGCCTTTGTGCCTGGGTATTTCAATCGCTTCCGGCGTCCCTCCTATCGCAGGCATTTTCACTGCCGTCATCGGTGGCCTACTGACCCCGTTTCTGAGCAATTCGGAACTCACCATTAAAGGTCCTGCCGCCGGCATGATCATCATCGTCCTGGGTTCCGTGCAAGAGCTCGGGTATGAAAAGGCCCTGGCCGTGGGTGCGGTCGCCGGCATCATCCAGATTTTGTTCGGGGCCTTCCGCCTGGGCACGCTCGGCGAGTTCTTCCCCGTAGCAGCTGTTCACGGGATGCTAGCCGCCATCGGTGTGATCATCGTGGCCAAGCAGGTTCATGTGGCACTGGGCGTAGCCGCCCATGCCAAGGAGCCACTGGAACTACTGGCAGAAATCCCCGAAAGCCTGATGCACATGAATCCGGAGATCGCCCTCATCGGTGCCATTTCCCTGCTGCTTTTGTTTGGCCGCCTGTTCATCAAAAACAAACTGGTGCAGGCCATCCCCGGGCCGATGCTGGTGCTCCTCATCGCCACCCCGCTGGCAGTGTATTTCGACATCGCCCATGAACACATGTACCAGTTTCATGGTCATGAATACTCCGTGGGCCCAAAGAACCTGGTGACCCTGCCGGGCAACATGCTGAAGGCCATCACCCACCCGGATTTCTCCGGCCTGCTGAGCCTTGCCAGCCTGAAATGGATCATCATGTATGCCCTCGTGGGCACGCTGGAATCCCTGCTGAGCGCCAAGGCGATTGATCTTCTGGACCCATGGCAGCGCCGCACCAATCTGAACCGCGACCTCCTGGCCGTGGGCGTGGCCAACACGCTGGTCTCCTTCATCGGCGGCATCCCGATGATCTCTGAAATCGTTCGTTCCTCCTCCAACCGCAACAATGGGGCCCGCACACGCTGGGCCAACTTTTGGCATGGAGCCCTACTGCTGATACTGGTGGCCAGCGTACCCTGGCTGCTGAACATGATCCCACTCGCCGCCCTGGCAGCCATGTTGGTATTCACTGGCTACAACTTGGCCTCTCCCAAGGAGTTTTATCACATGTGGCATGTGGGCAAAGGCCAGTTGCTGATCTTCCTGTGCACAATGATTGCCACCTTGGCCACGGACCTCCTCATCGGCATCGCCTTCGGCATCTTGATGAAATTGATCTTGCACATGATCAGTGGCACCAGCCTGGGCAACCTGTTCGTTCCACATGCGGAGTTGGTTCATGACGAAGCAGTCGGCCACCCGGTGATCACGGTCAGAAAGGCCGCTGTCTTCAGCAACTGGCTGTCACTGCGCAAGCAACTCCTTGGCCTTTCCCAGCACTCCAAAGTCAAAGTGGACCTCTCTAAAACCCACTTGGTGGACCACTCGGTGATGAAGAAGCTGGAAGAGATGGTGCAGGACTGGAAACTCGAGAACCGGGAGCTCATCATCGAAGGGCTTGAAGATCACTTGCCCGTGTCCGAGCATCCTCAGGCTGCACGTCTTTTGAGGCAGCGCGCCTAATCCCCCCACTCCTTTTTAGATCCTTCCCGGACCCACCTACGGCCCGGGAGGAATCCTCATGCCCAAATCCCCCCGTTGATCAACATGAAGCCTAACCAAATTTTCCGCCAATGCCTTGTCCTTGCCGCCCTGGCGCTCCTGTCACTCACTGCTCAGGCAGGCAAACTAGCCGACCTTCCAGACCCGTTGCCAACCGTGGCCAGAACCGATCTAATCACCTTCGACACAGAACTCAAAGGCCGTCTGGAAGTGCGAGATAACAACTATGATTTCGACAGCTCGGTCAATGGCCCGCAGGATGCGGCCTGGCTGCTGACACGCTTCCGTCTGGGCATGCTGGTGACGCCTACCTCATGCTTCAAATTTTATGTTCAGGGCCAGGACATCCGCGAGATCGGCGGCAGCCGACCCAACAACATCGGCAGCTTCGGCGCCGATGGGGACGATGTCTTCGACGTGCTGCAAGCCTGGGCCGACTTTGGCCATGATGCCGACGGACTCAGCCTGCGTGCAGGCCGCCAGCCCCTGAACTATGGCGACCAACGCCTGCTGGGTAACCCCCAATGGTCCAACCCCACCCGCGCCTGGGATGCCCTGCGTCTGCGCTATGCCCAGGAAACCTGGACGCTAGACCTCTTTGTGGGCAGCCCAGTGAACTTCGTCAACAACCGCTGGAACGAGTCAGACTATTTTAGCACCCGTGAAGCGCGAAACGCCATCGTCAGCGGCCTTTACTTCTCTTCAAAGTCCCTCATCCCTTGGCAAAACGTGACGGACTTTTACCTGCTGAACGAGCAGGCCAACAAAGCCGCCGGGGCCGCCGGAGCGCCCTTGGGCGCGGTGGGCAAGACGAATTTCTTCACACTGGGCACCCTGATGAAAGGCGACCCCAAAAAGCTACACAACTGGGACTATGAGATGGAGATGGCCGTGCAGTATGGCCGCGTGGCCGGACTGGATCATCTGGCCTTCGCCGGACACTGGGGCACTGGCTACAACTTTCACCACACCTGGAAGCCACGACTGGGCGTGCAATACAACTACGCCAGCGGAGACGACGATGCCACGGATGGCGACAACAACACCTTCCAAAACATGTTCCCTGGCAACCATGCCCTCTATGGATTTATGGACACCACCGGCTGGATGAACCTGCAAAATCCGCAGCTCAATTTTTCCATCCAACCAACGAGCACGCTTAAGCTGACTCTGGACTATAACCTCTACTGGAATGCCACAAACAACGATGCCTGGTATGGGGCCAACACCACCTCCACCGTGCGTCCGGTCAATGCCGATGCCCGCCGCGCCAGCAGCTTTCGCGGACAAGAGGTGGACCTGAACGCCTATTACAAACTCAATGCGCATGTGGCTCTCCAGGCCGGGTACAGCGTGTTTTTTGCTGGCAAATACTTAGCGCAAACGGGGGCCAGCGATACGGCGCAGTTTGGCTACGCACAGGTGCAGGTGAACTTTTAGTCCTCCGCCAAGCGGATGGGTGTGCTGACGAAGATACGCAGCCCGTGAGGTTTCACGGGCTGTAGTTCCAGACTGCCACCGCACTCGCGGGCGCGGGCCCTCATTCCGGTGAGGCCCAGGCTCTGGCGGGAATGTTCACGGTTGGTCGGCAGGCCACTGCCATTGTCTTCGACGATGAGCTGCACCTGGTCTAGTTCCGTCACCAACATGACCTTGACCTCGGTGGCTTTGGAGTGGCGGGCAATGTTGGTCAGCGCCTCTTGGGCGATACGGAAGAGGTGGGTCTCCAGGTCGCTGTGCAGGCGGGTTTCAAGCTGGGAGTCATAGGTCATTTCCACCTGGACACGCTGGGCAAATTTTTCCGTCAGCCAGCGCAGCCCGGCATCTAGGCCAAAGTCATCCAGAATCACGGGCCTCAGCAGTTGGGAAAGCTCCCGCACGTTGGCGATGGATTGGTCCACCAGCAGCACACAGTCCGCGCGACGGTCCTCGAAGTTTTCATCCACCCGCCGCACCAGATTGGACCGAACCGCCGCGAGAGACTGGCCCAGTTCATCATGCAGTTCATGGGAAAAGCGCCGCGCCGTTTCCTCCTGTGTCTGCAGCATGTGCCAGGAGACGCGGCTCAGTTCGTCCTGCTGCCATTCGATACGTCGGATGCTATGCCTAACAAAAAGAATCGTTCCGGTGGCGCAGATGCCCGAAAGCAGTAGGCAGGAACCCAGCAAAAAAGCGGACTCGTCCGCCAGATCCTGAAGTTGCAGGCCGATCTCCTTGTCCACCTCCGCCAGATGTTTGGTGCTGTGCAGAATGAGATCGTGAATGAGCTTTACCACCACCTCATGGCTGGAGATCAGCTCCTCCATATGGATGCGCGAGGTAGGCTCGCCATTTTCCAAAGAGATCCGGGCTTTTTCAGAAAAGACCTGGGTCGCTTTGGCCAGGTGCTGCCAGTCAGGCGCATGGACGGTAGGGCGGGCCTCATGGGCCAGCTTGGCCACAGCTTTATCGGCCTTCTTCAGATCTTCGATCCGGGCCACACGATCCTCCATGCCCACCTCCCTGACGATGCGGTGAACGATGAGGGCCAGGGCATCCTCCTCAGCCTGTACCTCATGCAGGAGACGGGCTACCAACAACTGCTCCTGCACAAGCCGGGCTGCATTTTTACGGATGGCATGGCTGTCCCGCACCGCCACCAGGCCGGCGATGCCCAGAAGAATCACCACCAGGCCAAAGCCAATGATGAGCCCCCAGAGGACAGATCTCTCACCGATCCGCCGGTTGAAGGGAAAGATGAAGCTGGTCATGCTGAGGCTCAGTCAATGAGCCCGTTGCGCAGGGCAAAGCGCACCAGTTCTCCCACCGAGTGCAGGTTTAGCTTTTCCATAATGCGGCCACGATGGGCCTCCACCGTGTAAACGCTGAGGTTGAGGGCATTGGCAATGTCCTTGTTGGTCTTGCTCTCGGCGATCATTTGCAGGACCTCACGCTCGCGGGTGGAAAGGAGGTCGATCGGGTTGGTAACGTGCTTGCGATAGTCATCCAGCACAGCATCGGAAACTTCGGGGCTGAGGTAGCCTTTGCCCACGGCCACGGCTCGCACCGCCGTGAGGAAATCCGCCTCGCTACAGTCTTTGAGCAGGTACCCGCGGGCTCCAGCACGCAGGATTTCGCGCACATAGACCGCATCCTTGTGCATGGAGAGGGCCAGCACACGGGTCTTCGGGGACACCTTTTCCATGCGTCGGGTGGCTTCGATACCGTTGAGCTCCGGCATCGTGACATCCATCACGGCTACATCGGGCTGCAGGGTTTCTGCCAGCTCTACCGCCTCGCGGCCATTGGAGGCCTGACCCACCACCTCCATGTCCCACTGGGCCTCCAAAATAAGACGGAAGCCGTTGCGGACAACGGAGTGGTCATCAGCTAGCAGGATGCGGGTCGCTTTGGTGGACATGACGTTAAACGGCAGAGTATCAGGAACGCCGTGGAGAACAAGAAGCGTCTCTCCCTTATTACCCCAGCAGGGGCAGGCTAAGGGATCAACGGGGTCTTTTATCCCCTAGATCCGCGACAGGGAGGGCGCAAAAGGTCTTCCACTGTGCCTCGATCTCTTCCTTCGCAGGCAGCCCGTCATGCACCCACAGGCCGTAGCGCACTCGCAGCTTTTTGGCCTCGGTGATTTCCACGGGCGTGTCCAGGCTCAGGCAGGCCCCCATCCAGCCATCATCGCGCACGTGATAGGCCGTGGGGTTGTGTGGGTTCATGGGGTGATTCATGAGGGTCATGCCGGCAAATCCGTCGTCCTCATTGGTGATGCGGCCGCTGTAGTCCACCCAGCGTGCAGGCAGGCGAAACATGGCCTTTTCATTCACCAAGCCTTCGGAATTCAAAAGCCGACCGCCACCATCATGCACACCCAGGCTTTTCGCCACACGCACGGCCACGAGGCCAAAGCCGGTCGCGCCGAAGGTGGCGGTCTGACCCTTGGGCGGCGAGTATTCCAGGTCAATGATCATGAGCCAGCTCTTGGCCCCCGCCAGAGGGCGTACCTCCGTGCGGCGCACTTCGATGAGCTGCACTGATTTGTCCGCCTCGCTGATCCAGTGATTCACCATGCGCATGGAGGCGAAGTCATCGCTGTCTTCATAGCCTTCGCGCGACACCTCGACATTGACAATGCGCCCCTGTTTCTTGGCGTAGTCGCCCCAAAAGTCGAGACCATTGAGACTGTTATGCGTCACCCACACGCTGTTGTGGTGGCTGTGCGTCAGGGGATCGTGCGGGTGCCCCATTCGGGTAAGGCTGACATCGCGCGAGGCCTGGATGGGGTACCAGAAGGGCCGCATGTCCTGGGGATCGTAATGACAGGCCGTGAGCTCACGCCCATCGAGCTGAAAGGAGGTGATGTGGTGAGGCAGGGGCACCGCCTGCACCCTCGGCACGGGTTTGGCCGAGGGTAGCTGACCCAGAGCCGGAGCGGCGAGGAGGATAAAAAGAAAGGGAAAGCGCATGATCGAAAAAACGCATTCGCCCTGCGCCATCTTGTCGCCACAATGTGGAAACGCTTTTGTCTGGAGCCCGTCTCCGGCGCAAGAAGCCCTTACCAACCCCGTTCCATTCCGCCCATGAAGAAATTCCTTCTCCCCCTCTTGCTCCTCGCCGTCGCCGGCTTTGCCGCGACGATCCCGGAAACGGCCAAGGTCGGCCAGTTTTACGCTGGCTGCCAGGCTTACAGCTTCCGCATGTTCTCCGTGATGGAGGCCATCGAAAAAACGGCCGCCGCCGGTGGCAAAACGATCGAGTTTTATCCGAAACAGAAGCTCTCGCCTGAAAAGAAGGACGAGGTCTTCAACCATGAATCCTCCCCCGAAGTCATCGCCGCCGTGAAGGCCAAGCTGGCCGAGCAGGGCGTGACCGCCGTAGGTTATGGCGTGATCAAACTGGGTGCCGACGCTGCGGCAGACCGCAAAGTTTTCGAGTTTTGCAAAACCATGGGCATCGGCATCGTCATCACCGAGCCGGACGTCAAGGGCCTGGATGGCATCGAAGCTCTGGTGAAGGAATTCGACATCAAGATGGCGATCCACAACCATCCGAAGCGCCCCCTGGACCGCGCCTACCTGTTCTGGGACCCTAACTATGTACTGGAACTGGTGAAAGACCGCGATCCGCGCATGGGTGCCTGCGCAGACGTGGGCCACTGGGTGCGTAGCGGGCTGAATCCTGTGGACTGCATCCGCATCCTCAAGGGCCGCATCTTTGACAGCCACATGAAGGACCTGACCGAATTCGGCAATCCGAAGGCGCACGATCTGCCTTTCGGCACCGGCAAATCAGACATCCCCGCCATCTTGGCCGAATACCATGCCCAGGGCTATCCCGGCCCTCTCCATGTGGAGTATGAGCACAATTGGGAAACCAGCCTGCCTGAGATCAAGCAGAGCCTGGAGTTCGTGAAGAACTGGAAACCAGCGGCCAAGTAAGCCCCGCCGACATCCCATTCTCATGAGCGGAAAGCCGGGCCTCAGACGCCTTGCTTTCCGCTTTTTTTATACCTGCCGCTCTCAAGGCAGCCGCCAAGGACCGCGGAGGGCCTGATAGTCCGCCTTCGGCAGCAGCACGTAATGTGGGGAGGCCTGGGGATCCAGCCAGCGGATGAGTTTTTCTAAATTTTCCACCGCCATGGTGGAGCAGCCAGCACTGGGTTTGGTAGGGCCACGGCGCACATGGAAAAAGATGGCACTGCCGTAGCCGGGAGCTGCAGGGCCTTGATTGTGGCGAATCTCCAGCATCCATTTGTAAGCGGCATCCCCCAGGCGCATGCGCTGCTTTTCAAACCAGGGTGGCACACGCTGCGAATCCACCCGCACATGCTGGTTGTAATACGGGTTCTTGGGATCATCCACATATGCATCCCAGGGACCGACCTGAATGTAAGGCCAGCGAGTGCCCGCAGGGGGCCGGGCAGCATAACCAAAAAGAGAACCAAGCTGGAAAACGCCCGCTGGGGCGCGCCAGTCCTTCTCCACTTTCGGCGGGATGCCATTGTTCGGCGGTGTGAAGACTCCCCTGCCCCAGGCCAGCCCAGAGCGGCCCAGCAAGATCGGCACAGGCTGGGCAAGGATAGGCTGCCACGGGCTATTGGCCGAAGCACGCTGATAGGCCTGCAAGGTCGCCGTGTTTGAGTTCCACCCAGAGGCCTGGGCCACGATGACTTGGCGTACGCCACCACCGATTTGGGCGGAGGCCTGGCTGGGCAGTAGAGTGCCAACCAGGGCTATCGTCAGGACGCTGAAAAAAAACTTCAATCCTGCGTTCACCACACCTCTCTGGGTGTTGTCATGACATTGTATCCACCTGGATGCTGAATTTGGCTGTGCGATCATTTTTGAGATTGCCTGAATAAGTTCGAACCGAATATAAACATAAATCGGCCCTGCCGGATAATTAATTGGCTTCAGGTTTTGGGGGTTTTTTTCCTGAGCGCCAAGTCCGGCAGGGCTGTTTGTTTTTAAAGGACATGACGAAGGTGAGATGTGGCATTGAAAGTGCCGCGCCATCAGCTATTCGTGCAGGACACCATGAAGAGCCTGCTTTCTCTTGTCACTTTGCTATCTGTTTTCGCGCTGGTTTCCTGCAGCACGACTTCCCAGGTCAGCCTGGATTACGTCCCCGGCCCCGGCCATGTGAAGCCCGGCCAGCCTGAATTTGCCACCCGTCCCTTCAGTGACCAGCGCGGCATCGGCCCGATGGACCTGGGCACCGTGCGCACACAGATCGGCACCCCCCTAGAGTATGTGCAAACCCGCGTCCCAGTGAGCCAGGTGGTGACCAATGCCTTTGGTCACGGCCTACAGACTCGCAACATGCTCACAGCCCCGCGTAGTGCCCGCTATGTGGTGACAGGCGATGTGATGGACCTCTATTGCCAAATGCTGGTGCGCCCCTACGGTTATGCACGGGTTCGCGTGACGGTGCTGGATGCTGCCAGTGGCCAGATCGTCCACAGCCACGTCTATTCTGGGGAACGCAGCAGCCGCGCCTACGTGCCAGGCAGCGGCTCCCCTGTACCGACCTTGAGAGATCTTGTTTCCGGCGCCCTCCAGGATGCTGTGGACCAAGCCCTGGACGACCCTCGGCTGCGCAACCGCCTTCGCCCGGAAATCCAGCCCGAGTACCCCACCGGGCCAACGATCACGCTGTGATCGTCCCCTACCAAGGTTGACCTTTGGGCCTCCACCGTGGACTCTGCGACTCCATGCCCGCCAACCGGTTTTACAATACCTTTGATTCTGAAACGCTGACGCCCCGGCCCTCGTCCCCAAGCGAGTACCGCAACGCCTTCCAGATTGACCGGGACCGCATCATCCACAGCAGCGCCTTCCGCCGTTTGCAAAACAAGACCCAGGTCTTTCTCTCCGGCGAGTATGACTTCTACCGCACGCGGCTGACCCACAGCATTGAGGTGGCCCAGATCGGCCGGTCCATCTGTGCCTACCTAGCCCAGCAGAGCGAGATGCTGGATGACGGCTGCTTCATTGATCCAGACCTAGTGGAGTGCGCCTGCCTTTCCCATGATCTGGGGCACCCGCCTTTCGGTCATACGGGCGAAAGGACCCTGCACCGGCTGATGCGCCCCTACGGCGGCTTTGAGGGCAATGCCCAAACGCTGCGCATCCTCACAGAGACTCTTTTCAACGAAGGGCGTGAAGGCATGAATCCCTCCCGCGCGGTGCTGGACGGCGTGCTCAAGTACAAAACCCTGCAAGCTGAAGTGGAAGGCGCGCCTAACCACTACCTGTACAACAACCAGGAAGTCTGGCTGGATTTCACCATGGGCCATCAAGCCTTCCCCACGGAGCTGACTCCCGGCAAAGTACGCAATCAGTTCCGCAGCATCGAATGCCAGCTCATGGACTGGGCAGACGACACTGCTTACTCCCTCAATGACATTGCCGACGGCATCCACGCCGGCTTCATCACCGTCTCCAAGCTGGAGCGCTGGGCCGAAGGCCGCGAGCTGAATGAGCGTGATGAAACCCACATCAAAAAGCTCTGCGCGGCCATCCGTGAAGGGCGGGTGGAAAGAAAGCTGAACAGTGCCATCGGTCGTTACATCCGCGCCGTCACACTGGTGCCTAACAGCACGTTTCTCAGCGCCATGACTCGGCGGCATCAGTTCCGCCTGGAGATAGACCCTGATATGCAGGCCGAGTCCCGCCTGAACAAGAAGATCGCCCTCGACCTTGTCTTCAAGAGCCCCCAGCTCCAGCAACTCGACTACAAAGCGGACTTCATTTTGACACGACTCTTTGAGGTGCTGCGTGACCGCTACATTGAGCAGGAGAAAGGCAGCACTCTGCATCTCATGCCCGCCACACTGGAGGCCGAAATTGAAAAAGCCCCGGATGCCGCGACTCGTGCCCGTCTGGTCTGCGACTGGGTGGCCAGCATGACGGACAGCTTTGCCTTCCGCACCTATCGGCGGCTCTTCGATGCGGACTTTGGCTCGATCACCGACTTTGTTTGACCTTCTGGTTATACCAGCCCGTCAAAAAGACGGGCCTGGAAACCCGCATAAGCACGGAATTTAGCAAAAGGCGCAGGTTCGTGATTGACCCTGAATCCAGAATTCGTTTAGCCTGGGTATTCCAACCTAACCAACCCACATGTCCTCTGCCACCCTGGAGGCTCCGGCTTCCGCTGTCCCTGCTGCTGACAAGTTAACCAAAAAAATCCTCACGGCTGACCACCCTACCTGGTGCCCTGGCTGTGGTGACTTTGCGGTGCTCGCCGCGTTTTACAAGGTGCTGGAAAAACTCCAGTATCCGCATGAGAAGATCGTCTGCGTGGCCGGCATCGGCTGTTCCTCACGCTTCCCTTACTTCGTCAATAGCCACGGCATCCACTTCATCCATGGCCGTGCCCTGCCCCTGGCCACCGGGATCTCCCTGAGCCGACCCGACGTTCACGTCTTTGTCTTCGGTGGGGATGGGGATGGTTTTTCCATCGGTGGAAATCACCTCAACCATGCGGCGCGGAAAAACGTCAAGCTGACTTACGTCATCATGGATAACTTCGTGTATGGCCTAACCAAAAAGCAGACCAGCCCCACGAGCCCCCAGGGCTTCAAATCCAAGACCGACCCTACCGGCAGCATTGACCGACCCATCAATCCGATGAAGCAACTGCTGGCCAGCGGCGCCACCTTCATCGCCCGCACTCACGCCGCCCAGGTGAAGCACATGATGGATACCTTTGAGCGGGCCATCTTGCACGATGGATTCAGCGTGGTGGAATGCCTGAGTGAGTGCGTGATGTTCTATGCAGGCTCCTTTGATGACAGCACGCCCCGCAAAGGCGGCGTCTATGAGGTCATTGACGAGACCCAGCATGATGTCACGGATGATGTCGCGGCCTTCAAAATGGCAGATGAACCCTCTCCCGGTAAATTTGGGGTTTATTACCAAGTGGAGCGCCCGACCAAAAATGCGCTGGAGCAAAAGTGGATTGATTCCACCCAGGCGAAGCTAGCAGGGCTGAGCCAGAAAGAGATCCTGAAAAAGCGCCTGGAGACCATGCGCTGAATGGACATGTGATTTCCTAAAGACTGTTGCAAGTGTGGCACAGCGGCACACCTGCAACAGTCTTTTGTTTTTCTGAGGCCAAACCGACAACGGAAAGCCTAAGGAGCGAGCCACTCCAAGGGCGAAAAACGGGCCTGGCATGGGCACTGCTGAAGGACTGCTTAACGGCGCAATGATGGCTGCATGCCCGCGCCTAGCTACCTCCATGACAGCGCCCACTCTCGCCACCCTTCATGCTGCCTTCCGTGCAGGCACCCTTACCCCCAGCCAACTGGTGGATATCCTGCTAGCCCAAGCCGCAACCGCAGACCCCGCCATCTGGATCCACCGCATGGATCGGCATGAGATCCAGCCCTACCTGGACCTGCTGGAAGGGCATTCGCCAGATAGCCTGCCCCTCTATGGCATCCCCTTTGCCATCAAGGATAACATTGACCTCGCAGGCACCCCCACCACCGCGGCTTGCCCCGCCTTTGCCTACACACCGGAAAAGTCCGCTTCCGTGGTGCAGGCCTTGATTGATGCCGGTGCCATCCCCATGGGGAAGACGAATCTTGATCAATTTGCCACCGGGCTCGTCGGCACACGCAGCCCTTATGGCAGCCCTGAAAACGCCATCAGCCCAGGTGTGATCTCAGGTGGCTCCAGCTCAGGCTCTGCGGTGGCGGTCGCTTTCGGGTTAGTGACCTTTGCCCTCGGCACGGATACGGCGGGGTCTGGCCGTGTGCCTGCGGCCTTTAATAACATCGTAGGCTTCAAACCCACGCGTGGGGTGCTCAGTACCACGGGTGTGGTGCCCGCATGTCGCAGCCTGGACTGTGTCTCCATTTTTGCCCTGACAACCGAGGATGCCGTGAGGGTCTTTGAGATCGCCCGTGCCTTCGATGCGAGCGATGCCCTCGCCCGACCTTTTACCGCAGCAGTGCCGGGCTGGGTCCCCGGCTCGGGCTTTCGTTTTGGCGTGCTGCCTGAAAACCAAAGGCACTACTTTGGCGAAGAATCGGCTAACGAACTTTATGAAAACAGTATCACGCGTCTGCGCGCCCTGGGAGGCATAGCCGTGGAGGTGGACTTTGAGCCGTTCACGGAGGCCGCACGCCTCCTGTATGACGGGCCGTGGGTGGCAGAGCGCTACGTGGCCACGGCGGCTTTGTTAGAAAGCCAGCCTGAAGCCTTTTTACCCGTCACACGCACCATCATTTCAGGCGGTTTCAAACCCAGCGCGGCAGATACCTTCCGGGCGATGTACCAGCTCGCCGCCCTGCGTCGGCAGAGTGAGGCCGTGTGGCAGTATGTGGATGTCATCCTCACGCCCACGGCACCGCGCAGCTACACGCGGGAGGAGATTGAGGCCGAGCCCATCGCCTACAACACTCACCTGGGCACTTACACCAATTTCATGAACTTGCTGGACCTCTGCGGTTACGCGGTGCCCGCTGGTTTTTTACCCAATGGTCGTGCCTGGGGGGTGACGCTCATCGCCCCCGCCTTTCATGATTGGCGCATCCTTGGCATCGGCGGTTTTCTGCACCAGGCCACAGGAGTGAAGCTGGGCGCGACAGAGACATCTGTCCCACCAGCCGCCAAAGCCGCAGCCACTCAAGGCTGGATGCCGGTGGCCGTTTGTGGAGCCCACATGGAGGGGCTGCCGCTCAATCCCGGGCTGCTGGCCTGTGGGGCACATCTGCGCAGCCGTACGGAGACGGCCCCCTGCTACAAGCTGTATCACCTCCCCGGCGGGGGCAGTGTACCACCGCGTCCAGGCCTCATCCGCTCTGCGAAAGGTGGCCGCGCCATCGCGCTGGAGGTCTGGGACATGCCGGAGGCAGCTCTGGGCACGTTTTTTAACAGCATCAAACCGCCACTGGGACTCGGCTGGGTGGAGCTGGCAGATGGGCAGAGGGTGTGCGGATTTCTCTGTGAACCCAGCGCGGTCTCCGCGTCGCAAGACATCACCGCCCACGGTGGCTGGCGGGCCTGGATTCAGGCGCAGGGCTGAGCGTTATTTACTCACCGGCATGCGGCGGTAGATGCGGCTGCGATTCACATTCAGCAGCCGCGCAGCCTCCGTCACATTGCCGCCTGTTTGCTCAAGGGCGCGTTGAATCAAAGTATGCTCGGCAGCACCTAGATCCAAAGGCACCGTGTCGGCAGCGGTGCGTGCAGGTGCCTTGGCCACGGTCGCGGGTGCGAGTACGGGTTCAAACAATTGCAGGTGCTCGCGTTTCACCGTTTGGCCGCCGCTGAGGATCAAGGCACGCTCCATGGCGTTCTTGAGTTCCCGCACATTTCCTGGGAAGGAATGGTGGCTCAATAGGGCGAGGGCAGAGGCATCCAATGAAGGCGCTGTCATGCCCATCTCGGCCGCGAACACCTTTAAAAAATGGCCTGCCAGCAAGGGTAAATCCTCACGCCTTTCCCGCAGGGGGGCCGTCTCCACCGTGTAGCGTGCGAGCCGGTAGTAAAGATCCTGGCGGAAGTCTCCCGTGAGGATCTTCGCGGCGAGGTCCGCATTCGTGGCACTGAGCACGCGCACATCCACTCGATGGGATTTGGTGGAGCCCACAGGCGTCACTTCCCCATCCTCCAGCACACGCAGCAGCTTCGCCTGAAGAGCGGCAGGCATGTCGCCGATTTCATCCAGGAAGAGCGTGCCGCCATCGGCCAATTCAAAGTAACCTTTGCGGTCTGCCGTAGCCCCTGTGAAGGCCCCTTTGACGTGACCGAAAAAAAGCGATTCCAAAAGATCCGCCGGGACCGCCACACAGTTCACCGGGATGAAAGCCTCAGCCGCCCGCGAGCTGTGATGATGCAGGGCACGCGCCACCAGTTCCTTGCCGGTGCCACTCTCACCGGTGATGAGCACGCTGGTTTTGCTGAACTGACGCAGCCGTTCGATGTCGGCCAGGATGCGCTTCATGTGCGGACTTTCGCCGACAAATCCATCCAGGCCCCAGCGCTCGGCCTCACGGGAAGCCAGGGTGGAAAGCTTCTGCGTGGCCTTATCCCGCGAGGTCTCAGCGGCGACCCGGCGGGAGCCCTCCGCCTCCAGCTCGGCATTGCGCTGCTGCAGCTCGCGAGTGAGTCGGCTGATCTTCAAATGGGTGGCCACGCGGGTCACCACTTCCTCGGCCTGGAAAGGTTTGACGATGTAGTCCACAGCCCCCATGCGAAAACCGTTCAGCACGCTCGCGGTCTCATTCCGACTGGTGATGAAGATGACGGGCACATCCCGCGTGGCTTCATCCGCCTTGAGCGTGCGGCAGACATGAAACCCATCATGCCCAGGCATCATCACGTCCAGGAGGATGAGATCTGGCTGGGCGCGCTCCGCCAGCTTCAGGGCATCTTTGCCACTGGAGACAGCGAGGATTTCATACCCTTGCGGCTCCAGCACATGACTGAGCAGGGACAGACTGGCCGGAGTATCATCAGCAATGAGGATGCGGGGACGATTCATGAGATGGAGATCTGGGCGATGATGCGCTGAATGGTTTTCATGTCATAGCTGGCTAGAAAGCCGCGCAAGTGTTGTGCCAGCCGCTGGCCCGCTGTGCCCAGTTGCTCGAGTTCCGCCAGGCAACTCTTCAAAACCGTGGCGCTGTGCAGCTCCGCTGCCATCGTCAGCCGGGCGGCTAATTCCTCCGGCAAAGTTATCTGGCTGAGATCAATGGACTCTCCTGCTTCTGCGCCGGGTAACTCGCCCTTGTACTCAAAGTCCACGCCTAACAAATGACGCAGGCAACCATAAATGCGCTCTGCCCGGAAAGGTTTCGCCACGAAGTCGTCGCACCCCGCTTTGAGACAAAGCTCCCTTTCATGAGCCAGGGCGGAGGCGGAAGTGGCGACGATTTTAATCTCCGTGGTGTTGAACTCTTCCAAGATGCGGCGGGTGGCCTGCAACCCATCGAACTGAGGCATCCGAATATCCATGAAGACGATCTGCGGGCGGGATACCTGCACCACTTCTACGGCCTGGCGTCCGTGCTCCGCCAGAACGACCTCACAGCCGATCAAGGTGAGCATGGAGGCGAGAACTTCACGATTTTCCCGGATGTCATCCACCACCAAAGCACGCACGGTGCAGCCTTTGGCCAGGCTCACGAGTTCCCGCACCGAGGCCCGTGAAACCCCATGCGCGGCCACGGTGGGCAGAGTGAGCTCCACATGAAAACAGGAGCCCCGGCCTAACTGCGAGTGTAATCCCATACGGCCACCCAGGATCTCCATCTGACGGCGGGCGATGGCCAGCCCCAGCCCCGCTCCCCCACGTGCACCAGCCTCCTGCTGGAAGGGCTCGAAGATGCGTTGTTGGGCCTCTTCCGGAATGCCGATGCCGGTGTCTTCCACCTCAAAACGCCAGGCTTCCTTTTCCAAGGGCAGCACCCGTAGAATGATGCGCCCGCTGGCGGTAAACTTCACGGCATTGGCCAAAAGATTAATGAGTACCTGCCGCAGCTTGCCTTCATCGCCATAGACCGGGGTGGCCTTCTCCAGATCCGCCACCTCGATGCGGAAGCCGATCTGTTTTTCCTCGCAGGGATGCTGAAACATGGCGGTCAATTCGCGCACGAGTGCTGCCAGGTCGAAGTTCGTCTTTTCCACCTCCATGCGCCCGGCATCTATCTTGGACAGGTCCAGGATCTCTTGAATGAGGTGCAGCAGATGGTCTCCGCTGTTGAGGATGGTGGCCACGGCATCGCGATGGAAACGCGGCAGGGCGGCATCCCGCGCCAGGATCTGCGCATAGCCCAAAATGGCATTCATGGGGGTGCGGATCTCATGACTCATGTTGGCGAGAAATTCCGACTTAGCCCGGCTGGCCGCCTCCGCTGTCGCTTCGGCCTGTTTGCGCACCGACACTTCCGCCAGCAGCTCTTTCCGCGCCCGATTCACCACCGCTGTTTGGCTTGCTGTTTTCCACAAGTAGGAAGCTAGGAGCAAGGTGATCACCAGACCGCCCGTGAGGGTGATCCACGGCATGAGATCTGACCGCAGGCTGAGGAATCCCTGAGTGGGCTCAAACAAAAGCCGCCATTGCCTGCCAGCCACATCCACCTCCGTGGTCCAGGTGGGGTAGCCCTGGAGACGTGCGCCCTCCTGATGATACAGCAGGGTGCCATCACCCGCATCCCGCAGAGACAGCGCCACGCCACTGTCCCGTGCCTCCGCCAAAGAGAGATTGATGAGATCCCCAATGCGGAAGACCGCCGTGGCAAAGCCGGTGAGCTGCTGCCGACGTTCATCCACCGTCGTGGGCATTCCTTGATAAAGCGGCTCAAAGACCACAAACCCACGCTGGGATCCCTGCTCCTGAGCCAACCGGATGGGTGCGGTGGCCCGGGCGCTGCCGCTATCGCGTGCCTGCTCCAGGGCCGCTCGGCGCCGGGGCTCGGCCTTGACATTGAAACCCAATGCGGGCGCATTCTTTTGCAAACTCTCCAGGTAAAACACCGGGAAGTATTCATCCGAGGGACGAGCCGTGACGATTTTCCCTTCGCTCTCCTCTTCAGTAAAACGAAACTCACGAAAGCCCTCATCCCGGGCACGCTGTTCCCAACTTTCGCGCTGTGCCCCTTCCACACGCGGGTCCCAGGCCAAGGCTTGCAACTCTGGCTGCCGCGTCAAAAAACTGCCCACAAAGGCACCGAACTCAGTCCGGGAGATCTCCTTCCGCGATTCAAAAAAAGCCACGATCCCATGCAGCACCTCCATGGAACGTAGGATCTGTCCGCGAATGACCTCGGTGCGATCTTTGGCCAATCTTCTGACTTCATCCTGCCGGTCATCTTCCCGCGTCTGGAGCAGCATGACGGTAAGCAGCCAAGACACCGTAACGCCGAGCACCAGCGCAAAATAGGCGGGTGCCCTCACGGGAGTGTCAGGGCAGGCAGAGAGAGACATGGTGAGGCTGGCACCTCTAAATCAAGCACCCATCATGCCAGCCCAACCTTCTTCAGCCAACGGGTTGAGCTTACCGCGCCAAACTAGGCGGCGCATCCGCAGCGGTGGCGGCGCGATAGTTTGCCTGGGCACGGAAGTACTCTGCCTGCGCCTCCACCTCCAGCACCTTGGCATCGAAGGTGGCCTGCTCACGAATTTGCAGAGCCAGCAGGTCCGTCGCGCCTTGTTTAAGACGTTCGTTTTCAGCATCTTCGAGCTGCTGGGAGAGATCCACATTCTTACGGGTCTGAAGCAATGCATCATAGGCCGCAATGATGGCGCTGTGGCTGTCACGCACGTCTGCAGCGATGCGGTCACGGGCAAACTGCTTCTCATTGTTCAGGCGCTGGATGAGGGCCTCCGCCACCTCCATCCGCCCTTTGGCTTCACGCCTCTGAAGCGGCATCTTGAACTCGATTTTGGCCTCGATTTCTGTCCGCTCAATGTCCTTAGGCTGTGTCCCACCGTTGGCCTGCGCAGCCTCCACACCGACATCCAACTGGGGAAGGAGGTTGTTTTTCGCGAGCTTGCGATCAATCTCGTTCTTTTCGATGGTCAGCTCGATGCGACGGATTTCAGGGCGGAAAATGGCCGCCTTAGCGATGGCTGCCGTGACTTGCGTTTCATCGGGCCGGGGATGCGGAGGAAAGACGGCAGGCACACGCTCGCGGGGGCTGATGATGGGCTCTGCCAGCTCACGCGAGCGATGGAAAAGCGAGAGCTCAATGGCGGACGATTGAAACCGCCGCAGGGCTTGCACCACTGCGATCTCACGACTGACAACGAGGCGCTGATTATCAATCTGGACGATGGGAGCGGAGGCTCCACGTTTGACCTGCTCCGCGATGCCTGAGTCGCGATTTTTAGCGATGCGCAGCAACTCCTCCGTCAGGCTGAGCCGCTGCCCTGCCGCGACCCAGCCATAATAAGAAACTGTGGCCGCGCGGATGAAGTCCAGATACTGCCGGAGAATCATCGGATCCGCGAGTTCCTGATCAATCTGGGACTGCCAAAAGGTGGCCCGGCGGCGGTCAATGGTGCCGTCACGAAGCAGGGGCATGCGAAAGCCCAACACGGCCTCACCATCTGTGCTGGTACGCTCTTTGTTATAGTTGGGCAAAAAGCCGCTGCTGAGGCGATAGCCCCCATACACATTGCCACCCCAAAAGGGTAAGGGCTGTTCCAGCACGGCATACCCCGTTTGCCCATCGTAATAACCCGCTGGCTTGAAGGCACCGCCGGCACTGAGGTTGAGATCAAAAGCGCCTAGGGCCTGACGGGCGCGGCCATTGGCGATGTCTTGCTCGATCAAAGCTGCCAAGTAGGGCGGATACTGGGTCTGCACGCTGGCCAGCACTTCCGGAAGCATAAGGGGCTTCGGATTTGCAGATGCCTCTGGAAGGACCAGCCAGGCAAGCATGAAGCAAGCCGCGGCCAAGCACCGACCCACCGAAAAGGAAAGCGGGAGGAGCATCTTCATTTTTTGGTGGGGTCGAGTTTCCCTTCGGCATTTGAGATCAGAGGCGGGAAACCATTGATCTGACGCCACAGTTCAAACCACAGGGGTACTTCATTCAGCATGACCCAAGCATTCGCACGCACCCCTTGACGAAGCCAGCGCTGCTTATCCGGCCAGCCCACATTCACGGGGCCCTGGCCATCTCCCCGGTTCACCACATCATCCGAAGGGCCGATGACCACACGGAAACGGCCTAACCCATCATCCGTCGCATCCACAAAGACGACCTCCCCGCCAAAGGTGCCGATGGCGAGCTGAGGCCAGCCGATCATCTGCACGGCGGGCCAGCCTTCAAAGGCTAAACGGACCGAGCTCCCGGGTGTGACGACACCACCTTCCTCTTTGCGGGCATGGATGAGAGGCATGTCATTGCCACTGACCCAGATTTCTACAAAGCGACTGTCTGTTTCCGGAATGATGATGCAGATCAATGAACCGGGACGCAGGTAAGTGCCATCCGTCGCGGCCACCTGGAGGACGATGCCATCACGCGGAGACTCGACGATCTGGCGCTGCGATTGATTGATCTGCACGTCAATGACTGAGAGGTCACGGTCTGCCGTAGCGACATCGCTATGGGCAGATCCTTTCTGGGCGTGGATGGAGGAAATGGTGGCATCAAAGTCATTGCTGGTGCGCTTCAAGGCTGCCTGGGCAGACTTTAAATCGGCGGTCGTGGAGTCCCGCTGTAGGGTTGCCAGTTCATGCTCACGCTGAGAAGAAAGCCCTTTCTCAAACAAGGCATGGGTGCGTGAGTAGTTCAGGGCCGCTGTTTCAGCAGCAATCTTGGAGGCAGCCACGCGCTGCTCTGCCCCATCAATGGCCTGAGCCTTCGCCAACTCCTGCTGCGTGATCTGCGCGATGAGGGACTCCACCCGGCCTAACGCGAAGTTTCGCCGACTGTCAATCGCCTCGCGCTGGGCTTGAAGATTGGCGATGAGGTCGGGGTCGTTGTCCTGGATCTCCACCACGAGGTCGCCTTTTTTCACACGCTGCCCTTCGACCACGTGCAGGTGCTTGACCCGGCCGGAGACCTGGGCCTCGATGTTGATGCGGCGATCCAGCGGATTGAAGGCGATGACTCTGCCGCTGCCGGAAACAAACTGACGCCAGGGCAAAAAGAAACAGCCCAGCACAAAAGCGATGAAGCCCAGTACCAGCAGACGACTGAATAAACGCGTGTAACGTGTGGCGCCCGCGAGCGAGAGCGCGGGCAGTTGCGGAGAGTTGGCAAAGTCAGTCATAGCAGGTCGGGCTTAGCCTTTGAGCTGGGTCGAAGCGGTGCCATCGGTCAGGTTACAAGGGGCGAGTTGGATCACTTGGTCGCAGAGCTGAGTGACATCATGATCCCGTGTAGTGAGGACGACTGTCCAGGGCAGGGATTTATCCAATATGGCAGCGGAGAGTGTCTTGAAGGATTCGGTATCTAGGCTGTCAAACAACTCGTCAATGAGAAGGAGGCGAGGCCGCTGCACGAGTGAGCGTGCCAATAGCAAGCGGGTGCGCTCATTCCCAGAGAGGGGGGCACCACCGATCTTGAGCCGTAGATTGAGCCCTTCAGGCCGGGCTAAAAGTTTATCCAGCAAGCCCACACGCACGAGCGCCTCGCGGATTTCATCCATGCCGATATCGGCCCGGCCAAGGCGAAGGTTTTCAACCACGGTGGCGTCCACGATTTCATCCCGGCGCAGGAGCTGCACGTGGTCCCGCAGAGCCTCGAGATACCAGCTCCGCAGATCCAGCCCATCAATGCAGACATGCCCCGACGTGGGAGTGCGCAGGCCGAAGAGGATATCCAGCAAAGAGCTGGCCCCGGCACCGTGCGGGCCGACGATGGCCGCCCGTGCCCCTGACTGGATGGTGAAGGTGCGGAGATGAAACAGGAGGGCATGCTCGTTATAACCAAAGCTGAGACTATCCGCCACGACGGAGGCCCCACCTTCTTTCTTCACCGGCTGCTCTCCTGTTTCGCGCTCGATCTCCAAGTCGAAAATGTGCCCCAGCTTATCCATGGCCGCCATGGCGTCATACCAGGCCTCCAGCTTTTTCCCCATTTTAGCCAAGGAAGCCACGATGGCACTCATGATGAGCTCACTGGCCACCAACTGGCCCAGGGTGATCTGCTGACTAACGACCAGCCAGCCACCTAGCACGAGCAATGTTGCCCCCGCCAGGACGGAAAGAATGAGCAGGCCGATGATCTGCCGCATGACCACCCGAAAGTGCGCGGAGCGACGCATGACATACTCAGAAGCGAGGTGATTCGAGCGCTCATAAGCGAGCTGATAACCACCGGGGCCTTTGAAGAGAAAGGGGTAAGCGGCGATCTCCTCAAACCAATTCACTAGGTCATACTTCGTGCGCGACTCTGCAATGCTGGTCTCCACAGCGCCGCGCCCACACAACCAGAGCACCAGCACAATGAGCAGGAGCAAGATAGCCACAAACATCAACAGCACCGGGTGATACAAAGCCAGCAGCACCATGCCGATGAGGCTGCCGAGGGTCAAATTCACCCCATCCAGCAAGAGCAGCGCGGTGCTTTTCTGCGCGGTGACCACATCTAAAAAGCGATTCACCAACTCAGGAGCGTGGACGCCTTCCAGCGACTCTGCCCGCACGCGGGGGAGACGATAAGCGAGGTCTGCCGCCGCCCGCACAAAAATGCGCCGCTGGATGATGTCTGAAATGTAATACTGTAGGCCTGTGATCAAGGCCTGGAGAGACAGGGCGGCCATCAAGGCCACGCCCACGATGACCAAAGCCTGGAAGTAAGGCTGCGACTGCCCTCCGAAGGCGAGATTACTAACCACCGCATCCACCGCCAAAGGGGCCGCTAAGTAAAGGATACCAGAGAAGACGGAAAAGATGAGCAGCGTTACAATCTCCTGCCGCTCCGCTTTCAAAAGCCGGAAGAAACGAGTGACTGGGCTCAGATGAATGTGCGCATGCCCATTTCCATGGCCATTTCGATGCTGGCCCGCCCCATTGCTACCATACATCTGCGCATGCCGGGCCTGGGCTGCATGCACGCTCATGTCATGCGCGGCGCGCTCTGGATGCACGATACCGGCTTCGACGACTTCCTTGATCCCGCTGAGGCCCAGTTTGGCCGCGAGCTCCTTCCGCGTGATGCTGCGGCGGGCCGTGGGATGGTCCCCCTCTGCGATGCGAATGCTAAACCAGCCTGCGAAGGTGATGACGATCCAACTCTCTTCCTTCTCGGACCAAATGATCACCGGGGTGTCATTCTGGGCCTGCCACACCAACTCGGTGATCGGTAGGCGCACAGGAGAGACATGGATGTACACCTTAGACGCTGCGCTGACCAGTTGCCCTAGCGGCTCGCTCTCGGCCTGGGTCGCGTTTTGCACCGCGATCTTCGCCCGCTCATGATCATACTCCGTTCCAGTGATGGCACTCAACTGCGCCAACGTGTTCACAGACAGGGGGCGTGTAGGTTTGTCAGCAGGTGAGTTGCCGGAAGGTGAAAGCGCAGGCATTCAGGGAGTTTTTTGCGGAATTACTACGATAGATGCAGGATCAGGGTTGTCGTTTTTCAATGCTATTTCGTCACATTCATACAGTTAGCCCATCTCAGAAAGGCTGGGCCACTGCTAGCACGAATTTCCAAAGGGCATCAATGGAACGTCGAAAAAAAATCGGCCATCCACAGCTTACGGAGGATGGCCGATTTAAGAGGGAACACGCGGAGTGTGACAGATTCAGAACTAGCGGTTTTTGATGCTCTCGTTCTTTTCTGCGCGGCTCAAAGACTGAATCCAGTACTTTGCGGCCACGATGACGCCAACGATTAAGACAGCAGCGATGACGTCGTATTCAGCGTTCCTGGAAAGTTCAAGCATGGTTCTCATAATGGCAGCATGTGATGGGTGGATATGACTTATCGTAAGCGTGGACCACAGCGTGCGGTGCACAGTCTAATATACTTCCATGCTGCGCCAGGAGGGCACTGCGACCAATGAGCAGCCTCTCGCGCTAGATCTCAGCATTTTGCTGAGATGCCCTCAGCGGGGGGACGACTCAGCCTCACCCCTGTTCCGCAGCCCAGCGGGTGGCATGGTGCACCAGCTCAGTGTTATTTTTCAGCCCCAGTTTCTTTTTGATTTGGCTGCGGTGAGTATCCACAGTTTTGACACTGAGATGAAGTAAGCGCGCGACTTCTTGCGGCTCCTTCCCCTGCCCGATCAGGCGATAGACCTCAAATTCACGATCGGTCAATTTGGTAACGGACGCCCCTTCCTGCTTGGGGTGCTGGGAGCTCGCCAGGGCATCCAGGATGAGTGTGGAAATACGCTCACTCACCGATATCCCACCCGCCAAAACTTTACGGATGGCCTGGATGACTTTCTCGGGCCCCTCTTGTTTCATGATGTAACCACGCCCTCCGGCCCGGATGACACGTTCCGCATAAAGCGTCTCGTCATGCATGGAGATCATCAAGACGGGGATGTGAGGATAGGCTGCACGGACGTCTTTCAGGGTCTCCAGTCCGCTCTTATCAGGCAGGCTCATGTCCATCATCACGAGGTCTGGATTCAGCTTGGCAATGGCTGCCATGGCCTGCCCCGCATCGTGCGCCTCACCACAAACGGCCAGGTCGGGTTCCATGCCTACAAGACCCGTGAGACCAGCCCGGAAGACGGGATGATCATCCACGATCAACACACGTTGGGGGGAGGCTGGCGTGTTAGAGCTTTTTGAGGCCATGAGGAGAAGAGGTTGGTTTGGAAGCTGGCGGCAGCGGGAAAACGCAGGTTACACAAGTGCCGCGTTTTGCAGCTTTCACAATTTCGAGCGTTCCGAAGATCATTTCTGAACGATAGCGCATGATGCGCAGGCCCATGCCTTCATGCATGGCCGCAGGTTCCTTGATGCCGAGGCCGTCATCAATCACCGACAAGGCGGCCTTGCCCCCGCGTCGGGAGAGGCGGATGCGCACGTTTTGAGCCCGCCCATGACGCACCGCATTGTTGATGGCCTCCTGGGCGATGCGGTAAAGGTGGATGGCGCTGCGCTGATCCTCCAGCATGATCACTGCGCGTGATTCAAACTGGCAGGTGATTCCAAACAAATCCGCCGAACGTTCCGCCAAGTTCTTCAACGCCGCACCTAGACCACCCTGCTCTGGAGCCACTGGATGCAGGCCACGCGCCAGAGCGCGGGTGTGGTTCAGCGATTTGCCAAGCAGGGTGCTCAGCTTCAGCGCGGCCTCTTGCTCACGGGCTCCATTGGCAGCCAAGGTGCGGGCGAGAACGTCGGCCATCATCCACGCCCCGGCCAGTTGCTGCCCCAGGTCATCATGCAAATCCTGACCGATGCGGCGCTGCTCACGCTCGCTGATGCGCAAGATTTCCTCCTCGAGCTGCCGCCTCGCGGCGATCTGGCCGCGCAGCTCTGCCGTGCGTTCTTCCACCCGGCGCTCCAGTTCTGCATTCAAACGCAGGATGGTTTGCTCCGCCTGTTTACGCTCGGTGATGTCGCGTGAGATCTTCGAGAACCCGGCCAGGCGGCCATGGGCATCGCGGATGGGAGAGATGGTCAGCGAGACATCCAGAATGGCTCCATTTTTATGACGGCGCTGCGTTTCGTAGTGATCAATGCGGAGCCCGCGCTCGATCATGCGCTTAAAGACCGCCTCGTCATCTTCGGCCTGGGGTGGCCGCAGGAAGGACATGGTCCGGCCCACCGCCTCTTCCTGGGTATAACCAAAGATGCGCTCTGCACCGGCATTCCAGGTATCAATTTCACCGTCCAGATTCATGGTGATGATGGAGTCGTCTGTGGTCTCCACCACCGCCGCCATGCGTCGGTTCATGGCCTCCGCAGCCTCACGTTCCGTGATGTCACGGGCGATGCCACCGATCTGGTGCGGGCGGCCATTTTTTCGCGAAAGAATGATCCCACGGTCTGCCAGCCAGCGCACTTTGCCATCCTTGCCCTGCACGCGGTAATGCACCTCGTAATGATCCGTTTTGCCCGTGAACCAACGCCGCAAAGCGGCACGCACCGCCTTTTGATCATCGGGATAAATGGATTCTTCCCAGAGCTGAGGCTGCTCTCGAAGCTCCGCCAGACTCACACCCCAGACACGCTCAAAAGCCGGGCTGACATACGAAAAACGCGGCGGGTCCACCTCACGAAACCAAAGCACATCCCCGATGTTTTCCACCAGAAGCCGGAAATGCTCTTCATAAGAATCGGTGACGATTTCAGGTAGGCTTTCGCGCTTGGGTAGGCGCGGAGACTTGGTGGCAGCTCGCTTCTTCATAGAAAGCGAAAACTAACCACCGGAGGCTCCGCATGCCAGCGCGGTTTCCCACCATGAGCTTTTTTCTTATATCCGACTCAATAACGCTCATTCGTCCGGCTTGAGAGGCCGCTCCATGAAGCGGACGGGTTTCTCATAGATCGCCAGCACGATGCACCCGGCCTCACTCACCACGCTGTGATACGTGCCAGGGGGATGGATGCGCAGAGAGCCTGCATGAATGATGCCATTTTGATCCCGCTGGCTACCGGCCAGGACCAAGATGTGCTCCCAGCCTTCATGCAAATGCATGGGCACACGTGCTTCTTTGCGGAAACGAATGAGCGCCGCCGTAGGGCCCGTGATGCCATCTCCATAGAAGCGATAGATATCTACCCCGTCACGAAAATAACTCCAGGGAATGTCCTCCTCCTGAGCTAAAATATTGAAGATGTCCTTCAGCTCAAAGTGAGGAAAACTGAAGCTAGGCGGGGGAGAGGGATCGTCTGGATTCACAATGGAAGACTCGGTAAAAAAAGCCGGGATGCCTGCGATTAAAAACTGGGGAAGATCGGTGACTAGAGATGGTTTAAGAAGTGATCGCTCGGATGAAGGCAGCGGAGTCGCTCACGGCTCCAAACACACCGCCCTGCATTTTGATCATTTTCAGCGCAGCAAGATGGTTGCCATGATCGGTGGCGCCGGTGCAGTCAGACAGCATGAGGCATTCAAAGCCACGATCATTCGCCTCACGCATGGTGGTGTGCACGCAGACATCCGTGGTGATGCCTGCGAGGACGATGTTTTGGATGCCCTTTTGCCGCAGGAGCATGTCGAGATCCGTGCCGTAAAAGGAGCCTTTACCCGGCTTATCAATGATGGCCTCTCCTGGCAGAGGGTAGAGCTCCGGGATGATGTCCCACCCTGGTTCCCCACGTGTGAGGATGCGCCCACAGGGCCCGGCATCGCCTATGCCTGCTCCGATACGCTGGCTACGCCATCGTTTGTTAGCCGGGAGGTCTGAGAGATCTGGCCGGTGCCCCTCACGGGTGTGCATCACGTGGTAACCCTGAGCACGCGTAGCCTCAAAGACGCGCTTGATGGGCTCGATGGGCGCGCGGGTGAGGCTGAGGTCGTAACCCATTTTGTCCACGTAGCCACCGGGGCCACAAAAGTCGGTCTGCATGTCAATGACCAGAAACGCGGTATTCGCGGGCCGCAGGTCACCATTGTAGGGCCAGGGATAAGGATCAGCTTCGACGTAAGGCATGAGAAGGATTGTTTTGAAAAATTCTGTAGCAAAGAGTGAACCAAGTTCGGGTGGCCCTGCGGTTAACCAGACCGCAGAACCACCCGACTCTCTCACCAACACCTGAAGAAATCAGTCGGCGGCCATGGGAAGATGCCCGTGCAGTTCTTCCTCCTCGGCAGGTTTAGGAGCCACCACGGCGTATTTGGCGCAGCCCGCCAGCACCAGGCCCACCAGGACGTAGCTGCAAGCGATCACGGGGGATTCACCGATGCCTATCTTCTCCCCATGCATGAGGCCGAAGAAGGTGAGCAAGGCCCCAGTCAGGGCGAAGTAGGACCCAATGGCGAACTTCCGATCAATGACGAACACCGCGATGGCAGGGAGGATCACCCCACTCAAAATCGCTCCCCCGCCCAGCACCTCCAGGCCGTGATAGAGCACACCCACTTGGCCTAACTTATCCAGCCCCACCGCTGCTGCATTGGTGCCGGCTGCGCCTAGGGAATTATCAATGAGCAACTTGCCCCAGGCCGCCAAGTGAGGTGTGAGGGCCAGAATGACCGCAGGCGCATGGCTCTTCGGCGTTTCCTGGAAGGCCTGCGCCCCAATCAACATGCCGATGTAAAGTAAGATGGGTGAGATGGCCACGATGGGGATCAATGATGACATCAGCGAGATGATGCCAAAGGTGCAGAAGATAATGACCACCACCCCCGTGGCTGCCGAGTAGCCGATGCGCCCGCCCATGGACTTCCAACCCGGATGACCGATGTAAACGGCATTGATGAAGGGGTTGCCCAAACTGCAACCGATGAGGCTGATGACACCGTCTGCGGTCAGCACTCGTGTGGTGGGGAAATCATCGCCCGCCACCGCAGCGCTTTCCACATTGTCTAGGGCCTCGACCAAATCATAGATCCCAAAAGGAATGGCCGTGACGAGGATCACCCCGAGAAACTCAAAGCCGGAAAAGATGTGGCCAAAGGCAGGCAGCGGAATCGAGAAACCAAAGTTGCTAAAAGAACCCGTCAACTTGGCCAGAGTCATGTCACCATAATTCAGACCGAAGAGATTCGACCCCCAAGCGATGACGCTGCCCACGGCAATGGCGATCAGACCCGCCGGGATGCCTTTGTAATAACGCACGCCGCCGAACCAGCTCAGCAAAATGATGGCGAAGCAGACCACCCCAATGACAGGCGTGGTGAACATTTCCAAAGCAGGGCGCATGGAGATGAAGCTGATGGAAACCCCCGCAAGCGTGCCGAGCAAGGCGGCCCGTGGAGTAATCTTGCGAATGACTGGCGCGATGAATCCACCAATCATCAAGACGAAACTTTGGATAAAAACCCAGGTCAACCCAGCTTCCCAACCTTTGATCGGATCTCCCGTCTGCAAAGAAATGGGCAGCATGATGACAAACACCACCACAAACATGTGCGGCACACTGGTGCCCGAAGGCAGCGCACAGACATCATTGCGCCCGGTCTTCAGCGCCAGCTTGTAGGCTAGCCAGGCGTAGTAAAGCGTGCTGAGACAGAGCATGAGACCGGTGGCGGGCAGGATGCGGCCAAAGACGATTTCATCCGGCATCTTCAGCACAAAACGCAGCAGCGCTGTGAGGGTGAGCAAGTTGACAAGGATATTGGTCCCGAAGCCGAAAAAGGCATTCCAGTCTCCCGGGGTCCAGATTTTAGGTTTGTTATCAGAGGCAGTCATGGCAGAAGCAGAGGTGTTTGCGATCCATTGATTTCATCAGTAGTTAGGCCACAGCGGGAATGATCTTGGAAGAGTCTGAGACCCAGCCAAAGATCCCCCCTTGGGCTTTGATCATTTTCAGCCCCATCTCCTGAAAGATGGGGAAGTAGGAGGCCACACAGTCCTCCGGCACGAGACATTCGTAACCGCGGTCATTGGCCTCGCGCACGGTCGTATTCACACAGACCTCCGTGGTGACCCCTGTTACGACCAACTGGGTGATGCCCAGATTTTGCAAAATGGCATGAAGGTCCGTGGCGAAGAAGGCCCCTTTCCCCGGTTTATCTATGACCGGCTCCCCCCGGAGCGGATAGAGCTCAGGGATGATGTCATGTCCTTCTTCACCACGGATGAGGATGCGCCCCATGGGCCCTGTATCGCCGATGGTCTTCGCCCCGTGACCGCGGACTTTTTTAGCAGGTGGCAGATCCGCCAGATCCGGGCGGTGCCCCTCACGGGTGTGCAGGACCTGCAACCCCGCTGCCCGCCACGCCGAAAGCAGCTTTTGGTTAGGCACGATGGCTTGACGGAGCTGGGAAACATCATTGCCCAACATCTCGCCAAAGCCGCCGGGCTCCAAAAAGTCACGCTGCATGTCAATGATGAGCAGGGCACATTTAGCAGGCAGCAACTCAAAGACGTAAGGCTCTGCCTCGATGTGGATGGAGTCATTCATAGCAATGATCATGGGTTTCCGGTCAGAGGGCTTCAGCGCGGATAGCGTGCCGGGTTTTAAAAGAAGATGGAAACACCGCCGTGAAACTGCACGAGGTCACGCTTCCGGCTGCCATCGGCCCCCAGCACCTGGTTGCCATCCAAGAGACCGGGATTATTCAGGTGGTAGTATTTCACGCCGGCGTAGACGGACCAGAAGCCCATGCTTTTTGGCACGAAGGTCAGCGGCACTGTGGCCACCGCCCCTGTGCGAATCAACGCCACACCGGAACCACCGCCGGTGCCGTCGAACTGCTGGTAAAAGTCATTGTCCGAGTAATTCAGGAAAGTTGGAAACTCGAACTTCACCTTCTTCAGGTCAATCGTGGGTGTCATGCCGACGGTGAAGTAGTGGCTCTCGCTGGAAGTGGCGGGATTGAAGGCCACTGTGGCTTTGTTCTTCAACTCTTTCCAAAAGGCGATGTAGGGATTGATGGAGAAGACCTTGTTACCCGTGTAGGCAGCGTCGTTGAAGGACAGCTTCAGTTCCAGATGTTGCGAGGTCGGGAAGGCTGACACCATGCTCTCGAAGGCGGTGTAGTTGACATCGAACTGCCAGTATTTGGCGAATTTGAAAGCGAGTCCGGCGATGGGGTCGAACTCGTTCCAGTTGCCTTCATCCGGGCCGGACTCACGGCTGTGGATGGAACTCCACACGCCTGTGGTGAGAGTGACGTCATTGAGAAAGCCATCTGGATTCGAATACAGATTCCAAAACACCAAGAACAGCGGCTGCACGATGAGGCCCTGATTCTCCACATTCAGACCACGCGGCGTGAT
Organism: Prosthecobacter algae; assembly: GCF_039542385.1. Classification (NCBI taxonomy): domain Bacteria; kingdom Pseudomonadati; phylum Verrucomicrobiota; class Verrucomicrobiia; order Verrucomicrobiales; family Verrucomicrobiaceae; genus Prosthecobacter; species Prosthecobacter algae. Next base: position 52,073 of record NZ_BAABIA010000001.1, on the reverse strand, counting down.
GTAGTGATCTGAAAAATCCACCTTCAGCAAGGCATGCACCCACTGGGAGGGAGGAGGCTCAACGATGGGGGAGATGACGGCTTTGTCGCCCGCTTGAAGCGAGCTTGGAGTGAGGGCCAAACAGGCTCCGAATGCGAGGAGCGCAAGGGTGCTCTTGAAGGGATGTGGGAGGGATGTTTTCATGGGAGTCGGGATGCTTCCGGTGAAGCAATGACTCCTCATGGCATTTGCGATGCCAACGCCACTCAACGATCCTTAACCCACTTAAAACCAACGCTTTACAAAATCACACCGCTTACTCTCAGCGTCCAAGGTTGAGGGTATCTGTTGCGCGGCGCAACACGTGCAACGCAACACCCAGCCTCCTCAAACCCGCGTAAGCTGACGGCGCAGGGAGATCTCAATGACGGTGATCAAAACGGCCAAGGTCATGAAGATGACCATGGCATTGATCCACAGGGTATCGAAGTCTGTACCGAAGTAGCGTTTCACCGTGCCGAAGAACACATTGGGCTGGATTTTACGACGGTAATCCGTGCGCTCCATTTCTGCTTTGGTGACGAGGTCCAGCACCTTGCGGTTCACATAGATCTCTTCCGCACTGATGCCGTCTTCCTGCTCCAGAGCGCTTTGCAGCAGCTTGGGCGTGACTCTGCCGCGCATGGTGGCATCGCGAATCTCACGCAGTTTGGCTGCTGCCTCGCGCTCCGTTTTCGCATAGAGACCTGAGACCACCGCCAGACCTTGTTTGGCCGCATCCAGATCACGCTGCTGGTCCGACGTCATCTTGATGTCCTTCGGCAGATTCACCAATTCCTGAATACGCGCCTCGAGCTGGTCTTGCGCAGCCGTGAGGGGATTCAATTTTGCCTGAGAAATCAGCATGGCCTCATAGCTCCAGCGCAGGGGCATGAACTGGCAGATGAAGGGGACCTTGAGCTTGCTCGGCTCGCTCTCCTCCGTCACACCGGCTTTGTCCAACCAGCGCTGCATGGAGTAAACGAAATCGAGGTTCTTGTTCATCTCCTCATACTTGATAAGTGCCCCGCCGAGAATGATCTGCGGGATGAGGATGAGCGGGATGGCATTGATGGCGGTGCGGTTATCCGTCACCACGCTGGAGATGAGCAGGCCTAGACAGATGCCGGTAAGTGCGGTGACAAACATCCACCAGAGATGGACAAAAAACATGTCTCGTATCTCCAGCACGTTGTTGCCGATGAGCAGGTAAATGAAGCACTGAATGAGCGCAAAGGTGCTCAATGAAATGATCTTGCCACTGAGGTAATAGAACGTGCGCAGGTTATGGTTACGCTCTCGACTCAGGGTGTGACGGTCACGAATGATCTCATCCGCACTGTTCGTTAGGCCCAGGAACATGGCCACCACCAGACTCATGAAGAGGTACGTGGGGATGTGGAAGGCGGTGGCGTAGGTGTAACTTTCCTCCTCGCTGTATTTCAGCACGCTGGAAATGAGGAAGCCCAGCAGAGGTGCCTCAAGCAAGGTGGTGAGCAGGTTGGTGCGATTGCGCAGTTTGCTCAGAAAGGCGCGCTTCAGCAGGGTGTAAAAGAGGATACTCTCTTCCCGCAGTGTGTGTTTGGGAGGTTTGGGCATGGCCCGTGAGCGGCCCGTGGTGTGGGTATCTTCTCGTGGACGGGCGATGAGATTTGTGCTGCCAGGGAAGGCCTGTGCCTTCGCCATGCTCTCCAGCATGAGGTGGCTCTGGTAGCGGTCGCGCCAGAAATTCGGCGGGAAACGCCGGGCGGCGACGAGGTGGCCATCGGCACTGCGTTCCTGGATGATGTCACCGCTGATATCGCGCAGAGGCGTCTCCAAAACATCGAATACAAAGTCAGGCGTCAAGTTGCCCGGCATCTCGGCTTCGCGCTGGCCAGTCTCGTCGTTGTAGGCCTTCCAGAAATACTCGATCATGCCCTGCGGCGTGCCGAAGTAGGCTAGCTTCCCGCCTTTATCCAGCAGCAGGGCTTTATCAAACATCTGGAGCAGCCTCATGCTGGGCTGGTGGATGGAGGTGAGAACGATCTTGTTACGCGCCAGGCTGCGGATGATCTCCAGCACGTGCTCACTGTCCTTCGAAGACAGGCCGGAGGTGGGCTCATCGAAGAGATAAACATCGGAGATGCCGATCATGTCCAAGCCGGCATTCAGACGTTTGCGCTCACCGCCCGAGAGGTACTTTTGCTGCGGGGTACCAGCGAGGCGTTTTCGCATGTCTGCCAGGCCTAATTCGGCCAGCTTGGCCTCCACGCGTTTGCGCCGCTCTTCTGTCTTCAAATGCGGGCAGCGGACGGCAACGGAGAAGTCCAGGTTTTCCTGCACCTTCAGCAGTGGGTCAAAGGCATCCTCCTGCGGGATGTAGGCGATGTAGGGGGTGAGATTGTGGAGATTGTTATACAGCGAGAGGCTGTTCATCAGCACTTCCCCACCCCGAGTTTTAAGCTGCCCGCCGAGCACGCGCAGCAGGGTGCTTTTGCCACAGCCGCTGGGGCCCATGACGCAGATCATTTCCCCACGACGAGCGATGAAGCTGATGCCGTCCAGGGCGGTATCGCGCCCGTCAAAGCGGTGGGCCAGTTCGCGCACTTCCATCTGGCGGATAGTATTGCGCTCTTCCTCGATGATGCGGTCGCTGAAATGACAGCGCAGAAACTGCCCTTCCCCCAGCGTGATGGTATCGCCATCGCTGAGCATGATGCGGTCACGAACGGGAATCTGGCCGACGTAGATGGGGCGGGAACTGCGCAGCACCTCCAGCTCGCCCGTTTTCTGGGAGTAGTTGCACTCGATGCGCAGGAGGATTTCCCCCTCGGTGTCTTCAGAGAGGAGAATGTCTCCTTCATCCAGGAGCTCCGGTTTGTTAGAAACCAGGTACGTATTGCGGCTGCCTTCCAGGCGGAACTGACCGCCAAATTCCTGGGCGCGCACTCGCAGATCCCGCAGGGAGATTTCGATCTCGCCCTGGGCGATAATGCTGTCTTCAATGGAGGCCTCGACAATGGTGCCCTCTTTAAGAGCCACGCCATTGATCGTCGCATCCGTACTGCGCAGGGCCTCCACCGTCACGCCGAGACCGAAACTGACGCGCAGATTCGTCCCACGTCCGCGCTGCTGGGCGATTTCGGCATCGCCTGTCTCAGTGAGGGTAAGGTAGAGCTGAGAGCCGGTGACCGTCTTCTTCGAATTGAAGTATGAAATGAGGTCGTTGTAATCCAGCGTCACGTCCTCTAGCACCACGCGCTCGCCCGGATAGAGGCGGGAGAAATCCCCCGGTGGCTGGCGGCGGCTGCGCACCAGGATGGGGATGCCGCCAGTGTTCTTCAGCAGCACCAAATTTTGAAAGCGGAAGGCGACGACGGAGCAGTCGGCGGAAAGTGACCGCAGCAACACATCGCAAGCATCACCCGAGCCCACTCGCAGCGTTTCCAAAGGCTGGCCACTTTTGCTGGCGAAGTCCTCTTCGGTCGGCTTGTCTCCGGCATTGAGCTGATAGACGATGTCAATGGCCTGGGCGGCAATGCCCAGATTGGTCATGAAGAGGTAGAACTCCACCATCTGCCGCTGATTTGTCAGCGAGCTGGAGATGAGGAGGTAGAGCTGCACACAGAGCAGGATCTTTTGCTCCATGGTCAGCTCATTGCTCAGTTCCTTCGCCCGCTGGGCCAGGTCCTGAGGCTGCTGCAAGGCCTCAAAATAAAGGCGGCGCATGTCCGCATAGATGGCCCCGCTGTAATCATAACGCAGGTAGCCCAGGGAGGACTCGATTTCCTCCTCCTCCACCTCGCCATCCAGTTTGGAAAAGCCTGCAAAGACCTCGATCAACACGGGCAGCATGGAATTGCGCGTGGAGGTGGTGAGGATGGAGCTATCCTCCCCCTTCCACAGTTGCCACCAGTGCTTGGGCTTCAGCCAACTCAACGGCTCCTGCGGCGCATTCTCAGGCCGCCGGTGCAGGGGTGGTCGGGACATTTGGGCAGTGCTCATGCAGAGGAATGCCCTGGGTGACTCTCCCAGGGCGCGCGACTATCGGCGGTCTGAGTCACGTAGCAACCCAGACTGCGGAAGAAAGCATGGAATGAAACAGGAGGCAGAAATCAGGCCAGACGGCTGTCGATGTCCTTCTCCAGCCAGGTCCACATGCTCTCCAGCGAGGCGGAGACGCGGGTCTTCGCCGCAGCCAGTTCATCCGCGGTGAGCTTTTGCCCAGCCGCAGGCACCTGACGGCCAAACATGTAGTATTTGATCTTCGGCTCCGTGCCGGAGGGACGCACGGCAAAGCTGCGGCCATCGGCTAGGTCCACAAAGAGCATCTTCTCCTTGGAAACCACTTCGCCTTCTTCGTCGCTGATCTCGTCCTTGCGGAAATCGCGCACATTGACCACGGCGCTGCCGTCCACTTCCGTGGGAGGATTCGAGCCGTAAGTGTCTGCCAGTTTGGCGATCTGGGCAGCACCGCTGGCACCTTCAAAGACTTTGCTCTGGTTTACTTCCAGGAAGTAACCCACCTCGCTGTACACCTCGTCCAGCAGCTCCACCACGGTCAGGCCACGGGAGGCCGCGTAGGCAGCCAGTTCGGCGAACATGACCACCGCGCCGTTGCCATCCTTGTCGCGGCTGAAGTCATCGCCCATGTAGCCGTAGCTTTCCTCACCGCCGAAGACGAGGAACTTGCTGTATTGGAGACGAGCGGCGCGGGATTCTGCGGCGGGCAGGTCGCGATATTTCGCCAGGATTTCCGCTGGCAGCGCGGCTTCGTATTTCGCCAGCTTGGCGCTGATCCATTTAAAACCGGTCAGGGTATTGATGCACTGCACGCCATACTTGGCGGCGATGGTGTCCTGCATCGGGCTGGTGACGTAGGTCTTGAGGAAGACAGCGTTTTTACGCGTTTCGTCGTTGAGGATGCCGAGATCCGTCATCGTCTTCAGGCGATACCAGCCCATGAGGGAACCGGTCTGGTTGCCAGTGAGCAGCACCATTTCACCCTGCGCATTGCGCACACCCACGCCCATGCGGTCGCAATCGGGGTCTGTGCCGATGACGATGTCTGCGCCTTCTTTGTTCGCGAGATCCACAGCCATTTTCAAAGCTGGGGCATTCTCTGGATTCGGCGATTTCACGGTCGGGAAGCGGCCATCGCGCACGTCCTGCTCAGGCACGGTGAAGAAATTGAAGCCGAGACGCTTCAGCAGCACGGGCACCAGCACGCCACCTGCTCCGTGAAGGGCGGTGTAAACGATCTTGAGGTTTTTGGCCTTCTCGTTCTTCAGCAGCTCCGGCTGCAGCATCATGGTCTCCACACGTTTGAGGTAGATCTCATCCAGCTCTTCGCCCAGCATCGTCAGTTTGCCCTGCTGATCTTCCGGCAGCGGATTGTAGGCCTCATCCACGATGGCATTCACTTCCTTGATGATGCCGGTGGCATGGGGTTCCACAATGCCTGCGCCATCGCTGTAATTGACTTTGAAACCGTTGTCGTGGGCTGGGTTATGAGAGGCCGTGATCATCACGCCGGCATCGGCTCGCAGGTGGCGGACAGCGAAGGACATTTCTGGCGTGGCGCGGCAACCATCAAAAAGATAAACATCCGCCCCGTTGTCCATCGCGATCTGAGCACACTTCTGGGCGAACTCGGCGGAGAAATGGCGAGTGTCATGGCTGAACACGATACTCGGCTTGCCCGTCAGGCCTGCGGTAGCGCGGTAGGTCTTCGCATAGGCGACGAGGCCACGTGTGGCACGGCCCACGTTGTAGTAGTTCATCGAGTTCGTGCCCACACAGGGATGATCTGGGCGCTGATCTGCGGCCGCGTTGCCGCGCTCCGCGATCGTCACCACTTTACCCACCGTACGTCCACGCAGACCACCGGTGCCAAATTTGAGAGCTTGGAAAAAGCGATCGTTCAGCTCATCCCACTGGCCCGAGTTCGCCAGCTCTTCGATGCTGGAGCGATAGACCGGATTCTCACTGGCAGAGAGAAGCGCCTGGATGTTTTCAAGGCTGGATGGCAGGAGCTTGCCGGATTCGGCGGCGGACTGGAGAGTGGCTTCAAGGGACATGGTGTGGCGAGAATAGCGGGAAGCCCTCGTTTGGCAATGCGTTGCAGTGGTGAATTTACCTGCTGTGCAAAGTCGGGTGGAGGATACAGCCAATTCAGGCTTGGCAGGCGATTCGCCCCCGCTCACAATCCAGGTGAATCATCACCCTCATGCCAGCCACCCTTACCACCCGCGCAGCGACTGAAGCCGATGTGCCCACCATCCTGGCGCTGATCCACGAACTGGCCGAGTATGAAAAACTGACTCACGAGGTGGTGGCCACGGTGGAGAGCCTGCTGGAAACGCTCTTTTGCCCGAACCCCTGTGCCGAGGCGCTGATGGGCTGCGTGGATGGGAAAGCCGTGGGCTTTGCGCTGTATTTCCAAAACTACTCTACCTTCCTCGCTAGGCCAGGCCTGCACCTGGAAGATCTTTATGTGCAGCCTGCGCATCGTGGCTGTGGCCTGGGCAAGGCGCTGATCACCGCCGTGGCCCGCATCGCCTATGAGCGGGGCTGTGGGCGTTATGAATGGACGGTGCTGGACTGGAACACGCCTGCCATCCGCTTTTACGAAAGCCTGGGCGCTGAGATGAAAAGCGACTGGCGCATCATGCGCGTGACAGGCCCCGCGCTGACCGCCATGGCGAAACTTTCCACCTAACAGAAAGCATGACCTGGATCGACTGCGGCCCTCAGCACCTGGAAGCCATCCGCGCCATCTTCAATGAGGCCATCGCCAACTCGACGGCTCTTTATGAGGATGAACCGAGATCGGTGGCCTTCATGGAAGCGTGGTTCGCCGCCAAACAAAAAGCTGGTTTCCCTGTGATGGGCCTGATCAATGACGAAGGGGTGCTGATGGGCTTCGCCAGCTACGGGCCCTTTCGCTCGCATCCGGGTTACCGCTTCACGGTGGAGCATTCCATCTACCTGGATGTACGCTTTCGTGGCCAGGGTTTGGGCACGCTTTTTTTAGAGCGTCTCGTGACCACTGCGCAAGACCAGGGGCACCACCTCATGATCGGCGTCATTGATGCCGACAACGTCGCTAGCATCCGCCTGCATCAGCGCCACGGCTTCACCCCCTGCGCCCACATCCGCGAAGCCGGATACAAATTTGGCCGCTGGCTGGATGTGGTGATGTACAGTATCCATCTCTCTCCGAGAGATGGGCTTGGGGGATCGAGAAAAGGGTGAGCGTTGAGGGGACGAAGATGAAGATTGGAATTAGGGACGTCGCCCTGGATCGCATCACTCGGAGAGTGATGACTACTGTACGGGACCCAGGCTCTGAAGATAGGCCATGAGGTGGATGACTTGCTCTTCGCCCAGGGCGGTGAGCAGACCTTCGGGCATGAGGCTCATGGAAAGCTGCTGCTGCTCGGTGATATCGCCGCGCTCCAGCGTCAGTCTTTCGGCGGGAGTCTGGACGGTGACGGTCTTCGGATTTTGCTCGGGGATCACGCCGGTGATGGTGCGCCCATCCTTCAGCTTGAAGACGGTCATACGATAGTCCGCCGGCACGATGGCGCTGGGATCCAGGATGTTTTCGAGGAGGTAGGTCAACTTGTGACGATCTCCACCGGTGAGGTCGGGGCCGATCATGCCACCTTCGCCGTAAAGCTTGTGACAGGCGGCACAGGCGGCCATGAAGACCATCTTGCCTTTAGGAGCTTCACCTTTGGCTAGGGCGGCCGGGGTCAAGGCGGCGGTCCACTTGGCCATCTCGGCTTTCTTGGCCTCTGGGGTATCGCGCAGCTCGCCCCAGACTTCGGTCAGCCTTTTGGTTAGGGCTTCATTCTTCAAGCTGACGATGGCACGGGCTTGATAAGGTGAAATGACGGAGGCGGGGACCTTCCCGGCTTTGAGGGTGTCCAGCAAGGCATGGGCATAAGCGGGACGGCTGATGAGTGTATTCACCGTGGCCGTCTGCTGCTCCAAACTGCGACCGGGCCAGGGCTGAAGCAGGGCCTTCGGAATGCTCGGGTCATCATAGGCAGCCAGGGCACTACGGGCTTCGGTACCGATGACTTTGTCATTCACCAGACCGCGAATGAGGGGCAGTAGCTCGGGCTTCGCACTGCGGGTGAGGCTGGCGAAGGCATTGCGACGCGCGGAGGCATCGCCTTCCGTGTCTTTGATGATGGGGATGAGTTCCTCCATCGGGCGACCGCCGCCAAAGACGGTGGAGAGTTGCTGGGCCGACTTTTGCGACTCATCCGCAGTCAGGGTTTTCGCCACTTCATCCCAGCCCTTCGGTTTAGGGGCTTTGTTCCAGCCATTCAGCGCGGCAGACATGCCATCGAGAATGTCTTTTTGCAGCTCGGGCTGTTTGCCAAGCAGGGCCACCAAGGCTTCCACCGCCGCAGGCTGTTTTTCGATTTCTTCCGTGATGCGACGGGCCACCAAACGGCGCACCGTCGGGATCTTGGCGCTGGCGATGAGTTCCACGCCGCGCATCGGATCGGCCGCCACGGCAGGCTCGATGCCATACCAGATCATGAGCGGCTGCTGGCGATCATTGGCGTCTTCAGCATGTTGAGCAAGAGCGGTGGCGATGGGCCAGCGGTCTGCCAATTCACGACGCTGCATGGAGGAGGCCAGACGAAGTCTGTCCAGGCCATCTTTGCTTTCAGCAGCACTCAATGCCGGCAAGGCAGTAGGCTGTGGCCCCGAGGCGTTTTCATACGCTTTGAGCAATGCCGTCCTTGTCTGCCAGTTATTCTTGGAGGAATCCCCTTTGTCTTTCCCGTCATACACAATCTTGTAAATGCGTCCGCTCGTCCGATGCACGCCGTCGTTGTCGTGGCACTCACCGGAGTCACTCCAGTCGGAGACGAAGACGTTGCCATCGGGGCCGGTGATGAGGTCGAGGCCACGGAACCAGGGGTCTTTGGCCTGCATGAAATCAGGGGCGTGTTTGCCGACGTAACCGCAGCCTTCGCGCTCCAGGGTGTCCACATTGATTCGGCGTCCGTGGAGGTTGCAGGTGAGCATCTTGCCATGGTACTCTTTCGGCCAGGTGCCGCCCTGATAGATGAGCATGCCGACGTGGGCATGGCCGCCGCCGAGTTCCAGGGTCTTGTTACTGATGCCGTTGCGGATGTCGCTCCATTTTTCAGCACCGGTGTCCCAATGGAAATGGTCGGCCGTCTGCTCGATCACTTCATAAACATGCGGGTTCAGGTGGGTGCCGAACATGCGGCGATAGTAGGCCCCTGGAATCACATGCCAGAGGTGGCCGATGACGGTATTGATCATGAACAGCTCCCCTTCCGCGTTCCAGTCATGGCCCCAGGAATTGGTGCCGCCATGGGCCACGGTCTCCAGGACTTTGCGCGTGGGGTGATACCGCCAGATGGCGCAGTTCATCTTTACACGCTTTTCGTTAGGCGTTCCGGGAGCCCCCACAGCGGAAGTATCGGTAATGCCGTGGCGGCCATACAGCCAGCCGTCCGGTCCCCAGCGCAGGCCGTTGACGATGTTGTGGCCGATGGTCTTGGTGTTGAAGCCGTCCAGCAGGATCTGCGGTACGGCATCTGGCACGTCGTCGCCATTTTTGTCGGCGATGAAGCTCAGGGTGCCGTCGTTTAAAATCCAGGCTCCGCTGTGGCCCCACTCCACGCTAGTCAGATAAGCGCCCTGGTCCCAGAAGACCTTGCGGCCATCGTGTTTGCCATCGCCGTCTTTGTCTTCCAGGATGATGATGCGGTCGCGCAGCTTGGTGTCCCAGCGGGCGGGGTTTTCTGCATAGGTGTAGTTTTCTGCCACCCAGAGGCGGCCCTTGGCATCCCAGGTCATAGCGATGGGCTGCTGCACATCCGGCTCTGCGGCGAAGACCACGCACTTGAAGCCCGGTGGCAGTTGCATCGTGGCGGCGGCTTCCTCGGCGGACATGGGATCGCCTTTTTCGGAATTGAAAGGTTTCGGGAAATCAGCAGCGAACGCCGAGGTGGCGAGCAGGGGCAAAAGCAGACGGTTCATAGGCAGGGCAAAGCAAAACGGGCGAGAAGGAGAAAAACTCACGTCGCAGTATGAATCTTCTCCCCACTTCAACAAAAGCCTTCTTTCTGCGGAATGAGGGGCAGGTGACAAAAAGGCACCTCACCTAGGAATTGACATTTCACCGCCGCGATGGCAGCCTAACGACATGATTCGGATTGCCCGCCCCAAATTTGACGCCCTGCCAGGCTCTCGCCTGGCTGGACAGGGGCCTGTGGCAGGCTGAGTGCACCGAATCTGACGACACTCCCACCACGGCTCCCCTCACCCCGGGCCGTGGTTTTTTTGCGCCGCTGCCCGTCCCTGCACTCTCCCCCAACCTTTCGCGGCAGCGTTTATGCATTCCTCTCTTTCTTCATCGCCTGTTACACCGCCACCTCAGCCGTGGCCCACCTTTGCCCAGGAAAACCGGGCGACATTAAAACTCGCGCTCCCCCTCATCTCCGGCCAACTCAGTCACATGCTGATGGGCGTGTCTGATACGGTGATGATCGGCAGTGTGGGGGTCGTCTCGCTCGGTGCGGCCACCTTTGCCAATACCCTGCTGGCCGTGCCCTTTGTGGTGGGCATGGGGCTGCTGAGCTCCGTCTCCGTGCGGGTCTCGCAGGCGCATGGGGCCAAACAACCCGAAGATGCCAAAAGCGCCGTCATTCACGGCACCTGGCTGGCTCTGGGCCTGGGCCTGGTGGTGGTTCTCGCCACGCTGTTGCTCATCCCCTTACTGGGCCATTTCAGCCAGCCGGGGGATGTCACGCTGCAGACGCCCATTTACCTGCTGCCCTGTGCGGTTTCCCTGATCCCCTCGCTCATCTCGCTGGTGTGGAAAAACCATGCCGATGCCCTAAACCGTCCCTGGCCTCCGTTCTGGATCACGCTGGGGTCGGTGTTTCTGGACATCCTGCTGAACTGGCTGTGGATCCATGGCAAGTGGGGCTTCCCCGCCATGGGGCTGGCAGGCGCAGCTTACTCCACCCTGGTCTCGCGCACGCTGTGCATGATCGCGCTTTTTGTTTGGCTGAAAAACAGCCGGACGCTGCACCTCTGGACACCGCAGAAGTGGTGGGTGCGGTGGCAGAGGTCCGAGTTCGCCAGCCTGCTGAAGATCGGCATTCCCACCAGTTTTCACCAGTTGGCGGAGGTCACGGCCTTTGTGCTGGCCTCGCTCATGATCGGCTGGCTAGGCGTGGTGCCGCTGGCCTCACATCAGGTGGCCATCACCTGCATCGCCACGGCCTACATGGTGCCTTTGGGCATCTCCATGGCCACGACCGTGCGGGTGGGCGAGATTGTGGGGGCGAATCAGCGGCCGCGTTTGCATCGGGTGCTCCTGGGCAGTTGGATTTTTGCCACGTCCTTCATGTCGTGCTCCATGCTGGTCTGCTTCCTGTGGGGCGAGCCCCTGGCGCGGGCCTTTGTCAATGAACCGGAGGTGATCAAACTCACCGCCTCGTTGCTCCTGGTCGCGGGACTTTTTCAACTCTTCGACGGGCTCCAAGTCGTCTCCGCCGCCGCCCTGCGTGGCGTGGATGATGTGAAGGTTTCCGCCTGGATCGCCGTGCTGGCTTACTGGATCATCTCGCTGCCTTTAGGCTGGGTGCTGGGCATTCAAAGAGGCTGGGGGGCCACCGGCATCTGGGCCGCCCTGGCCGTAGGTCTCGGCATCGCCGCCGTGCTGCTCATGTGGCGGGCGTGGAAGTTGCTGGGGGTGGGGAAAGAAACGTCCGACAACCTCTTGGTGGAGATCGCCGACTCCTGATCACACCCCCGCATCCGACTTCGGATCCAGGGCATCGCGCAGGGCATCGCCGATGATGTTCAGCGCGAGCAGAGTGGCACTGAAGAAGAGACCAGGGCCGATGAGGAGCCAGGGGTAGGTTTCCATGCTGTCGGCGCCTTCGCGGATGAGGACGCCCCAGCTAGCATCAGGCGGCTGGATGCCCAGGCCGAGGAAGCTCAGCGTGGCCTCCAGCAGCATGACGCCGGGGACGGTGAGGCTGGCGTAGATGATGACCGGCCCCATGACATTCGGCAGCATGTGCTTGAACAAGATGTGCCAGAAACCTGCGCCACTGGCCCGGGCGGCGAGGACGAATTCCAGGTTTTTCAAAGCCAGCACCTGCCCACGCACCACCCTCGCCATGGTTAGCCATTCCACAGCCCCGATGGCGACAAAGATGAGCCACAGCTCCCGTCCAAACACAAGCACCAGGATGATGACGAAGGTGATGAACGGAAAGGCGTAGAGGACATCCACCAGCCGCATCATCAGCGCATCCAGACGGCGCGTGGTGAGCCCTGCGATGAGGCCATAACCGACGCCAATCACCGACGCGACACCCGTGGCGAGAATGCCCACGAGCAGCGAGATCTGCCCGCCTTTCAGGATGCGCGTGGCGAGGTCGCGCCCCAGTGGATCCGTGCCTAACCAATGCGCAGCGGAAGGGCCTGCGGCCTTGAGATTCAGGTCCTGGTCACTTTGCGAATAAGGCGACACTAGCGGCCCTAAAAGACAGATGCCCACAAGCGCCACCATAAACAGCATGGCCGCCACGGTGATGCGGCTGCGCGTCAGCCGCCGCCAGGCGCGCTGGCCGGGGGATTCTGAAGTCGGTGACCGCAGGGGCACCAAGACCGCTTTGTCGGCTGAGGGCTGGAATCCCTCGTTGCTGGGAATCACATCGCTCATGATTTGAATCCGATGCGGGGGTTCAGCAGCGCTTGGAGGAAATCCACCAGCAGATTGAAACCGATGATCAGCACGGCGTAAAAGGCAGCGGTGGCCATGGCGAGGACAAAATCCCGGTTCACTGCTGCACCGACGAAGTGCTGACCTAAACCGGGAAGCTGAAAGACGGTTTCGATGACGATGGAACCCGTCATCAACCCAGCGGCGGTGGGGCCGAGATAGTTCAGCACGGGTAGGCAGGCGAGCTTGAACGAGTGACGGAAAACGATAGCCAGTTCAGAAGCGCCTTTGGCCCGAGCCGTGCGGATGAAATCCTGCGCCAAGGTTTCCCGCAATCCCCCGCGAGTGAGCCGGGCGATGTAGGCGCTGTAGATGATACCTAACGTCAAGGATGGCAAGACCCAGTCATCCCAATCATACCAACCCGCCGCATTGAACCAACGAAGTTTTAACCCTAGCACCAACGCCACCAGTGGCCCCAGGACCATGCTTGGCGTGCAGATGCCCAGGGTGGCCATGAGCATGCAGGCGCGGTCATCGAAGGTGTTTGCACGCACCGCCGCCAGGGCACCCATGGGGATGCCGATGCCGATGGCGATGGTGAGTGCTGCCAGGGCAACGGTGGCCGAGACCGGAAAGGCCTGCACGATGATCTCATCCACCCCACGTCCTGGATTCTTCGTGGAAGCCGGAAAATCGAACGTGGCAAAGCTGACGAGGTGCCGCCACAACTGCACGTAAACGGGCTGGTCCAGCCCGAGGGCGATGACCTGCTTTGCACGGATGTGGTCCGGGATGTTTCGTTCACTCTGCAAAGGCGAGCCGGGGGCCATCTTCAGCAGAGCAAAGGTGATCACCAGCACCCCAAGGATGACGGCAAGGCCCTGCAAAAGGCGGCTGAGGAGGAAACGGAGCATCGGCGGGTGATTCAATAGGCAAGGCGGTGCAGCATCAATGCCAAATCACGGTTCAGGCCAAAAGCTTTTCCAGCGCCTCCTTCGTCGTCACCGGGGCCAGGCAGGCGTAGTTTTGGCACACGTAGGCGGCGGCTTTTCCCTCCACGGGTTTCATGGCGGCCAGGGCCTCGTTTTGTTTACCCAGCCAGGCCTGTGCTTCGCCGCCATCGGCATGGAGCAGCACGGCCTTGGGCAGCAGGCGACGATGCACCACGGCGGCGAGGGCTTGGAATTCGGGCGAGGTGGCATCGCCCGCGAGGACGATCTGCTGCTTGCCGCTCTCCAAGAAGTCTGCCGCCATGACCAGCACTGGCACGGCGGAGGGGCTGGACTGCAGGGTATTGCCAAAAAGCGTGGTGATCTTGGCCGCTTGCAGGGCATACCCCTGGTGATCCAGCATGGCCGCGAGGCGAGCGAGGTTCAGCGCCGCGAGTGAATTCGGCGAAGGCTCCGCGCCATCGTAGTCTTCTTTGATGCGCAAAACGGAGTGCGCCATCTCGGTGTGGACGCTGTAGTAACCGCCGTTTGCCTGGTCCAAAAACAGGCCATCCATCTCGGCTTGCAGGGCGACGGCCCACTGCAACCACTTCACGTCAAAACTGGCCTGGTAGAGATCTAGCAAACCGTGGATGAGGCAGGCGTAGTCGGTGGCAAATCCTTTGGGGCCACGCTCGCCAGCGCGCCAGCTCCGGTGCAGCCCCTTGCCTGGAGTTGCACAGAGTTCATCATGCAGGAACTGGGCCGCCTCAGCCGCCAGTTTGAGAAAGCTGGGCTCTCCAAGGGCCGCTCCAGCGCGGGCTAGACCAGCGATCATGAGACCGTTCCAGGCGGTGATGATTTTGTCATCCAGATGCGGGCGCGGGCGCTTGGCGCGGGCTTCAAACAGCAGCTTCAGCCCCCTGCCCTGGATGGCCAGGACTTCCTCTGGGGTCTTCTTGAAAAACTCCGCCGTCTTTTTCACCGAGTAGGCGCGGAAGAGGGTGTTCAGCCCCGTCAGTTCCCCGTGAGGATCGCTTTCTGGGCGGGCATTGCCATCGCGCCGAGCGCCAAAGGAATAACGAAAGATGCTGCCTTCTTCCTTGCCCAGCAGTTCATCAATCTCGCTGGCCTTCCACACATAAAAGGCCCCTTCTTTTTTATGGTCGTCTCCTGCCTGAGCATAGCTATCGGCGTCCTCGGCGGAGAAAAAGCCGCCCTGAGGGTGGCGCAGGTCCCGCTGCACATAACCGACGATCTCCCGCGCGGTATCCGCTAGGAAGGGCGAGTTTGTGATGAGGTAACCCTCCGCATAGGCCCAGAGGAGCTGGCCCTGATCATACAGCATCTTTTCGTAATGCGGGATGTGCCAGTAGCTATCCACAGCGTAGCGATGCATGCCGCCGCCCACGTGATCCCAGATACCACCATTGGCCATGGCGCGCAGGGTTTTCACCGACATCTCCGCCGCCCAGTCGGACTCGCTTTTGCGCGCGGCATCCTTCAGCCAGGCCTGGTGGATGCGCAGGAGCAGATTGATGGAACTGGAGCGGGGGAACTTCGGCGCGCCGCTGAAACCGGCCTCGTGGTAGTCATAGCTACTGGCCAGGTCATCGTAGGCTTTTTGCACCACGGCGTCTGTTTTGACCTCGGTCTCGGCATTTTCACCGTCCAGATGTTCCTGGAGTTTGGCGATGGAGCGCTCTGAGCTTGCCTGCAGTTTGGCCCGATCTTCCATCCAGGCTTTGTGCAGCTCTTGGAGCAGGTTTTTAAAACCGATGCGGCCCTGGGCATTTTCAGGTGGAAAGTAGGTACCACCAAAAAAGGGCTTCAACTCTGGCGTGAGAAAGACCGACATGGGCCAGCCGCCCCCGCCCGTGGCTGCCTGCACGTAGGTCATGTAGGTGAGGTCCACGTCGGGGCGCTCCTCCCGGTCCACCTTCACGGGGACAAAGTGCTCATTGATGTAGGCAGCGATTTCCTCATTCTCGAAGGATTCACGCTCCATGACGTGGCACCAGTGGCAGGTGGAGTAGCCGCTGGAGAGGAAGATGGGCTTGTCTTCAGCTTTCGCCTTGGCGATCGCCTCATCTCCCCAGGGCAGCCAGTTCACGGGATTGTGGGCATGCTGGAGCAAATACGGCGACTTTTCGCGGATGAGGGCGTTGGTGTGTTTGGGGGTGGAGTCGCTCATAATAATTAGACAAACGTGGCGATGGGGGCCGGGGTTGCAAGCGGCGGACGGCTTGGGGGTTGCGTTTGGGGTGGTATGTGCTTGTTTCTGGCTCCTAAAAACCTAGCCATGTCTGCGCATTCCCACTCTCCCTCCGAAGAATCCGGCTCCATCTGGAAAATCCTCAATGTGATCATCGCCCTCGTTGTCGGCGGATTCACACTCTTTTGGGGTGCCACCCTGCTGATCGGCGTGAAGGATGCCGCCTCTCCGAAAGAACCTGTGGCTGAAGTGGCCGCCCCCACCGCTCCTGCTGCGGAAGCTCCCGCTGCACCCGCGACTACCCCTGCCGCCGCCGCTCCAGTCGCTGCTGCCACCGCCGCCCCGGCCGCATTCGCCGGCCCTGCTGCTGAAATCACCATCAAGCCCGATACCGCCAATCCCCTGGCTTACGACTTGAAAGAATTCAATGTGAAGGCTGGCCAGAAGGTGAAGATCACCTTCAACAACACCCACCCTGCCGTTCCCCAGATGCACAACATCGTCATCGGCACCCCCGGCAGCAAAGACAAGATGATGGCCCTGGCCATGCAGATGGTGGCCGCCCCAGATGGCATGGCCAAAGGCTACATCCCAGAGGGCCCAGAAGTCCTTTTCCACACGAAGCTGCTCCAGCCGAACCAGACCGAAGTCCTGGAATTCACCGCCCCTGCTGCCGGTGACTACCCTTACCTCTGCACATTCCCCGGTCATGGCGCGATCATGAACGGTGTCATGCACGTGGAGTAAACCTCTACGGATTGACCGATTCTCACAAAAAAGCCCGGGTTCAGCACCCGGGCTTTTTTTGTGGCCAAAACCTGCACTCCAACTTGAATCGCAGGCTCTGCCACCTGGCCATGTGATGACGATAGGAAGAATGACTCCCAACAGTTAATTTCTACACAGGGCCAGCCCTTTAGAAGGTCGTTGACGTAAACCATCCAATGACTGGATTGAGGCGATAGGAATCAGAAGGTTGCCAAGTATCGGCTGCCATTGCGGAGGCAATTTCATAACCCATGGCAGCGGCATCCTTCAATGTTGTGATACACTTTCCCCCAGCAGAAGAGCCGTCGGGGAGAAGGTCGTTGTGGTTGCCGTGACGCGCTTTGAACTCTTCGTTTTCTTGAATGGCATTAAGTACTTCTTCGTCGCTCAAGCTATGTATCGAAAACCTCCGATTGGTGGCTGTGTCTTCACTAATTTCAAAATAGCATAGCCGTCCTTGCCAGCTTGCGAAGCCAGATAACACGCCGTCGTAGTATCCGGTAACCCAGTGAAAGGTAAGCTCGCCAGTTTTAATTTCGCTTGTCACTACAGTATTCACGGGAGGAACGAATAGGGCCTAGCATTGTTGAATTCTCATTGTGTGAAAAAGATCTCCTTGATGATGACGATTAGAAGTCCAAGCAGCAGACCTAATATCATCCGCTTGCCTCGGGAAAGCTCCAGCTTCCACCAGGGCTTCTCTTCTGTTATGCGTGAATTGCGTGCATTCTTCTGGGAGTTCCAGTCGTTCTGCGTGCCCAAATCAGTTTCAGTAGCAAATGTCTCGCCCTCATCGCCGGTCACCACTCCGTCAAAGTGTGGAGCAATGGATACCATGTATTCAATGATTTGCGGTCCATCAGGATTCTTTGTAAACACTGAGGCAGACTCCGCAGAATAATGAAGAATTAGATTACTGTCCCGAAGAAGCACAGCGCTGATAAAATGCGCATTCTCCTCAACGACCTCCAACTCGGGGCGGCTCGCCAGAAAGTCTCTCCACTCTTGAGGGGTAATTCCAGAGCTCGGTTCCGATTTGCTGAGAGTGATATGGTACGACATAATGATGGATCCCCCACAAAAAAGATGCCCGGGTCATCCCCGGGCTTCTTCAATTCAAATGATCAAGGCTGGCAGAGCCACGTCAAGCAAACAGCTTCGTCACGGGCTTGGCCTTCACCAGTTCGCGGGGCTGGTTGAGGTGGTTGTAAACGATGGTCTCCGGGTCAATGCCGACGGCGTGGTAAATGGTGGCGAGTAGCTCGGTCGGGTGCACCGGATCTTCCGCTGGGGAAGAGCCTGTCTTGTCCGATTTGCCGTGAACATAACCGCGCTTGATGCCTGCCCCGCCGATGATGGCGGTGTAGCAGTAAGGCCAGTGGTCGCGGCCATCGGCACTGTTGCCATTGCCGGAGGTAGACACGCCTTTTTCGGGACTGCGGCCAAATTCACCCAGGGCCACGACGAGCGTCTCATCCAGTAGGCCACTGGCGTCCAGATCTTCAAAAAGGGCGCTCAGGCCCTGGTCCAGCATGGGGCCGCTCTGGCTTTTCATGCGCTGGGTCAGGCCCACGTGATGATCCCAGGAATGATTGTCCGAATTCGCCACCTTGGGCCAGATGAGCTCCACCACGCGAGTACCAGACTCGATGAGGCGGCGCGCCAGCATGCAGCTTTGGCCGAAGGTGTTGCGGCCATAACGATCGCGCAGTTTCGGCGACTCACGATCCAGGGCAAAAGCATCCCGTGCGCGGCCACTGGCGATGAGGTTCAGCGCCTGGTTGTAGTAGCTGTCCAGGCTCAGGTCCTTCACCGCTTCTTCAATGGCAGGCATCTGGTCATTGATGGCATCGCGTAGCTTGGCGCGGCGCTGGAGCCGCACGCTAAAAAGGTCGGGCCGCAGTTGCAGATCTTCGATCTTGATGCGGTCCATCTTGCCCATGTCCAGGTCATCCCCATCGGGATAGAGGGTGTAGGGATCGTAAGCCTTGCCCAGGAAACCCGCGGTGCCGCCTTTACCCACGACGTTGGATTCCTGAAGCGGGCGAGGCAGCATCACGAAAGGGAGCATCGGCTCATCCATCGGCTTTAGGCGGATGATGTTGCTGCCGAAGTTCGGGAAGTCCTTTGCATTCGGCGGCTCGAGCTGACCGGAGGGGCTCACCTTATCAGTGGTGTAGCCGGTCATGATCTGGTAAATGGCCGCCGTGTGGTTGAACAATCCGTTAGGCGTGTAGCTCATCGAATTGATCGTGGTGAACTTGTCATTCACCTTCGCAAGCTGGGGCAGGATCTCGGTAAAATGATGGCCAGGGATCTTGGTTGGGATGGTCTTGAAGGCGGAACGCACCTTGTCCGGCACGTTTTCCTTCGGGTCCCAGAGGTCCAGGTGGCTAGGGCCGCCCTGGAGGTAAATCATGAGCACGTGCTTCGCTTTGCCCCAGCCCACACGACCGGCCGCAGCGGAGTTCACCGAGGCGGCCTGGGCGCGGAACATGTTGTTCAGGGTCAGGCCCATCATGGACGCTCCGCCGATGCGCAGAATGTCCCGCCGGGTCATGCCCAGGTCTTTGTCACAGAGGTCTTTGCCGAGGGCTCCAGGGATGCGAAACATGGCGGTAGAGATGGTGGATGGGGAAAGCTTACTCCTTCTGGCCTAACCAAGACAAGAACGAATGGATACTCCGCCCTTACGAAGATAGGGAGCGCATCTTGCCAAAGGAGGCGAAATCACCCAGGATTCCCCTGGAAAGTCCATTGCACGGATGGAATCAGCCATCCGCTTGAACATCGGCTGCCCGAAAGACATCCAAGCGATTCACCCCTCATGCGCCTTCCCCTGCTCGCTGCCCTTACCCTTTTCACCGCTTCCTCTGGGGCGGACACGCCTGAACGCGCTGCCGCAGCCCGCGCTCGACTTCCCACTTCCGATACCAACTTTGCCAGCCGTCTCTGCCATGCTGCCCTGGACCGCACGGCGAGCACGGTGCGGTATGATGGGGCCTACGTGCGCATCCCCTACCCTGGCGGCGATGTACCCGCCGACACAGGCGTGTGCACGGATGAGGTCATCCGAAGCTATCGTAGCCTGGGATTCGACCTGCAAAAGTTGGTGCATGAGGACATGAAGCGGCACTTTTCCGCCTATCCTAAAAACTGGGGCCTGGCCAAGCCGGATCCCCATATTGACCACCGCCGCGTGCCGAATCTGCAAACCTTCTTCAAGCGCCAAGGAGCCGCCCTCCCCATCACGCAAAAGGCTGCCGATTACCTCCCGGGCGACCTCATCACCTGCACGGTGGAAGGCAAACTGCCGCACATCGCCCTCGTCGTGCCTGCGCCCGATGGCGGTGATACTCCCTGGATCGTCCACAACATCGGCAGCGGCCCCCAGCTAGAAGATCGTCTCTTTGAGTTCCCGCTGACAGGACACTACCGCTGGCATCCAGTGAAATAGAGAAACCTCGGCAGACCGACCTCGTCCCTCTTTTGGTTAGGCTCTCCTTTCTCTCGCGAGAAAGCTTGCCCTTTTCCAGCATCCACCGTTAGCCTGCGGCCCATGAAACTGCTGAAGGTCCTTTCTCTTTTTTCCGCAACCCTCATGGCGGCGGAAAGACCCCTCGCCGAATCAGCCTCCGAGGCGGCTAAAAAGCTTAAAGCCGGAGGCATCGCCACGGCGGAAAGTCTGAATGGCAAGGTGGCTTTTGCAGGCTTTGCCTCCCCTGCGGAGAACTCGAAAGACTACCATGAAAAGGTGCTGTTTGAGATCGGCTCCATCACCAAGGTTTTTACCGGCCTGCTCTTAGCTCAGGCCGTGGTGGAGGGAAAGGTAACCATGGAGACGCCTGTTTCCAAGCTGCTCGATTCGCGACTGAAATTTGAAGATCCGCGCATTGCCGCCATCACGCTGAAACAGCTCTCCACGCACACCAGCGGCCTGCCACGCCTGCCAGGGAACCATGCCGCTGGGGTCAAAGATGGCGATCCGTATGCGGGGTATGATGAAAAGCTGATGCTGGATTTTCTCACCCGCACCAAGCTGGAGGGCGAAGGCCCTTACCCTTGCAGCTACTCGAATCTTGGCGTTGGCTTGTTGGGTCATTTGTTAGGCAAGGTCTATGGCACGTCTTGGGAAAAAGCCGTGGTGAACAAGATCTGCCAGCCGCTGGGCTTGCAGGACACGCGCATGACGATCACAAGCAACCTCTTGCCTTTGGCGGATCCTCATGAAGACGATAAACCAGCCAAGTCCTGGCACTTCGATGCCGTGGCCGGGGCAGGAGCATTGCGATCGACCACCACTGATCTCGTCAAATTCGGCCAGGCCATGGCGAAACCCGAGTCCTCTCCCTTGGCCAAAGCCTTTGCGCTCGCCATGCAATCCCATGCCGAAGTCCCTGGTGATGGCCACATCGGCCTCGGCCCCTTCATCTCGAAAAGCGATGGCCACCTCAGCTACAATCATGACGGCGGCACGGGCGGCTATCGGTCAAGCTTGCAGGTCATCCCAGCGACGAACACGGTGCGGGTGGTGCTGATCAACAACACCGAGTTGGATGGCGGGGCGGTCATCGCTGGCCCCCGTGTGGAAGTGCCGCGGGTCATGCCCCAGGAGATCATGCTGGAGGGCGAAACGCTGAAGGAATACCCCGGTGTGTATGCGCTGAGTCCTGACGCGCGCTTCACCATCCTCCTGCGTGAGGGCCAGCTCTGGGCACGGCTCACCGGACAGGCTTTCCTGCCGATGTTTGCGCGCGAGAAGGATCGCTTTTTCCTGAAAGTGGTGAATGCAGAAATCCACTTCACCCGGACGGAGGGCAAAATCACCTCCCTCACCCTTCTGCAAAATGGACGAGACCAATCTGCCACGCGCACCGATCAAGCAGAGCCCGCCATCATCCTCCACAAAGCGGATGACCTGAAACCTTACGTTGGCACTTACTCTTTGTTCGGCATGAAAGACCTCTTCATAAGTCTGCGCGGCAGCACACTCTACGCCCAGCTCACCGGGCAGGGAGCCGTACCGATCTTTGACATGGGTAAGGACCGCTTTGAATACGATGTGGTGGTGGCTTCTCTGACTTTTAACCGCAATGACCAAGGCGACATCATCGGCCTGATTCTCCTGCAGAACGGGTTTCCCGTGCCTGGAGCCCGAAAAGACAAATGATGGAGCGACAAAGAGCGTAGAAATCAGCCCGCTAACCCGTTCATGCATGCATGATCAAAGGGTTTGTTTTTCTAGTCTCGCTGATGACCACCTTGGCTTTTGCCGGGGAAACAAAACACGCGGGGCCGCAAGATTATCGCAAGGTTTTAGGTAGCTTGGTGCCAGGAGACACGCTGGTTTTAGCCGCAGGGGTTTACAACCGTGGCCTGCCCGTCACTGATTGCCACGGCAGGGCCGATGCGTGGATCACCATCCAGGGGCCGGAACAGGGCATCGCCGAGATTCGCCAAACTCAAAACGCCAACTGCGTGGAGCTGCGCAAATGCAGTTATGTGGCTTTGAAAAAGCTGTCCATCCTGGGTGAAGGCCCCACGGGTATACCCGGTGTGTTTGGCATCAGCGCTCAGGGAGGGCTCAAAAACCTCGTTCATCACATCTTGGTTGAAGACTGTGTCATCAGCGATTGGAACACATCCCAGCAAGCGGTGGGAATCTCCACCAAAACCCCCACCTGGGACTGGATCATCCGGCGCAATATCATTCGCAACTGCGGCACCGGTCTGTATCTCGGCAATTCAGATGGCACTGCGCCCTTTGTACGTGGCCTCATTGAAAACAACCTTGTTCATGACCCCATCGGTTATTGCATGGAGATCAAATATCAAAAGGCCTACCCCGATGTGCCAGGGCTGCCAACCACCCCGTGCAGCACCCTCATCCGGCATAATGTCTTCCTCAAGAACGATCAACCCAGCCCAGATGGGAATCGGCCTAACCTCCTCGTCGGTGGCTTCCCAGATAGCGGCCCGGGCTCCATGAATCTCTATGAGATCTACGGCAACTTCATCTGGCATAATCCCCGTGAGTCTCTGCTGCGCGCATCAGGCCGGGTCTCCATCCATGACAATGTCTTGGGCGATTGCCCCGCCGCACAGCATGAGGCCATCACCCTGCGCAGTCATGACCTGCCTTTGAAGCTAGCTCATGTCTATCACAACACCATTTATTCCACCGCGCGCGGCATCCGGGTCGGTAGCACCGCCCAAGAGGGCCAAGCCATTACGGGCAATGTGCTTTTCGCCACCGAGCCGCTGCTGGATCAAGCCACGAAGAACGCCTCAGAGAATGTCACCGCGCCCGTTGAGGCAGCAGCAGAACACCTCATCCATCCGTCCCTGACTCTCGGCCAACTCGACCTCCGTCCCCGCCCCGGCCACTGCGAAGGCCCACCTCTAGACCTCTCCCCGTTTCGTGGTGAAACCGACTTCGATAAGGACTTTGAAGGAGCACCAAAAAGTAGCACGCGCGGCGCTTATGCTGGGGGTAAGACAGAGCTATTTTGGATGCTTCAGAAGGCGATCAAGAGTCACTAATTCATTTCACATCCCGCCATAGCCACGTGAGGGCTTCGGGGAGTTTGGGGGCCATGCCGCGGCTGCCGTGGAAGCATTCGGTCCAGTCCATGCGGTAATCATAATTCATGTACTTGAGGCTGGCTTCCATCATGCGGTTGGCCAGGGGCCAGTTGCCGAATTTGTTATCGAGGTCGTTGACGCCATCCAGGAGATAAACGCGGATGGGTTTGCGCTCGGTCACGCGAACCAAATACGGGTAGGCATTGCCGCCCCGGATATCTACAAAGGTGCCCACCCAACTGAGGACCTTGTGAAATTTATCCGGTCTTTCCCAGGCGGCGGTGAAGGCGCAAATGCCACCGGAAGACCCCCCGGCAATGGCCCAGGCCTGGGGATCTTGGCGGAATTTGACACCGTAACGCTTTTCCACCTCAGGCAAAATTTCAGTGAGCAGAAAACGGGAGTAGGCATCTCCCAGACTGTCATATTCAAAACCCCTATTGCCTGCTTGATCTCCAGGCTTTTGGTTAGACTTGCGACCGGGATCAATGAAGACTCCGATGGTCACGGGCATCTTTTTCTGGTGGATGAGGTTGTCAAAGACGGTGCTGACACGCAGTGAGCCATTCGGGTCCACATGGCGGCCGCCATCCTGCCAGACCATGAGGCAGGCTTCGCTGCCTGCCTGGTATTGCTGAGGCACATAGACGGTGACCCCGCGCACGGTGTCTGGGAAAACTTGGCTTTGAGACCAGTCGAATTTCTCCAGGCGGCCCACGGGCACCCCGGGCTGCTTTTCACTGTCGGCCGTGTAGTCGTAGTGTTCCAGGTGCACCGTGCCCGCCACACGGGCCATGCCATCCACCTCGATGCGGTAGCCAAATTCCTGGAAGTTTTCCATCTTCTGCACCAGCACCTGCAGGCCATCATCCCCCACGCGGACCATGTTGCCGATCAGGGTGCCATTGCCACGGACCACGACAGCGGGGTTCATGTCCATAACAGCCCAGGCCACCGTGGTGGCTTCGACCTTGGTGCCCGGTTTGCCTTGCAGCAGGCGCTGGCGACCGAACAGACGGATGACTTCATCATGCAGCTTCGCGAGCTGTGCGGCATCGGGAGAGGCTGCAAGGGTCTTTTGCAGACTGGCCAGGGAGACTGGAGCTTGCTTAGGGGCCTGGGCCAAAACGAACGAGGAAAGAGCGAGGGAAAAAAGGAACAGGCGCCAGAACATGTGCTCAGGTAAACGACGGCAAGACCCTGTACTTTCGCTGAATGCAGGGGAAAAGCCGATTCGGACTCTGATGCCCAGGCTAGGCCTTCGATTCGGTCACCTCTTCCTTCGGGGTTCCGCTGATTTTCTCCGCCAGGGTCTGCACAATGACATAGAGCCAAGGGATGAAAAAGACGCCGATGACGGTGGCCGCGGTCATGCCAAAGCAAACCGCCGTACCCAGGCTCTGGCGGCTGGCGGCCCCTGCCCCGCTGGAGATGACCAGTGGCACCACGCCGAGGATGAAGGCCAAAGAAGTCATGATGATGGGCCGCAGGCGCAGACGCGCCCCCTCCAGGGCCGCTTCACGGATGCTCATGCCCTGCTCACGCCGACTGCGGGCAAACTCGACAATCAGAATGGCATTCTTTGCTGCCAGCCCGAGCAGCATCACCAGACCGATCTGCACGTACACATCATTGGTTAGCCCGCGCAGCCAGGCGGCCATGAAAGCTCCAAAGATGCCGATAGGCAGGCCAAAGAGTACCGCAAAGGGCACGGCCCAGCTTTCATACTGAGCAGCGAGCACCAGGAACACAAACAGCAGCGCCAGGGCAAAGATGGTGGCTTGCTGACCTCCCGCCTCCTTTTCCTGAAGGGCAGTACCGGTCCATTCATAACCGTAACCCGCGGGCAGGTTTTCTTTCGCCAAATCTTCCATGGCCGTGATGACCTGGCCCGAGCTCACCCCTGGCTTGCCGGTGGCCGTAATTTCAGCCGTTCGATAGACGTTGTAATGCGGCAGAAGGTCCGAACCCGTGGTGGACTCCACCTTCGCAAAGGTGCTGAAGGGCACCATGCCACCTTCGGCATTGCGCGTGTAGATGCCATAGATGTCCTCGGGCTTCATGCGGTACTCAGGCTCGGCCTGCACCTTCACCTGAAAGCTGCGGCCAAAGAGCGTGAGGTCATTCACATAGATCCCCCCAAGGTAAGCCTGGAGCGAGCTAAACACACCATCCAGAGGGATGCCCAGCGTCTTGATTTTATCGCGGTCCAGCTCCACCAACGTCTGTGGCACGCGGGTGCTGAAGAAGGTGAAAACGCGGGCCAACTGAGGATGCTGCGAGGCTGCCACTAGGAAGCGATCCGACACCTCTTGCAGTTGCTGGGGCGTGCCACCGCCTTGATCCTGCAGCTCAAATTGCACCCCACCTGCATTGCCCAGGCCCTGAATGGGCGGTGGAGAGGTGGGGATGACCATGGCCTCAGGAATCTGGCTGGCGCGAGCAAAGATGCTGGGGACGATCTGCGCCACTTGCATGGACGGATCCGTGCGTTCCTTCCAATCTTTGAGCGAGACTATGCACACCCCTGCACTGGAACTCCGCGCCCCGCTGAGAAGATTCAGCCCGCCGATGGTGATGACGTCCTGCACGCCTGGCGTTTTTTGCAGGATATCCTCCACCTTGCGCAGCACACGATCGGTGCGCTCCTGGGAAGCCCCATCTGGCAGCGTGGTGATGACAAAAAGATAGCCCATGTCTTCATCCGGCAGGAAGGAAGTGGGCAGGCGATTGAGCAGGCCGATGATGCCCGCGTAGATGCCAAACAATAGCACTGCTGTGATCAACCCAAAGCGCATCATCCAACGGCACACACTCACGTAACTTCCCGTCAAGCGATCAAAGGTGCGGTTAAAAGCTCCCAGCAAACGGCCAATCGGCCCCTTGGAGGTCTTGCGTGGGCGCAGCAGCATGACACAAAGCGCGGGCGTGAGCGAAAGCGCCACCAGGGCCGAAAGGATGACCGAGACAGAAAGCGTCATGGCAAACTGCTGATACAGCTTTCCCGTGATGCCCCCCATGAAGGAGACGGGAATGAAGACCGAACACAGCACCAGAGCGATGGCAATGACGGGCCCGGAGACTTCATCCATGGCCTTTTTGGTCGCCTCCAGCGGACTCAGCCCATGCTCAATGTGGTGCTCCACCGCCTCTACCACCACAATGGCATCATCCACCACAATCCCGATGGCCAGCACGAGGGCAAAAAGCGTCAGCGTATTGATGGTGAAACCCATGACCCCGAACAGGGCAAAGGTGCCGATGAGAGACACTGGCACAGCCAGCATGGGGATGAAGGTGGCGCGCCAGTTACCCAGGAAGACGAAGACTACCAGCACCACGAGCACAAAGGCCTCCACCAATGTGTGCATCACCTCCTCCAGCGAGGCGGTCACAAACAGCGTGGTATCAAAACTGACCTTCGCTTCCATGCCGGGAGGAAAACTTTTTGCCAGCTCCTCCATGCGTTCGCGACAGGCAATCGCCGTATCCAAAGCATTGGCCGTGGGAAGCTGGAAAATCCCGATCAAGGCGGCGGCCGAACCATTGATGCGACCAAAACTGGCGTAGTCTTTGCCACCCAATTCCGTGCGTGCGACATCATTCAGCCGTACCACGGTGCCGTCCGTTAACGTGGTGATGACGATGCTGCCAAATTCCTCCGCACTCACCAAACGACCTCGAACGTTGACGGAAAACTGAAACTCCGTCCCCTTCTCCGCTGGCGGCGCGCCGATCTGGCCGGCAGCGGCCTGGATGTTTTGCTCCTGCAAAGCGCGCGTCACATCCGTCGCTGTGAGCCCCAGATTCGCCAGCTTGTCAGGCTGCAGCCAGACCCGCATGGAGTAATCCTTCTGCGTGAAAATATTCACCGCGCCCACGCCCGGCACGCGAGCCATCTGCGGCTGCAAATTCAGGAAGGCGTAGTTGTTGAGAAAGAGATCGTCATACTCGCCATTCTTGGAACTGAGCGCAAAGACCAGCAGCATGTCGGGCGACTGTTTGGTCACCGTAATGCCGTTTTTCACCACGTCCGCAGGTAGGCGCGATTGAGCACGAGCCACGCGGTTTTGCACATCCACAGCCGCATCGTCAATGTTCTTACCCACCCGAAAGGTGACCTTGATGGAGGCCTGACCATCACTGGTGCTGCCGCTGGACATGTACAGCATGTCTTCAGCGCCATTGATCTCCTGTTCCAGCGGGGAGGTCACGGTCTCTTCCACCACTTGAGAACTCGCGCCGGGATAGGTCGCCGTCACCTGAATGGTCGGCGGCGTCATGTTGGGGTACCGGGCGATGGGCAGCGTGCGCAGCCCGAGCCAGCCGACCAGCACGATGAGGATGGATAACACCATCGCAAAGACACGGCGGTTGATGAAGAAGTGGGCCATGGCGGTGAGTCCTCGGTGAAAAGATTACTTCGCTGCCGGGGCGCTGGGCTCTGGCTTTGTTGGCGCAGGGGCTGGGCTTTCCGCTTCAGGCTCGGTTGGATTCACCACCATGCCGGGACGCGCTTTTTGCACACCTTCGATGATCACTCGATCCCCTTCATTCAGGCCGCTGCTCACAATGAATTGGTCGTTGTAGCGTCCTTCAGTTTTCACCGGTTTTTGGATCACCTTGTTACCTTCCCCCACCACCAGGACGGACTGCAAACTCTGAGTTTCGATCACCGCCCGCTGCGGCACCAGGAGGGCATCGGGCCGCTCCTCAGGCTTGGCTCGCACGCGAGCAAACTGGCCGGGGCGCAGGAGGTGTTCTGCATTGGGAAAGCTGACGACGATTTTTAAGGTGCCGGTCCTTGAATCCAGGGCGCGATCGGCAAATTCAAAACGGCCTTTGTGCTCATAGACCTTGCCATCGCTGAGGATGAGCTCGAACTCCATCTTCGAGCTGTGTTCCTCTTTGGCGACTTCATCACCCATGAAGCGCCGCTGAAAGCGCAGGTAGTTTTGCTCCGCCACATTGAAGCTCACCCGCATGGGATCCGTGGTGGAAACGGTGGCCAGCAGCATGGTATCCGCACTGCTGCCCACGAAGTTGCCCACATCCACATTGCGCGCACCGATCATGCCATCAAAGGGGGCCACCATCGTCGCGTAGCTGAGGTTTAACTCCGCCGTGGCCAGGGCGGCTTTGGCGGCTAGGAGATCGGCCTCCGCCACTTTGGCCGTGGTGCCTGCGGTATCGCGATCTTGTTTAGAAATGGCGCTGGCAGCCACCAGGGGCTCCAGTCGTTGCAGGTCGCCTTTGGCCCGTTCCAGAGAGGCTTCCGCCTTCGTCACATTGGCCTTCGATTGGTCCACCACCGCTGCGTAGGAGCGAGGATCAATCTTGAAAAGCAGGTCGCCCTTTTTAACCAAGCTGCCTTCTTTAAACGGAGCTTCCGTGATGAATCCACTCACTCGAGCGCGGATCTCCACTGTTTCCGAAGCCTGCGTCTGACCCACGTTTTCCACGTAGATGGGCACCGTCTGTTTCGTCACCTTTCCCACAATGACCGCAGGCGGCGGTGGGGCTGCCGCAGGGACTGCCTGAGGAGGTTTACAGGCGGGCATCAGCGAGATGCCTAACAATGAAAGCACACTACACCAAGCGGAGGGAAACAGTCTCGCATTCATAACAAAGAGAAGAACACACGAGCACAAACTTGGCCAGTGATTCCCACAGAAATAAACGCCACTTCCGGGGCTCTCGCCGCAGTTTTGCCCCGCAAGTTTTTAGGCATCCAGCCCTGCCGCCAGGTGCGATTACAGAGATGCTGTCATCGGGCCACGAAGGCTCTTTGCCGTGACTTGATAGACCTTTGTCTCGATGTCTTCCACCATGCGGCGCACGTGCGGCCATTTGGTGCGATCCCGCATGATGTCCATGCTGCGCTGGTAGGAGCCCCACTGGATCACCTCGATGTCCACATGGCGCACCCCCCAGTCATTCATCTGGCATTGAGTCGGCTTGTAGAGATCAATCGTGCCCGTTCCTACCAGAGCGCTGCCATAGTCATCCACCTCGTAAACCACATCCGGCTGGCCCGCGATGCGGAAACGCGTGCCCACGGGGTAGCGTGACCAATCGGCCGCCGCACTGCGCACGGAGCCAAATTTCAAAGGCGTGCCCAGGGCATTCTTGACCCCATAGACGATGTGGTCATCTTCATCATGACAGTAGGCCGTCGTGCGCACAGTCATCCTCCGTCCAGCCACCTGGGTGGCAGCCATGAGTGGTGGACGTGGTGCATCCATCATGAAGTAGTAGCGTTTCATTTCCTGCGGCCGGAAAGGCACGCCTGCGGCCAGGGCCTTCCTAACTTCATACCGCACACCGGCTTGCAAAGGCGATCCTGCTTTCGCTTTCGGCGATGCCCAACCGACCGTCTCAAGCGGTGCCAATGCACAGGAACTCAAGGATGAAATCGTCACCACAGTGGCGAAAGACCAGCAAAGGAGGCGCGGTGTGCTCATGATAATATTTATGATTTCGAGATATTTTAGTGAATATTTAATCGAATTTCAATATAAAAACCATAACAACCATCATTTTTAATCTTCTTTGGTATTTAAAAGACCTTAAAAAATCACTTCTTTAGGTCGCGCTTTGGGCCATTCGGCCCTCGTGCCCAGCATTCCGCTAACGAGCCGCCTTCTCGCAACTCGGTGCGCAGCCTTCATCCGCCTCTGCCTGCCAGAAAGTTCGCCGAAACAACCTCCCGGCACGGACGTTTCACAGACACTTTGCCCTCCTTTATGAAGCGACTCTCCTTTGCCCTCTTCCTTTCCCTTTGCGGGCCTGCTTTGGCCGATGAGGCGACCGACCTCCTCCAGCAGTCGGGAGTCAAAGGCGGCATCGTCGTGCATGTCGGTTGTGGAGATGGTCAGTTGACCGTCCGCCTCAAAGCTAACGAACGGTACCAGGTGCAGGGCCTGACCCAAGACCCGAAGGAGGTGGCAACCCTGCGCGAAGCTTTGCACAAAACCGGGCAGTATGGAGCCGTGGCGGTGGAAAGCTGGAATGGCAAACACCTGCCTTACATTGAGAACTTCGTGAACCTGCTGGTGGTGGAAGACCCCGCTGTCAGCAAAGAAGAGATGGACCGCGTGCTCGCCCCCCTGGGTGTGGCGATGGTGCGCAAAAATGGGGCTTGGGAAAAGACGGTGAAGGCCTGGCCCACGGGCATGGATGAGTGGACGCACTACGCCTATGACTCCAAAGGCAACACCACCTCCAAAGACCTGCTGGTGGGCCCGCCTACCCGCATGCAGTGGGTGGGAAATCCGCGCTGGAGCCGCCACCATGACCGCATGTCCTCCGTCAGTGCGAAGGTCTCCTCGGGCGGGCGCATTTTTTACATCATGGATGAGGGCAGCCGCATCTCCATCCTCATGCCCGCGAAGTTCATGCTCATCGCGCGCGATGCCTTCAATGGCACCATCCTCTGGAAGAAACCGATCCCGCAGTGGAGCACGCACCTGTGGCCGCTGAAGTCCGGCCCCACCCAGCTCACCCGCCGCCTGGTTTCCATTGGGGACAAAGTGTATGTCACGATGGGTATCGCAGCCCCCATCTCCTGCCTGGATGCAGCCACGGGCGAAGTCATTCGCGAGTATGCGCAGACCGCTGGCACAGAAGAGATCCTGTATCGCGACGGCACCTTGTATGCCTTGGCCAATCAGGAACCTTGGCGCTTGAATGAGGAGTTTGCCGTCAAGGCGCAGAGCGATCAAAAGCGCGTGGAGACGGAGTTCAACTGGGATGGCAAACCGCGCAATCTCTTCGCCATTGAAGCTGAAACGGGCAAGACGCTTTGGAAAAAAGAAGACCGCATCGCCCCCGTCACGCTCTGCCTGGATGACAAACGCATCGCTTACTACAATGGCGATGGCCTGGCCTGCCTAGACGTGAAAACGGGCGAGACGAAATTTGCCGATGTGCCTGCTCAGCGCCGCAAGCTCTACGAGTTCAACTTCGCCCCGCGTGTGCTCCTGCACAATGACGTCATCCTCTACGCGGGCGGTGATGGCAGCATGAAGGGCGTCCATGCAGACACGGGCAAGGACATGTGGACCGCCTCTCATGAAAAGAGCGGCTACCGCAGCATGGAGGACCTCATTGTGGCGCAGGGCTTGGTCTGGAATGCGGGCACCACCAGCGGCAACCAGAGTGGTGAATACACGGGCCGCGATCCACTGACCGGGCTGGTGAAAAAGAAATTTTACCCGGATGTTCCTGAAGGCACTTACTGGTTTCACCATCGCTGTTACCAAGCCAAGGCGACGGAGAAGTACCTCATGCCGTCCCGCACGGGCATTGAGTATGTGGACATGGAAAAACAGCACTGGGATCTCAATCACTGGGTACGCGGGGCCTGTCTCTATGGAGTGCTGCCTGCCAACGGCCTCACCTACGCGGGCCCACACAACTGCGCCTGCTACCCGGAGGCGAAGCTGGATGGCATGAGCGTGCTGGCCTCCCAGCCCCGTTACCCCATGCCCGCCTATACGCCTGATGCGGAGCGGCTGAGCCGTGGCCCGGCTTACGCGGAGGCGGTGGAAGAAAAAGACGCCGATGCCAAAGACTGGCCCACCTACCGGGCCGACAATGCCCGCAGCGGCTCCTCAAACCAGGACCTGCTGCCAGACCTGGGCCTGGCCTGGGAGGTCAAATTGACCCCACCTCTCAGCACCAGCTCCAGCGCCGGGGGCCTCACCTTTGTCGCGGAGGTGGATCGCCACACCCTCCACGCGTTTGATTCCACCACGGGCCAGGAGGCCTGGCACTTCATCGCCGGAGGCCGCATTGACTCGCCGCCGAGTTACTGGAAAGGCCGCGTGTACTTTGGCGGCAAAGATGGTTATGTCTATTGCCTGCGGGCGAAGGATGGCGCGTTGATTTGGAAGTTCCAAGGGGCTCCTACCCAGCTCAGTCATGGTGCTTGGGAGATGATGGAAAGCGTGTGGCCGGTGCATGGCAGCGTGTTGGTGGAAAATGGACTGGTCACTTTTGTCTCCGGGCGTTCGTGCTTCCTGGATGATGGCCTGTGGTTTTATCGTGTGGATGCTAAGACTGGCGAGATGAAGGTGAAGCAACACTACGATGATCGCGATCCCGACACCGGGGGTGATCTCAACGACCGCCACAAGACCCTGCAAATGCCCGTGGCGCTGAATGACATCCTCAGCAGCGATGGCAAATGGACCTATCTGCGAACACAAAAAATAGGCAACGATGGCAAGCGCGTGGAGGTGGGCCCCGTGTCCGGCGATTTTGATAAACAAGGCGGTGCCCACAAAGGCGAAGGCCAGCACCTGTTTGCGCCCATGGGTTTCCTGGATGACTCCAATTTCCACCGTAGCTACTGGGTCTATGGCAAGAGCTTCGCCGGTGGCCATGGCGGATATTTCCAGGCGGGCAAGTATGCCCCCGCTGGCCGCATCTTGGTGCACGATGACAAAAACGTGTATTCCTACGGACGCGAAGCCCAGTACTACAAGTGGACGACCACCATGGAGTACACCCTATTCTCCACACCCAAGGCGCCCCCCGAACAGGCCTACGACACCGAAGGTGCCAAGACGGAACGCAAAGGAAACTCCGTGGTGCTCGGTCCTGATGGCCAGCCCCTCGCCGTGCAACCGACCAAAGAAACGCAGGTGGGCCACAGCGAGACGATGAAGGCCAATGCAGCCAAGAAAAAAGGCAAGGGCAAAGGCGCAGCGAAAGGCAAGGCCGTGGCCAAAGGCCAGCCCGTTCCCGGCTCCGTCCAGTTCCCTGACATGGACGTGCTGGACCCAAGCCAAAAGGCGCTTTCCATCGAGGCCTGGGTGCTGCCAGACACCGCCAGCGGCACCCTCCTCCACCACGGTGGCCCGCTGCAGGGCGTCGTCCTGGACATTCGCGAAAAGAAACCGCAACTGCACGTCCGCAGCGGGGGCAAAGTCACCACCATTGTCTCGGCAGAAGCCTTGACCGAAGGCTGGCACCACATCGTGGGCACTCTGTCACAAGAAAAGGTGATGAACCTTTACCTGGATGGCAAACTGGTCGCCCAAGGCACAGGCGACCTCATCGCCGCACGGCCCAAAAATCCCCTCATGCTGGGCAATGGCCAGGGAGCAGCGGAAGGCAGCGCGGGAAGCTTCAGCGGGCTGATGGATCAATTTGCCCTCTATCACAAAGCACTCACCCCTGCTGAAGTGGAATCACGTTTTGCCGCGCCTGATACCCAGCCCAAGTCGGCGATCCTGGTCTGCAACTTTGACAATGGCGACTCCCGCGATAGCTCAGGCAATCAAGTCCACGGCGTGGGAGCAGGTGTGGAAACGGGTAAGGGCAAAGTAGGCGCGGCGCTGTGGTTCAAAGGCGGCGCCAGTGGCGGTGGCAAAGCGGGAGGCAGCTTTGTCAAACACACCTGGGACCGCTACGTGCCCATCGTGGCGCGCAGCATGGCCCTGGCCGGAAAGACCCTCTTTGTCAGCGGCCCACCCGATACCATTGACGAAGAGTATGCCTTTGAACGCCTGGCTGCACGCGATCCTGAAATTCTCAAGGAACTGGCCGAGCAAGATGCCGCCCTCAGTGGTGAACGCGGAGCCAAGATGTGGGCCGTGAATGTGGAAACCGGGGAGCAAAGCGCTGGCCTGGAAATCACCAGTCCGCCCGTCTGGGATGGCATCACCGTGGCTCAAGGCCGCGTGTACGTGAGCACCATGGACGGCCGGATCCAGTGCTTCGGCAAGAAGTGAGTGGCCTCGCCGCCCCGTCCGCCATGGAGCGCACGCATCTTGCGTGCTGAGTTTCGCGTCCTCGCGGAACTCCCATGTCGTGCCCCCTCCCCCCCTTGCAAATCCCACGGAGAACGGAATTCCTATTCCGCTGTAGGTCGCCAGCCCCCAGCACCAAGAGCTTCCTTACCCGCTCCACCCGTCTTCCACGTCCGTCCCCCGATTGCACTTCGGCGTCGTTTTTTGGCAATTCCACATTTCACCTCCTAACAACCCACTGCGGAATAGGAATTCCGCGCTCCTTCCAGCGGCGGCGCTCGCCGCTCATCCACACCTTCGAAGAAAGGCACACCGCAAGAGAGAGGAAACCCACAGAGAAAATTCTCCTGAAATTTATATCTGCGATGTAAAACTCTGGGCGGTTCACACCTCGTTCGCTCTCCCATCCAGAGTCCCCAAAAACGACCTCCAACGTCCCACAAACCAATCCCACTTTTAGTTAGCCAATCATTTCGGCTCCACGACTTCCGGTATGATTAGCGGTGCACTTTGGCCGACCCGCCCGCTGTAGAGATCAATGGTGCGGCGAGCCAGGATATCAATGATGGCGGGTTGCAGGGTGCGCGCAGCCACGTTTGAGACCGCTACCCCTGCCCACACCATGGGGGATTTATACTTCACCACCTGCCACACGGGCAGAAGGCGGCGGTACCACTTCCCAGCCGTCTGCATGGCCTCATGCGTGGCGATCTTGTGCGTCACTTCCCAGGTCTTTAGCGCCGTGCTGGCGCTGACATCCACCAGGCGACCGATGGAGCGTGTCTGCAAAAAGTCAGACACATCCTGCGCTGCCAAATGCACCGCCCGGCTGAATTGGCTAAGACCCGGTGCCAGCAGCGGCTCCGGGTGCTGCGGGTGGTAGATGCGGGCGATGTCCCGCACCAAACGCGGCACCTCATCCACCAGCGGTGGCAGCCACTCCGGATTTACTTTCTTCTGCCAACGCAGCCGGTTTTTGCAGGCTTCCACCGCCCTCCGCGCCTCCACATCTTTAGGGGAGTCCGCAGCATTCAGGTAGCCCGCCACCGTGGACTGCGCGGCCTTCACATCCATGATGAAGCGAAACGCCATCCACAGCAGCCAAGTCGCCTTCCCACAGATGAAACCCGCCAGAAAGGTGAGGAGGTAGGTCATGGGAGGAAACGCGCCAGAAAGGAAAGCTGGGCCGTGGACTCTCGATCTACGCCCTGAGGAAAGTTGCAGCCTCGCGCTACATCTCCAGGAAGTTTTTCAGCAGCTTTTTCCCTTCCTGAGTGAGGATGGACTCCGGGTGGAACTGCACGCCATGGATGGGCAGCTCCTTGTGCCGCAGGCCCATGATCTCACTCTCATCATCGCCCGCCACTGCCGTGATCTCCAGGCAATCCGGTAGCGTATCCCGCTTCACCAATAGGGAGTGGTAACGCGTGGCCGTGAAGGGCTGCGGCAGACCTTTGAAGACGGATTCTCCCGTGTGCTTGATGACGGAGGTTTTACCATGCATCAAGCGCCCCGCGCGCACGACATCGCCACCGAAAACGTGGCCGATGCTCTGGTGCCCCAGGCACACGCCCAGAACGGGGATGCTCTGGCCAAAGGTGCGGATGACATCGCAACTGATGCCCGCCTCTTTCGGCGTGCAGGGCCCGGGGGAAACACAGATGTGGTCCGGCTTCAGCTTCGCAATCTCTTCCAGGGTGATCTGGTCATTCCGGTGGATCTCCATCTGCGCCCCCATCTCGCCAAAGTACTGGACGAGGTTGTAGGTGAAGGAGTCGTAATTATCGATGATCAAAAGCATGGCTGGCCAAACCATCCGCGCCCAAGGGGGAAATGCAAGCTGCGGCCTCACCTCACAGCATCCCACTTTCGCGAAAACTAAAATACGGCTGCCCCCGGTTCTCCCCCGGCAGGCCGATGATGACATGGTCCACAAAGTTCAGTCCCAGCACCTCCGCGCCCTCCTTCAGCCTGCGTGTCAGGCGCTTATCCGCATCGCTCGGGCTGGGATCTCCCGAGGGGTGATTGTGCACCACCGCGAAACCGTAGGCTTTGTGAACGATGGCCGATTGCAAAATTTCACGCGGATGGGCCACCGTCTCATTCACCGTGCCGCGAAAAAGCTCCTCATCCCGCTGCAAATTCAGCCGGGTATTCAGCAGCAGCACACGCATGGACTCATGGGCCAGGCATTGCATTTCCGCCGCCAGGTAGCGGTAGATCAGCTCGGGCGAATTCATCGGCGTATCCCGCGCCCACTCGCGCTCGGCCCGTTTGCCGATCTCAAAAGCCGCCGCTAGATGCGCCGCCTTCGCCGGCCCCAGAGCACGCGAAGCGGCTAGCTCAGCCGGACTGGTGCGGGAAAGCTGCCGCAGCGTGCCCACCTCCCGCAAAAGACGCTGAGCCACCTGGATGGCATTTTCCCCCTTCACCCCGGTATTGATAAAGATGGCCAGCAGTTCCGCATCTGTCAGGACGCCGGGGCCTAGACGCAGCAGGCGTTCACGAGGGCGATCTTCCTCCGGCAGGTCATGAATGCGATGGGACATCCCCCATGAAGGCGTGAGTCAAGCACACTGAAAAGCAAAAAAATCATCAGGACGACCTAGGTTGCTCCGTTATGCTAGCCGCCCCCATGCTGAAAAGCCTCCACAGTCTCTTGCTAGCTCCCCTGCTCCTCCTGCTGGGCCTGCAGGAACTCATGCCTCAGCTCCTGGGCACGCTGGATCTCCAGATCCTGGGCGAGGAGATGCTTTCAGGCTTCCGGCACATCTTTCCCGAGGGGTTGGACCACATTGCCTTCATCCTCGGCTTGTTTTTCCTCTCCCGCACCCTGCCCATCCTGTTGGCGCAGACCACGCTTTTCACCCTGGCGCACTCTCTGGTCTTAGGCATCGTCGTCATCAGTGGCCTCGCCGTACCAGGTCATTGGGTCGAAATAGGAGTTGGCCTCAGCATCGCCCTTCTGGCGCTCGAGGGCCTTTACCCCACCCGTCTTGAGCGCTGGCGTCCCCTCATGATCCTGGTCTTCGGCGTCATCCACGGCCTGGCCTTTGCCCACAGCTTTGTGCAGACGGAAAACATCCGCCGCAATCCCCTCTCCGCCCTCTTCGGGTTCAACCTCGGCGTCGAACTCGGCCAACTCGTCCTCATCGCCGCACTCGTCATCGTCTTCAGCCCCTGGTGGCAACGCGCCTGGTACCGCCCCCGCATCTGCCTGCCCGCCCTCAGCCTCATTGCCCTCTCCGGCCTTCACTGGGCCTGGGCCCGTTGGTAAAAAGTGCGCCCGGCTGGATTCGAACCAGCGACCATCGGATTAGAAAGCCGTTGGTCTTATCGAATCTAAGCACCCAAAATTGAAGTGTCGCCACTTTGTCGCCACTAAAAGTTGCATTTCGGCGCATTTCCTCGCATCATCGGGACATCATGAAGCGCCCGCTTGTCACTCTCAGGAAGATCAAACATAAGCGTTATACCCATGTCGTTAGCTGGTGGCGAGGTGGTACCCGTGAACGCCGTTATTTTAACGCCAGCAATAAAGCCGAATTGAAGGAAGTCGGTGATTTCGCCAACGAGAAGGAGCGGGAATTAACCAACGAAGGCCGCCGCCACGGTGAAATGACCGATGCGGAAAAAGCCGCCGTCATTCGGGCGCGGGAAATGGCAGACCATTACGCAACGCTTGGCGTGCAAGACTTCACACTAGAAGCCGCCTTAACCCACTATGCAGCCCACCTAGACGCCCGCCGTGTCTCCGTCGCCATGCTCACCGCCTACGATGAATTTCACGCCGCCAAAGGCCGGGAAAGGAAAAGCGCCCGTTATCTGCAAGACATTGAAACCACGCTGCAACGCTTTGCCACGGCTCACAAAAAGAAGCTCGTAGCCGAATTGAGCGAGAACGATGTAGAGCGCTACTTGCACCGCCTCAAGCTGGCACCCGTTACGGTAGGCAATCACCACCGCCTGATTTCCGTCTTTCTCTCCTGGTGCCAGGGGCGAGGCTACACGGAGCACAACGCCGCCACCCGCTACAAGGTGCCCACCTCACACGCTGAGGAACCCGGCATCCTCACACTAGAGCAAACCGCCGCCCTGTTAAATGCAGCCGCGCCCGTCATTGTCCCTGCCCTTGCCATTTCACTTTTTGCAGGTCTAAGAGCCTCAGAAGTGGCCCGCCTAGACTGGCAAGACGTGGACGTTCTAAACGGCTCCATAACGGTCAAACCACGAAATGCCAAGATGCGCCGCCGCCGTGTCGTCACCATGCCAGACAACCTCAAGACGTGGCTAACTCCCCACGTCAAAACAAGCGGCCCTGTCAGCCCTTCCCCTCAGATCATGCGCAACCGATTGAAGGAGGCACGCAAGACCGCAGAGATTACCAAATGGCCCCACAATGCAGGCCGCCACTCTTGCGCCTCCTACGGCTACGACTTCCATCAAAACGCCCCTCTTGTAGCCGTGCAGTTAGGGCATGACGTGGTCACACTTGAAACCCATTACAAAGGCTTAGTGAAGCCAGGAGAGGGCAAAAAATACTTCGCCATTCTGCCCACCGCAGAGACGCCTAGCAACATCATCTCAATCAAGGAGGCAGCATGAAGAAACAACCAACCACCCGGCCCGATTCTCCCGCTCTTGTGACTCCGCCCTATGAGCTACCCACCACCTTCCAGCTTGCACAACTCGCCGCAAGTTTGCTGATTGGCCGAGAGTTCTGTTTTTCAGATGCGCAAGTTGCGGTCTGGAACGCGGGTTTTCTATGGGAGCAAGCGTACCAGGGCGTTTGTGGAATACAAGCCCAACGCAGCCGCCAAGAAACGGTAAATTTCTTGGAATCAAAACTCCCAAAGATCATAAATGAATGGCCAAAAGACGCCAACGAAAAGCATTGCGTACTAAGTTACAACGAAGGGATTGTGGCGATGTTCCCTCATGACAAAGCAAACAGCAGGGATGGCCTCATGCTGGAGTTGCTGGTATTCCTTGCGAAGGACGAGCCAGACAAAGAGCTAGGCCGCGAAAACTGGCGGCGATTAAAGAGCAATGGCTTCACTTATCAGGAGTTCCTCAATATCTCCTACTCTTTAACCTCTTGGCGCTCTGAACGCATATCATCGGCAAACAGCGCGAATGCAAAGAAGGCAGTTAAAAAAAAGAAAAAAGAGCTTGGTGGGTAGTGGCCGGGAAATCGCACAGAGTCACATCTCAAAGCCTGCCGGATTCGCTTTCATCACATCCTAAAATGAGGGCAAATTGCAGATTCTACGCGTGGCATAGTTAGGTGCATCAGAATGCTTCATTCGGCGGCATGTCCCCCGACGAACATACCGAACCCGCCGCTTCCAGCCTCCCAGCCAGGAAGATCACCCGCCACCAACTAGCCGCCCATTTTTCGCTATCGCTGCGAACCGTGGACGAACTCACCCGCAAGGGAGTGCTGCCATTCTTCAAGATCGGCAAAAGCATCCGTTATGATTTGGCAGAGGTCGAATCTGCCATGCACGAACGCTACCACGTCCGCGCTAAAGCCCGTAAAACTCATGCCAAAGGCTAATGGACTACATCGTCCATTCTAAGCCTGCTAGAGCCTCGCCAGAGCCTAGCAAGGGCAAACGCATTGTGCCACCCCGGCCAAAGCCAGGAGAGCGCAAGCCACGCCCTTATTCATC
Source organism: Prosthecobacter algae (assembly GCF_039542385.1). Classification (NCBI taxonomy): domain Bacteria; kingdom Pseudomonadati; phylum Verrucomicrobiota; class Verrucomicrobiia; order Verrucomicrobiales; family Verrucomicrobiaceae; genus Prosthecobacter; species Prosthecobacter algae. The sequence goes on along the minus strand of NZ_BAABIA010000001.1, from coordinate 12,390 downwards.
GGATGATTTAGACGCCCTCTTTGCCACCGCACACTCTCACGACTGGCAAGCAATGGTTACTCTCAACCCGCCGCAATCGCAGCGAGTCACGACCACAGAAGCCTTGCAGCAAACGCTTCATGCGCTCAAGCAAACCCTAACCAACTGGCACCGCAGGCATGGATTTCCGCCCGTTCTTTTGGTGACAGAATTTGACGCTTTTGGGGAGGCTCAAGAGCACTGCGCAAACTTTCACCTTGGGCTTTTAGTCCCTCTCACAAATTCACAGCAAAAAAGATTCTGTGACTGGTGGCTGAAACGTCATTCCCTGCCCGATAACAAAGGCCGCGCATTTCAGCACGACGCAAAAGGGGGAGGGAAAGAACTGCAACAGTATCTTTCCAAAGACATCAGCAGCCGAGACAGAAAAAGACGATACGTTAAATTCCCTGCCCCTTGGCTACCAGAGAGAACAGATTTCCGCCTTTGGTTTGTCATAGGGTGCAAACGCAAACGGGCCGATTCAGGAGCCAAGCAACGCGCCCAAAGAGGTCTAAGGAGAAGCCGCTTTGACAGTGAGCACGGGAGAACTCAGTCCCCCTCTTTGACAGAGAGCACGGGCACGCCTGACAGTGAGCACGGACTCACATACATAACCACAGAGGCAAAAGCAGACGCCCCCTTGGCTACGCCGCTCAGTGCCCCCGCCGAATCATCCGCCCAACCTCGCCAGGAATGCCCCGTTTGCTGGACTCGCTGGGGCCGCTCTCTTTGGGCAGGCTCCTGCAAATGCAATCCCACCTTCCCAAATTGTTAGAGCCGGATACTTGAGGGGTTGACGCCACCTGTATGATCTCGGCTTTATGACTCCCGTCGAAATTGCCCGCGCCATCCTCGAACAAGAACCTAAAGGCTTACATGTGTCTGATATCGCGCAAAAAGCCCTTCAGACAAACCTCGTAGAGCAATCGGATTTCGATGCGTTTTCAAAAAAACTGCAATCGGCTTTAGCACAGAACGTCAAAACGAGGGAGCCGATCTTCAGAAAGACGAAGATCGGTGGCAGAAAAAAGGGGTGCTATGGATTGGCATCAAAGCTCGCAAAGCCTCAAAGGATTCGTCTTGAACCAGACGAGATTGTTTTAGAGAGCACCAATTATTTTGGAAAGGCGGGGGAATACGCCATTCACAGTGAACTACTTTTTCGTGGCTTCAATGCCTCCATTATGACCGTGGACGAAGGTGTTGATATTATCGCATCCAAGAATAACCGCTTTTTTTACCTTCAGGTTAAGACATCAAAAGACACTAATGGAACCTTTGTCTTTAGCATCAGGAAAGCCGCATTTACAGCCAACTTGAACGGAGGGACTTTTTACATTTTGGTTGCACGCCGCATCATTCAACGGCGACACCTTTGTGATTACGTCATCCTTCCATCCTCTTACCTCCAACACCTTATTTCAATCGGAGCCATCACAGGTTTGAACGGCTACACGCTCAAGCTTGTTATTACCGATGCCGGACAGTTTTTGTTAAACAAGGGTGAGGATGTAACCACTTTCGTGAACCGATTTAGCTTGATCGTTTAATAGCCCTTTGATTTCCCGAAATGATTACTCTCAAGCAGCTTGTAACGGCAAAAACCGTTACAACACGGCAGGCGAGAGTGTGCCGCTAGAACGCTTCAAAAGCTGCAAGCAGCCGGAATCATTGCCATTCATCTGAAAGGCCAGCAAAGGGCAAAGAATGTGACGGCAAAGGCGACCCTTTAGCGGTGATTGCACTTGGCTGAATGAAATGTGATTAAGCGCCTTCCAACTCCTTAATCTTAGCCCGTTGCTCCAGCTTCTTTCTTTGAATCCACAAGGAAAACAAACTATTCTCGGATGGTCCCGCCATGAGTGCCCACACACTCACCAATGGACAAAGAATCATCAAAGCGGCAAAAGCCAACTCCCATCCATCAGGCATGCCTTGTTTGGCGAAGATGACAAAAAAAACGATGATCTGAATGGAGCAAAGAATAATGGCCGCAGCTTTCATGACGGGCGCACGTTACAGCAAGTGTCAACACCACTTCATTCTCCATTCTAAGCCATCGCTATGCGTCCCCCGATCCTTAGCCGCGAACGTCTAGCCCGCATTCTCCTCGTTCTGGATAAAAACGCCGGAACTCTTCCTATTCGTGAAATCACCCGCACATTTAGCGTTCGGAAATGGGAGATTGAAGCCGCCGCCGCTTTAGGCTGGGTGGAGATCATCACGCGAAAGCCACCCATAGGCCGCCCTTCCCGTCTGGTTTTGAAAGTTAACAATTCTCAGACCGCGAAACTCCCGCCATATCGCAGCGAGATTGAAAAGCCGATCAGCATTAGACACGAACGCTTTGCCCTCTTTTCCACTCATGCAGTGCCCTATGGCAGCCGATTTCTCGCCCGCCACGGTTTAGGCTTGCCGTGCATCACGGATGCTTACCAGCGAGCCTTTCCAAGCGCCACGAACCGCAGAGCCGCCGCCGCCAGTGCTAGCCGTCTCAAACGCCGCTACGACGTGAGAATAGCCCGCGCCTGGTTTTACGCCCGCTTTGACGGTGACATTTCCAGAGACGAACCCATGCCAACCACCCCTAGAGCCATCTGGCAGCGCCTCAAGCAGGCCCGGAGTTGGAGAGTCTGAGGAGATCACTGGCTAAATTCTAAGGGGAGGGACAAAAGTTGTCGCCACTTTGTCGCCACTAAAAGTTGCATTTCGGCGCATTTCCACGCTTTTGAACAGTGTTCAATCCTAACATGACCCTAATTATGGTATTTGCATTAAAGCGTTCATAATCAGCGATTTAACCCACTTTCAGGAGTGCGCCCGGCTGGATTCGAACCAGCGACCATCGGATTAGAAATCCGGTGCTCTATCCACTGAGCTACGGGCGCTTTTGCTTTGATTTACAAGGGTTTACGTTTGTTCCACATGCTTTGACACTTGCTTTTTCACGGTCATTTTCTACGGTCTGGCTATGAAGGACGCCAATCCGACCGTGAAAACGTGGGAAAAAACTCGGGTGCAAAACCTGAAGAGACATAAATCCGGTGGCTACTATGCGCGGTTGTTCCTCAATGGCAAAGAAGTTTGGAAGTCACTCAAAACAAAACATTTCTCAGTAGCCGAGGCCCGCATGGCCGACGCGCAAAAAGAACACCGCCACCGCAAGAGCAAACAGGACAGTTCCTCAAGTGCCAAGATGACCTTCCAGCAGGCGGCGGATGCCCATCTTCAAAAGCTGGATGAGAAGGTCAGCATCAAAAAGCGCACCCGTGAATACTGGCGTGAAATCCTGGCCGCACTTTTGAAAAGCTGGCCCGAACTTTCGGAAACTGAAGTACGCAAAATCACAGAATCAGGATGCCGTGAATGGGCTGCGAGATTTGCCAAAAAAAGCAGTCCTAACCGCGTTTTCGATTCAGCGACAAGACCCTTGTTGTAACTTTCCAAATGAACCTCTCAATTAACTTACTATAGTATTGATAAAATACATTATCAATACCTAGTTTGATATTATACTATAAATAAGCTATTTGCTAGAAATGTCGAAAAGTGGACTCTTGCGTAACAGAGCTTCGGCACGATGAGATTAGCCGAAGTGCTTGGCTGATCATGCCCCATCCTTCTGTATTAGGAAGCTTTGTCGACGACGTAGAGTGGCTCAAGAAGCTGAACGACCATTCAAAGACTACGCCACTGGTGCGCCTCGTGGCGGCTCGGGACCGGGCTGGACGAGTTTCTCACACCGAACAGCTCAATCTTCAAGATTGCTCTGACTTGCGCGGGAGGCAGGGAAGCGGACTCTTCGTGCCTTCAAGCACCAGAGCCGAGAAGCTCGATTTAGAATTCTTAAAAGCAGTCGAATCCGCGCAATCCAAAAACCGCGTCTCGCAGCAGCTTGCGAACGAACTCCGGACACAATTCTCCGAATTTGTGTCGATCTACGGCACTGCAATTGAAGCGCTCAATAATTCCGACATCCAGAACCCGGCACTCGACCAGCAGGCCAGCGCTTACGGCGCGTTGCTCGAAGCAGTTTCGCTGCAAGTCACAGCCGATGATTCGCGAAACGGCATGCTTCGACCGCTTCTTGAGATCGGCATAGCCAATATCACGGACAACGGATCGACCAAGCCGCTCGGAATTGTTTGCCCGTGGCATCCGCTTCGCCTGCAAGCCTTACACGCTCGAGAAATCCAGCTATCACGCACGTTCCAGAGCCTGCTTGGCGGCTCCAGTCCGGATTTTACGGACCAATCGGGGCGGCTGTATTTTCGCGACCTTGAAACTCAGCTCCAAAATACCGGAAGCCCAGAGGTGGCAATATTGTGGAAAAAAAACACTCCAAAGGTTGTCGCGGACGTGGCGAGTTTCGGCGATTATACCATTGTTGAACCCCCGATCAGGGATGTCAAAGAGCACTGCCTGACCAACGAAAATCCTGAGCCTACGGCCAGAAAAATTGCCGAGATCATCAAGTCCTACTTGGAGTTACAGCCTCATGAACGAGATAATTTCTCGATCGTCCTCTATAACTGCGACTCTGCGGGCCTGCCCACAGCGGTCGTAAATGCTATCCGCGCCCCCGATGACGATTCGGATCAAGACACCACCTGCCAGGTTATTCTGACACACCGCGATCATGGAAAACTGGCGCAAATTTACGAGAACATCGCGGCGCAGGAGAGCGATGATGACGCATTCCACGTAAGTGAAAGTTCCAAGGATTTTATGGCGCGAGTCCGCATCAATATCATGGTGAATGAGATCGCTCTCGGGAATTTGAAGTCTGAACAGCCGACCGACATCGCGTTTTGCCAGGATGTCATATCTCGTGAGGCGGCTTTGGATTTTCCAGATGTTCCGCGAGGGGGCGGCCACACAATACCTGCTGCCGACCTAAAACCCACTCTTTGGTCCCGTAGGCGTGAAATGCGTCCCGGAGATAGTGAATCTGTCGTTTACTTGGCTTCTCCGGTGCAAACTGAAGCAGGTTGGAAGTTTCTTCTGGCACTCGCGGTCGCTAAAAATCGGAATTTCGCCCGCGGCACTTGGGAGAGCGGCAACTGTTTGATGCCAGCTCGCAAACTCATGTTCGAGAAGGACGAAACTGCTGAAATTTTCCAGCAGACTCATGCCTTGGCAAACTGGGTCGTCAATTTCGACGACCTTCTTGACCGACGGCTCCTTCGCCACAAAGAGGTAAAGATTATCCGCTACAAGCAGTCCACTTCGGAAGGCCGCAACCTCATAATCTCGTCCACTGCGGAGGATCATCTTCTGCGCGTGACTATGAAGCAGAAGCTTCGCCCCTTGCTTCCGCCTGATGCGTCTAATGACACACTCAATCTCTTGTGCACTCGGCTGATTAACGATGCCAATGACATCTCGGGAAATTTGGTCCTGCGGGCCGCCAAACGCGGCACCAACGCCAATGAGCTGATCGGACTCGTTCTCAGCAGGCACCTTGTCGAGCAGGAGCTGGGCCTGAGAACAGTTTGTCTCCTCTTGGATGATTATGCGGAATGGCTTGGTCAGAAAGAGTCGAAAGTTGCCGATCTTCTTTTGATGGCGCCATCGCGAAGCGATTCAGGGGAACTGCGCGTCGATATCGTCGTGACTGAGGCAAAATTCATAAGCATTGTCGCAAGTTCGAGTTCAGATCACGTGCGCGACTCCGGCAGGCAACTGCGTGATTCCCTTCGTCTCTTAGAAAGGGCGCTGACCGCTCCCCATGCACCTTCAGACCAAGAGCTATGGCTTTCGAGAATCTCCGACCTTCTTTTCGAGGGGCTCCAGAATGCCGAAGAGACGTTCTGCGCCGCCGAGCTGCGAACGGCATTGCGTGAGCGGAAGTGTAAGATTTGCCTGCGAGGCTATTCCCACGTGTTTATCTATGCCGCCGAGGGCGACAGCGACGGAACGGCCTATACTCGAATCCAGGACACCAGTTTTGGACATCAGGAAGTATTCGCTCGTTCCGCGGTTAAAACGTTCATCAGAAACCTCGTCTCGCCGGAAGCGGCGACGGCACCAACGCCGTTGCGTGTTCTGAGCAGCGGGCACGATTTTGTGAATCGACTTTATACTGATATTTCGCACCCTGTAGCTTTGCCTCTAGCAGGTTTGAAACCGGCTTCACCAGCCGAAGCGCCGCCCTCCAATGCACCGGTGGTGCTGCCTGCGCTCGAAGCCAGTGACGGGAGCGCCTCGACCGTGGTCGTCACGGAGCCTCCTTCGGCGGAAGACGAACACAATGACGACGAAGCCGAAGACAGCGGTGGCGAGCCTATTGCAGGTGATAGCCCTGTTGCCCGCACGCCGGTTCCTCCTTCCACCGGCCTCAATGCTGCGCTCGGTGGCATGCTCTCGCAGCACGCTGGCGATGGCGATACCACCATCACCGATGCGGCGGATGAGGAGTGGCTGAATCAAATAGCACAGAAAGTCCGTGATGCTTTTCTGAAGCGCAACATGACTGCAAAGATTGTTGAGAAGCGGACAACGCCAAACGCGGCTCTCCTACGATTTGAAGGCTCGGCAAAGCTTACAGTGGCAGCCATCGAAGCAAGAAGGGTCGATTTCAAGACCACTGACGGCATCGACATTTTGGGAGTCAGACCGGAAATCGGAGTGATCGCCATAATTGTCGCCCGCCCTAAACGGAAAGTTCTTTCTCTCTTCGAACTTTGGCGTGACTGGAATCCCGATATCGCGAACGGGAACACGAGCCTGCTTGTCGCACAGCAAGAAAGTGATGGTTCTCCGCTCTTTCTGTCGCCAAAGGTCAACCCGCACACGTTGGTGGCCGGACAAACCGGAAGCGGAAAATCGGTGCTCATGCAGAACATCATCCTGGGCATCGCGGCCACTAATACACCTGCGCAGGCGCAGCTCGTCATTATCGATCCGAAAGGTTCTCTCGATTACCAGTTTCTTGCTCCCCTCCCACATTTTAGAGAGCCCATCATTCTGCAGATGGGACTTGCGGTATCAGCCCTTGGAAAGTTGGTCGCGGAAATGGAACGCCGCCAGCCGTTGTTCCTCTCCGCACAGGTGCGCAACATCGACGAATACCTCAAGAAAACCGGTCTGCCGTTGCCTCGAATCTGGGCCATCCACGACGAGTTCGGCGACTGGATGCAGGTGAAAGAATATAAAGAGGAGATTTCTGGCTTTGTGAACCGCCTCGCTCAAAAAGCTAGAGCGGCAGGTATCTATCTCATCTTTGCATCTCAGCGGCCTGAAGCCTCGATTTTCCCGATGGTATTACGCAGCAATCTCGGTAATCGCCTCATCCTCAAGGTCGATTCATCTGGAACGTCTGATTTGTCGCTAGGTGTTAAGGGGCTGGGAGCGGAAAAGCTTTTGCCCCACGGCCACATGTTGGCCATCACCGGCGAGACCAACGGCCCTGTTTACTGCCAAGTTCCCTACATATCGGAAGAAGATGTCATTTCGATGGTTTCGGTAATTCGTCAACGGTGCGAGACTTTGCTGAACAATCTATCTTCGGGAAACTGATATGACTTACCTCGACAACAACGCAACGACTCAGCCGACTGCGCGCGTTGTCGAGGCCATGCTCCCATACCTGACCGAGTGTTATTTCAACGCCTCAGCTTCGACAGCCACCTTTACCGGAGCCGACAAACCCCGGCGTGAAGCAGCGGCTGCGATGTCCAAGCTGTTGAACGCTGAGGAACCAGATTGCTTCATTTTTACGTCTGGAGCTACGGAGTCGAACAACTGGGTTTTCTCGTCGTTTGCCAGAGGACGCAAGGCTGGGCGCGTTCTCGTTAGTACTATCGAGCACGCTTCAGTTTCGGAGCCGGCTGCTGAACTTGCCCGCGCCGGCTTTGAGGTCGTTGAAGTTCCCGTAGACGCTCAGGGCGTCGTCCGAATAGATGCACTGCGCGATGCTCTGAGAGAGGATACCGCTCTGGTTTCCATCATGGCCGCCAATAATGAAACGGGTGTATTAGAACCCATCGCAGAAATTGGGCGATTGATTCGCGAGCTTTGTCCAGCGGCTCTCTTCCACACCGACGCCACCCAGGCAGTTGGCAAGATCCTCGTCGATCTTCAAGGCGACTGGCAGGATGTAGACTTGCTTTCATTTTCTGCCCACAAGTTTCACGGCCCTAAGGGAATCGGCGGACTATACATTCGACCGGGATTTGAGGTAGAGCCGATGATTTTGGGTGGTGGACAGGAGCAAGGCCTTCGCTCTGGGACGACCAACACGCCAGCTCTTGCGGGTCTCGCCTCGGCTGCATCTGAAGCTCGCAACTTAAACTCCCCGGCGATGTGCTCTCTGAGAGACACCTTTGAGGCTCGGCTGCAGGACGAATTTCCCGAGGCGGTAATTCACTCCAGAGGCGTTCCAAGACTGCCTAGCACGAGCTGCTTTTCACTGCCGGGAATGCTTGGTGAAGAGATGGTTGGAGCATTGGCCGCCGCAGGAATCATCGTGGGGACGGGTGCCGCGTGCTCTGCTGGTGCAATTCAGTCTTCCAAGACTCTGCGCGCTATGGAAGTCGCTCACGAGATCGCCGTTGCAGGATTACGCGTGAGTCTTTCCCGCTATTCCACGATGCAGGAACTCACCGAAATAATCGTTCAACTCAAAGCGATTCGGCAAGAGCTTCCACCTGAGTAGGTTAAGCCTTTGAATTGATCCGTCCCGCCAGTTCCTTCATTTGAACTGGGGTCATGCCGTGCGGCCAGTCTTCAGGTTCAAGACCAAGTATTTGCAGCTTTCGTGAAAATCTTTTGGCTTCCTTATATGCAGGGTGGGTATTGGCCAGGTACCGGTCTTTGAAAATTAGAAACTGGCGATTGTCGTGTGTTCCATAAGAGAACACCTGAACACGTCGCGTCCGCAGAGAAATCTTGACCCTGCTGCGTAATTCCGGGACCTGCTTTTCCAGGAATCCTTCAAAGAACAGAAGCGATACTTTACCACTCTTCTTGTGGATCTTGATCAAGTCGGACTGATGCGGGTCGCCATACAACAACGAGGCGCATTGAACGTAAATTCGTAGCACTGGTGGAAGATCATCCAGAAGGCTCTCGTGCAGAGTGAAGTGGTCCGGTTCGTTGCAACCGAACTCACGTTCTTCTGCTAGTTGCTGAATGTTTTCAGCTTTTCCGGCGGCAAACAGAAGTTCGCGTGCCTGCTGATTGGCGGCTGCAAAGGATCCGAAGAGGACCCGAACATCCTCCTTCAGGGCTGCTTCGAGCTCCTTTAACTTTGGCTTGCCGCGAAAATGAGTCATGGCCAGGTAAACGAGCACATCTTCTATTCGGCGATTTCGGGCTAAGCTTAGTGCCTCAGTGTCGAAAAATGCAGCGCAAAGGCGGTCCAAGGTCCGTTTGGATCCGACCGCCTTAAGCAGAGTTTCCAAGGGCGCAAATTCTTCGGATGAGGGATAGCGCCCGAGCTCCAATGTGCGCTGCCAGAGCAGGTCTAATTGTTCTCGATTGCGCTCCGCAAGCAGCTCCAACCGCGTGTGTCTTTCGCTTGGCGCATCAGCGAGCCTCAAGCGAGGGATGGTCGCGAAGTTCAGCACTCGACGTCGGCGGACACGCCGCAGTAGAAACGTCTGGCGATCGGCTGGGTCTCGAAAGACGACGAAGATTCCAACATTGATGGCATCTGCCTCGTATCCTAGACACTCCTCAATGAGGAACTGAAGTTCAGATTGCTCAAAATGCTTTTGAAACGTGTTCCTCTTGGTGAGAATCCCATCTCCAAACTCACGCGTTGTGGTGGTGTAAGATTCCTGTCCAGCAACCATGGTCGATACAATCAATATGCGATTTGCATGATGCCAGGCGTCGATCAAGGTCTCAGTCCTCTCTGCTGGATCTTCGATTACATTCAGGACGTACCCAAGATTGACCACATCTGCCTTTTTCTTTGACTCTATCTGTGCATGAACAGGATCCCAACCGTCGGCGCTGATACCCATTTCTCTGACAAGTTGCACATCGGCGCCGTGGCCGCATCCGTAGTCGAAAAAAGTCAATTCACGATCAAGGAGACCAAGCTCCATCAGCATCCGCACCGGTCGCGAAAGCTCATAGCGGACCAATGCCGTGCGGTGACGATGAACCGTGACAGGCTTTCCTCGAAGAACCGAGGGTAATGAAGCAGCGAGATCTTGAAGGACTGTGTGTGAAACTTGATCAGGTTGTGGGGACCATCTGGGGCAAATTTCTGACGAATGGCAGAAACGAGCGTGGCCAGAGGCTCCGGTAGATGCGTGTCGGAATCCGCGAAGACATATCGAGCCGTCGGAAGTTGCTTTCCATACAGCAGCTCCTCAACGGCCTGTTTGTAATCTGTGAACGTCATTGATCTGTGCGTAATGATGCTTCAAATCTCAGGAAATCAAACCATGTCCCACCTCATCCTCTATCAGTTCAGCCTGGATCGTGTGGAAGCCGGAGATGCCAAGGATTTTCTGTCCAGGTTTGGCAAGAGCAGCTGCCGACAGGCAAGAAGCTGACCGCCAGCCTCATAGCTCCCGCAGGCAGGATAATAACGCATGGCAGGGCGTAAGAACAATCAGGCAGATAGCCAAACCATATCGGCCCGCCCACCCGCCCTTTGGGCTCCGCGCCAGCCAGCCCCAAGCTTCCCACCACATACCAGCTTGGATCAATCCCAGCACTGCCAAGTGGCCAGAAGCTTCCCCGCCGCCCTCCTTGAACAGAACCACGGCGCTTACTAGGCGGCAACCAACTGCCCACCTTCGCCCACCATTTCTGTTGCCTCTCTTGCCGCTTCTTTGGTTCCGTTCCCTTCAAAACCAGGCTCCTATGGAGCAGCACTCACTGAGGAGTTTTTCAGTTTTTTAGTCCTAATCTATCTCGTCCTTGCCCTTCATTCGGGGCCGGGCACCTTTTGAAGCATATGCGGACGCCTAAACCAGTTTGCCAGAATCCCGAGTTTCCGAGTTGCTGGGCTGGCGCTTGAGATAAAGTGACATCTGGCAAGGGCTCGTAGCACACGCATGTCGCTATGTCGCTATGTCGTTATCGAAGGATTCCAAGCCAGAGACTCAGAAACATCCAAACGCTGGCAACCTTCTCCCCTTGTCTTTTGATGAGGCTGTTGCCAGCGCTTGCGTAGATTGAATGACAGATTTCTCACCTGGAACCTTGTCATTCGGCTTAGTTCTTTTAGCCGTTTGCTTTGCTCTACCCACGAACTGCTGTATCTCTTCACACGGTTTTTCGATATGCCGAATTGCGTGAACATTTTGTTCCACTGCGGCGATCTGCAACTCTTTACTCGGTTCTTTGATATACTGAATTGCGCGACCATCTTTTTGCACTGCGGCAAATTGAATGTTTTCACTCGGTTTTTTAATATACTGAATTGCATGACCATTTTGTTCCACTGCAGCGAGTTGAACTTTTTCACTTGGTCTTTTGATATACTGAATTGCATGACCACTTCTTCGCACTGCAGCGAGCTGTACTTCTTCGCTCGGTTCTTCGATATGCTGAATTGCGTATGCCCATTTTCCCACAGCAGCAAGTTGAACCTTTTCACTAGGAGCCTTTATATACTGAATTGCGTGACCATTTTGTTCCACTGAGGCGATTTGCAGTTCTATATTTGGAATTATATTACCATCTGATACCAACATCTTAATCCTGCCTTTACATATATTATATATTTTATATATATTTTAAATTATTAAATAATAATTTGCAATAGACATTATTTGTATGTCTATTATTAATTAACCATTTTTGACAAAAGTCTTCACGACTTTGATACAGTCGTGTGGCAAAATCTGGATGAGCTGCTTGACCTTCATCCTGTGCCGGGCACCTTCTGAATCACGTGCGGACGCCTTAATCAGTATGCCAGGGTCCTGAGTTTCCGGGTTGCTAGGCTGGCGCTTGAGATCAAGCGCCATTTGGCAAAGGCGCGTGAAGACAAACGTTCACGGATTTACATCCTCAACAACATCTGCCCGACTGATTACGCCGATGTGGTCATTCAGGATGAAGATGGACTCGCAGTTGAGCGGATGCGCTTCGGGCTTATTCCCAACTGGGCACGAGGCTCCAAAGCTGAAGTGTCCAAGAAATTCACCCGCACCTTTAACGCACGCTCTGACAGCATTTTTGAGCTGGGCTCATATCGTCAAGCCATCCGCAAGCGGAGGTGCATCATTCCGGCAAAGGGCTGGCATGAATGGCCAGACCGCACGACTCCCGTATCCGTCAAACGAGGACCCGTCCCTTGGAGGTTGACAGTGTTTGTCTGCTACAGTGAGGCCACGCAGTTCTTTGCCTGCGCTTGGTGTAGAGATCTTTGTTCGGCTGCCCAGGCTTTGGGCGTGA